>JACMPG010000317.1 GCA_014377625.1 Spirosoma sp.
AGCGCCTGGAACAGGGCGAGGTCGGCGCCGACCTTGATCTGAAGAAACTCATCGGCCAGGTCGACGCCCTTGCCGACAACGCCGGCCGGGGTCTGCGGGTCGCGAAAGTTGAACAGCCCGGCTTCGGGCAGCGGATTGACGGCGACGATCTTGCCGCCGTTGCTCTTGCAATCGGCCAGCGCCGAGAGCATGCGGGGGTGGTTGGTACCGGGATTCTGGCCGACGACGAAGATCAGTTCGGCGTTGTGGATGTCCTCGAGCGAGACGGTTCCCTTGCCGATGCCGATCGTGGGGTTGAGCGCCGAGCCGCTGGATTCGTGGCACATGTTCGAGCAATCGGGCATGTTGTTGGTGCCAAACATGCGCACGAACAACTGGTACAGAAAAGCGGCTTCGTTGCTGGTTCGGCCCGAGGTATAGAAAATGGCTTCGTCGGGCGAGGCAAGCGCGTTCAGTTCATCAGCAATGAGTTGAAAAGCGTCTGCCCATTCAATGGGTTCGTAGTGAGTTGCTCCGGGTTGCAGCCGCATTGGTTTAGTGAGTCGCCCCTGCTGACCGAGCCACAGATCCGTTTTCTGGAGCAGTTCGGTCACGCTGTACCGCTGAAACAGCACCGGCGAGGCCGTGTGTTTGGTCATAACTTCGTCGGCCACGGCTTTCGCTCCGCTCTCGCAATATTCGGCAATGCTGGAGCGGTCATGGTCGGGATCGGGCCAGGCGCAGGACGGGCAGTCGAAGCCATCTTTCTGATTCAGGTTGACCAGAGCCGTCCAGCCGCGCACGGGGCCGGTACCCTCCAGCACGTGCTGAAACGATTTGATAACCGCCGTAACGCCAGCAGCTTCGGCTTTCGGCTCACCAACGGTAAGCTGGCCGGTGAGTTCTTCGGGAGGGGTGTTCGTGGTCATAGGAGTAGTTTAAGCGTATGTTGTATGGCGTCATTGCTATGGGCGAAGTAATAGCAAGGTACGCCCATAGCGTCGATTCGGTTCAGGATGGTGCGGGTCTTCGGCTGATTTTCGGTGTGTACCTGCCGGATGTAAACTACCCGGATTTGCCGGGTAAACTGCTCTACTACCGACGCGTAAATGCTGGGGTCTTCCTGCGTATCGTCGCCGAGAAGGATAAACTGCTGGTTTGGATACGTTTGCAATATCCAGATAATACGATCAAACTTGGTACGGTGCTTTCCCTGCCCGGTTTTGAGCAGTTCCCGAAACTGTTTGAGCGGGCTCAGCAGATAGACGCCGGTGGGCAGATTATTCTTTTCCGAAAAGTCGAGGATATAGTTGTAAAGGTTCCATTCACTGCTCGACACGTAAAAGAAGGCATTACTGGCTGAAACGGTAGCGTCGGTGCCGTTGCGCGTTTCGGCCAGCAGCTGGTAGTGCGCCACTACCCCCTCGAACGGCTGGCGGCTGTGGGCATTGCGCGTAAACAGCACCCGCAACCGTTTGGCAAGATTGGCCGAGTGCGAAATCAGAAACGTATCGTCAATGTCCGAAATACAGGCCAGCGTGGTTGAGTGCGGCACCAGTACCTGCCCGTTTCCCTCGGCCAAAATCGTTTCGGGCGTGATCGTCTGCGACATCAGATCGGCCCGTACAGGGTGCCAGCCCGGCGGCAGGGAGACATTCAGCGGCATCGTAACCCAGAAATAACCGGCGGTATCGGTCATCGTCTCGATAGATTCCTGGCCGCAACAAACCCGCACCCGAGCCTGAACGTAAGGGCGGACCGCAAAGAGCCGAATTAAACTGAATAAATTGACTAACAACCCATTCCGATACTTCCTGCGCGGAAAGGCACTCCGCCTGAAGACTGTGCCGTGTACTATGATCTGTTCGGCATTGCCAAACCCCCGATATACCTTTACCGTAGGCTGATTGGTAAGCCGCAGTTGTGTTAATAAATAGCGACGCAGCTTACCCTTAATGCTTAGATTTTGTTTAATGGGCAGTTTGTCTCGAACAGCGTTCATTGAGCGAGTGGACATGTATCTTAATAACCCTCAAACGAACAGGAAGTTGCTATTTTTATTCGCCATCAACCCCGTATCGGGCGGGCACGACAAATCGGGCATGGAAAACGCCATTCGTAATTTCTTCACCAACTCGCCCCACGAAGCCCGCTTATTCCACCTCAACGGCAAAACCGATGAGGAGACGCTGACTCAACAGATTAATCAGTACCAGCCCGACCGGGTGGTAGCGGTGGGGGGTGATGGCACCCTTAAGCTCGTGGCTACGCACCTGCTCAACACCCCAGTCGCGCTGGGCATCGTACCGGCGGGGTCGGCCAACGGCATGGCGCGTGAACTGAACATACCCACCGATCTGACGGCCTGTTTACAACTGCTGGTAGACGGAACCCCCTCGCCCATCGACGTAATTGCCATTAATGAAACCGATATATGTCTGCACCTGAGCGACATTGGTCTGAACGCCCACGTTGTGAAATACTACCAGCAAAATAACTGGCGCGGCATGTTCGGCTACCTGCGGGCCGTATTGCGGGCTATGCGCAAACGCCGGCTGCTGCGCATTGACGTAACCCTCGACGATACCTGCGTACAGCGGACCGCGCTCATGGTGGTACTGGCCAACGCCCGGATGTATGGCACTGGTGCCGTCATCAACCCCGACGGTAACCCGGCAGACGGGCAGTTTGAGGTCGTCATTTTCCGTCGACTTACGGGCCTGGAAATCCTGAAACTCTTCTGGCACTACAAACCCTTCAATCCGAAAAATATCGAGATTCACTCGGCCACCTCCGTCAGCATCGAAAGCCGCCAGGCCGCTTATTTTCAGGTCGATGGCGAATACCGGGGCCGGGTCAACAAAATTACTGCCCGCATCCGCCCCGGTGCGTTGCAGGTGATTCGGTAATAACAGGTAGCTGACTCGGGCGGATGCCACTAATACAAATTGTACCGGCCATTGCGGACGAAACCGGCAAGGATAATGCGGGCTTCGTGGGCCATTTTCACGGCTAAACTGGAAGGGGCCCCCACGGCAATTAAGAGCGGAATACCGGCCCGCCAGCTTTTCTGTACCAGTTCAACGCCGATGCGCCCGCTCAGAAAAACGCCGTGCTGACTCAACGGCAACCAGCCCTGCCAGAAAGCCGCCCCAATGAGTTTATCCAGCGCGTTGTGCCGTCCAATGTCCTCGCGCACCAGCAGAATCCTGCCGGTAGCATCGAACAGCGCGGCTGCGTGAATACCACCGGTATGGGCAAAAGCCGTTTGCGCCCCCCGGACGCGCTCCGGTAGGGCATGAATTAGTTCGGGAGCGACGGTAAAATCAGATGTGAGTGGTCCGGTCGTTTGCGCCATTGCTGCTTCGATACTAGTCTTACCGCACAGCCCGCAACTCGATGTTGTAAACGTATTGCGCTCCAGCTGCGCCCAGTCAACGGCTACGTCGGGATGGAGTTCAACCCGGATTACGTTGCCCGCTTTCTGCGCATCTTCTACGCAATGACGACACGACAGCACGTCGGCGGGTTGTTGAATGATGCCTTCGGTGAACAGAAAACCAGTGGCCAGTTCCTCGTCGTGCCGCCCGGTGGCATCGCCAGGGGTGCGCATCGTGACGGATACGGTCCGCTGTTGCCGGTCGGTGGCGGGGCCGAAGCCCAGCCGAATTTCGAGCGGTTCTTCTATGGCCAGCAGATCAGGCAATTCGGTAGTATCGTCGCCGGTAACGCGCTGGATGGTAACGGGCGCAACGAAGGCCATGTTGGTGTTCAGTTTACAGTTTACGGTTGCGGTCGGAATGCCGCATCACCCGCGTTCCGGCTGACACGGCTGTTCGGGATATGAGTGGCACCGGCCACAAAAGTCCCGAATAGCTGCTTAAAAATTAAGCGAGAGCGCAGCTTTGACGGTAAACTTATCAACGGGCTGACCACTGGGATAGCTCAGATACGTAAGCCGGTGAATGGCCTGGATGCGCAGTATCTTGAAAATATTTTCGATACCGTATCCCAGTTCAAGGTATGGTACGGCTCCGTTGAGCGACCCAAAACGCACCGAACGCTCCCCGTTAGTCCCGGTGCGAACAGCTTCGAAAGCCTTGTTCTTCGCTGACATATTACCCCAGAGTGCGTCGGCATTGGCCACTAACCGCCAGTTGAGCCGCCGAATAAGAGGAAGTCGGTTGAACAGAAACCCCTCAAACCGGTGCTGCATATGAATGGCCACGAACTGATCACTCACGAATTCGTAAAACTGCATCCGGTTAAACGTATTAGGCGTGAGCAGAAACGTGGGGTTGCCAATATGCGGGAACAGCAACGGCACCGGCACCGCATCAGGGGTATAGCCTGCGGTAAGCAGGTATGCCATCCGGCCCAGTGTACCCACCCGCAGCGACTGTTGCGCGCGGAGTGTGATGCGGTTGTAGCTGTACGTGCCGCCCATGCCGGTACTGCCATGAGTGTAGCGAATGGTCAGCACCGGGGCCCGCCTGGTGCCAAGCGTAATACGTTCGTTACCATCCATGATGTATTTCTCCTTCCGGGCCAGCCGGGCCTCAATAGACCAGTATGCGTCGATTAGGTCGGACTGTATCGGCGACTGATCCCCCAGTTGCGGTTCGGTACGGTAATGGTAGGGAAAGAGAGGGTCAAAGGTCCGGGTGCCGAGTGTGCCCGTCAGCATAACGCCCCGGACGGGTTCGGTGCGAAAGAAAATCTCCTGCTGATTTGTCTTGTAGCCCCCCCGGTATTTACCAAAGCGGGTGAGGGTGTAAAACATCCGGTTGCCGCCTACCAGCTCGGGTGTGATGCCGAGCCGTTCCAGATCATACGATGTTTTGATACCCAGAATCGTCCAGTGCTGACGGGAGAAGATATAATCGGCTTCAAGACCGTACTTCATCTGCCGATCCAGCGTACCGTAGGCCATATATCCCCGCAACACGATGTGTCGGCTGAAATCATCGTTGGTTCGAAACCCCAGCCGTACCCGCAGGCCCTCCACGCTGTTGGCTGCCAGCAGATACGGATAAGGTCCAATATCGAACCCACCCACTTTATAAAACCCGGTGATGGCAATCTGCCCGATAAATTCGGCGGTTTTCACGGCTGGAATGTCCCGTAGCTGGGCAATCATTTTCTCGGCTTTCCGGTCGTTCTGACTCAGCGACGGTGAGCCAGCCAGATCGGCCCGGGCATTACTCCAGAAGGCATCGTTTGTCGTAGCTACGGTATCGCTCAGTTCAATGGGCTGCTCGTAGAATGCCACCGGGCGCGGCTTATTGATAATAAAGTTGCTGCTACTCATGCTCAGTTCGGCCCGCATCCCCAGCGAGTTTTTGCCCACTGCGGTCAGGTCAGCCATCAGCGTAATACCCACCGGCAGCCAACCCATTGGAGCACTGCCCCCGGCCGTTGTATCCATCACCGGCTCCAGCTCCTGCGAAATCATCAGCCGCCGAACGTAGTTAAGATTGGCGCGGGGGCCAATATGGGTTTCAATCTGCGTGAGCGCGTAGGTCGTGGTATCAATCCAGGCTTTGCCCACAAAAGCGAGGTCTTCGGGTCGTTTGGGGTCAAACTGAATCTCGTAGCAAACCCGGTTGCCAATCAGCAGCGTATCGGCCAGGTAAAATTCGTACCAGTTCTTCCAATTGTCGCCAATGGGTGAGGCAAAGTCTTTGCCCAGAATAGGAATGTAGTTATCATAAAAATTCTGATTGACTAAACTCGTACCACCCAATAGCTGCGAACTCAGGCCTGCATCGTCAACGGCCACGCCCCGGATGCGGGTTTTACGAATATCTTCGCGTTTCTGCTTCGGGCTGGACCGGAAGTAATACCGTGATACCGACTCCGAGAACAGCAGCGGAAGCAGCCGGTTACCTTCGTCGTCAAGGATGGAGTCGCCCCGGCTCATGCCTTCTTTAACCCGTTTCATGAGCGGGTTGCTACCCATCTTAGCTGATACGTGACTGAGCGCAATCTGGGTTTTGGTGTAGGTATCGCTTTCGTAGGCCGACAGGCGACTGCGGTCATTACTACTCCGGTTTTTGCGTAATTCCCGCAGGACTCGGAACGCCGGATTCTCGCCCGCGTGTACTACTACTTCCTGCAATGACTGCCCGGTTGGCACGAGCTTGAAGTCGATGGCCTGCGATTCCCGTTCGACGTCGATGAACCGCCGTAGCGTGGCATAACCCATCGAACTAACGGCCATTGAATCGGTCAGACGACTAACGACTAACTTATACAGGCCGTTTTCGTCAGCCACGGTCCCTGACTGTTTACCAATCAGGGCCACACTGGCAAACGGCACCGGCTCGCCCGTGCGGGCATTGGTTACCAGACCCGTCACCGTATAGGTCGTCTGCGCCCGCGCCAGCCGGGGCAGAATTACAAAGGCAAGAGCCAAAAACAGAAACAGGTAAAGATTTGTTTTCATCGATTAGCGTATAGCCCGTAAAAATACTTAGAAATTGCATCCCATACTGCAATACTATAGTATATCCGCTACATGTTTAATGCAACTTTAAGGTCAATTAGAACGCTGTTTACCGGGCATCAGCCAACCAGCCAGATACGATCTTCTTCGGCCCCCTGCTCAGTCCATTCTACCCGTACCCGCTGTGACTCCAGCGTGTTCACGCGTTTGCCGGTATAATCGGGCCGGATGGGCAGGTCGCGGTTGTATCGCCGGTCAATGAGCACCAGCAATTCCACCGAGCGGGGACGGCCAAAGGCGGTCATAGCATCGAGCGCGGCCCGCACCATTCGGCCCGTAGCCAGCACATCATCGATGAGAATGACCCGCTTTTCTTCAATCACAAACGGCACGTTGGTCGTATTAGGGCGCAGGGGCGTATCGCGCCGTCGGAAATCGTCGCGGTAGAATGTAGCATCCAGGTAACCCAGCGGCACGCCCGGCGAGTCCACGCCGGGCAGCGACTTATTTCCGGGCGAGTCTGCGCCGGGCGAGTCCACGCCGGCCCGGATGCGGTTCAGTTCACGCACGACCCGTTCGGCGAAGTAGATACCGCGCGGCTGCATACCGAGTACGACGGTATCGGCAAAATCCTGATGGTTTTCGATGAGTTGCTGGGCCAGTCGGCTCACAACGATTTCGAGCAGAGGGCTGGCCAGAATCAGGCGTTGTTGGTTCATGGGGTGAAGTTAATGGCCAGTTGGCAGTTTGCCGTTGGGCAGGCGGCTTTTTTAACCCGGCTGTTTGGCAGAAATTTGTTGCCTCATACTTTGGTAAAAAAACACAACGATGAAATTTCTGATTGTTGGCCTGGGTAATATCGGGCCGGAATACGCTATGACACGCCACAACGCGGGCTTTATGGTGCTCGACAGGATGGCCGCCCAATATGGCTTTGACTTCAGTATGACCCGCCTGGCCTATACCGCCAAATGGCAGCACAAAGGCAAGCAGCTTTTTTTTATAAAGCCCACCACGTATATGAACCTGAGCGGCCGGGCGGTGCTCTATTATATGAAGCAGGAAAATATTCCGGTTACGAACCTGCTTGTCGTTACCGACGACAAAGATTTACCCTTTGGCAAGCTGCGGCTCAAGCCCAAAGGCTCGGCGGGTGGGCATAATGGATTGCGCAACATTGACGAAGTCCTGAATACCCAGGAATACGCCCGCTTACGGGTAGGAATTGGCAGTAATTTTTCGGCGGGACGGCAGGTTGATTTTGTGCTGGGGCAGTTTCCGGAGGACGAACTAATTCAATTACCGGACTACCTTGACCGGGCGGGAGACGCCATGCTGAGCTTTTGCACTATGGGCATACAAAATGCCATGAATAATTACAACCAGTAATTGAACATTTTAAAGAATCTTTGCATTTTTCCGAACCAGTAAAGAAATAGGTTAAGTCAAATTTTGAGCAAATATTATTTTGATTTTACTGGTTAAGTAACCAAGATATCCATTAAATCGGTCGTTAGCCATATTTTTATCAGAATAATCTTCCGATAAGGGCCTAATAGTCGGCTTGCACTTTGCAACCTTCGCGGTACATTTGTGCGTTCTCTAACTGAACACAAAATAGAACGAAACAATGAAAACGCGTAGTATCTTTGCATCGGTAATCCTCGCAGCAGGATTGACCATTTCTCAGGCGAACGCGGCTACCACCACCAACACTGATGATAGCCCGGCCAACACCAAGCCGGCAAGTGCCATGCTTGTCAACGGAAACCAGACACAGTTCGCTGTGTACGTGGGCCACAGTCTCGGCAAGTTTGCGCAGACTACCCAATGGGTTGACTTCATGAATGTTGTCATGCTGTACAACCAAAACCCGGCCGCTGTGCTGAAACTCAGCCCCGCCGACCGTGCCACGTTTAACGAAGCTTCGGCTGTAGTACTGAAAAAACTGGCCAGCCAGAAGGGTACTCAGGCAGCTGACTACCTGAATCAGGCCCACCGCACAACCCGGCTGATTAACTTCCTTTGGGATGTGAATCTGCCCCAGGTAGACGACCTACAAGTGACTGAAATTCAGTAGTTTAAAATATATCCTGAAATGATTGGCATTCAGGAACAGAAAAAGAGTAAAGTTAGTTTTTCATGTAGAAAAGGTTAAGGGTTTAGGAATAGTTAGTATAAGGTTCTCCGCATGATCGGGGAACCTTATCTTTTTTGTGGGTAGTACCAAAATTTCGGTTCTACTGTAACAACAAAAAAGCCGCTCCTCAATTCGGGAACGGCTTTCGCATCTTCTTAACCTAAACTTAATTTCAATCAACGGATGAGCGAATATCCTCTCCGGCGTCAGCCCGCCTGCGCCAACCTATTCGCTCATTCACGTATTCACAACTAATTCTGTCCTCCCGCCCGGCTCTGTTCGACACTGGTGGCGGACTGACGCTGGCGGGCGGCTTTCACGTCCTGATTGCCGAAGCGGTACGTGAACGTGGCCCGAATCTGGCGGCTCTCCCAACGCGAGGCTACCGAGAAGTTGATGTCCTGTACCACTGCCGTACCCCGGAATCGGTTGAGCCAGAACGGGTCGTTGATGTTGAGCTTGATGTTTCCCTTGCCGTTCATGACCTTCTTCTGGATACCGATGGTAAACCCGCCCTGGGGCCTCGACCGATAGAATCCGTACTGCGATGCCGAATTATACCAGCCCGCCAACTCTGCCGAAAGCGTTTTGCTCAGCGTGAAATTATTGGACGAGTACAGGTTATAAGCCACCAGTTTCACCCCATACGGCTGGCCGGAATAGACTGTCTGATAGTCCTGGTAGTAGCCACTAATGTTATTCTGTATTTTCCACCATTTGGCTACCTCCACCGGAAAACTCACGTTCAGGCTCAGGTTATCCAGATGGCCCAGGTTTTCAGGCGTTACGAACGTGATATTCTTTTCGGGTATCTGCCGGGGGGTTTCACGGTTGATAAAATCGGTGGTGCGGCTAAAGCCCAGCGTTGTGGTTACAGCGTCTTTGTACACGTGCGTCAGCTCAACCGAGTTAGTGTATTGCGGACGCAGAAAGGGGTTACCCTGCTGATAGGTGTACGGATCGAGGTAAAACACGAAGGGGTTCAGATTCTGGTAGTCGGGTCGGTCAATCCGGCGGCTGTATGACAGGTTTAGTACGTTAGTCGAGTCAAGTTGGCGCGACAGAAACACCGTTGGGAATAAATTCAGGTAGTTGCGGTCTACGCGCTGATTGAGGGTAACCGAGTTACCTACTGAGTGCGTATGTTCGGCCCGCAGTCCGGTCTGGAATTTGAGTTTGCCAATCTTACCGGCGTAATTAACGTAGGCCGCGTTAATATTCTCGTCGTACAGAAAATGGTTGGAGCGGCTGGCGTCGAATAAAAACACCTTCGTTTCCTGTTGCAGCGTATCAAAAATCGTGTTGTTGTCGGCCTTCACCAGGCTGCTTTTCAGGCCCGTTTCAAACTTCGCGCCGTTTTTGAGCGGATGCACATAATCCGTTTTGAACGCCATGATACTGATAGTCGAGGGCATCCGGTTCCGCAAATCCTGATTGGATCGGATTGACTCACCATTATCGTTGCGGTACGTGGTGCTGAGGTTAGAGAGGTTAGTACTGTTGTAGTGTACGTAGTCAACGTCGGCAGTCCACTCCCGGCCTTTGCCATCAAAATCGTACTTGTAATTCAGGTTGCCGGTATAGTTGGTGAGCGGCTCTTTCGAGTAAGACTGCGTAATGGCCCGGCTCGTCAATCCGTAGTTATCGTTGAAGATGAGCGTATTATTCTGCCCATCGGATTGCCAGTTGTTCACGAATCCGTTGACCATCACCCCTACCGTACTTTTCTGGCTGACGTAATAATCCAGCCCGGCCTTGTATGAATGACCCACAAACTGACTGGGCCGGTACGACTGTTGCTGGAAATAGGTCGTTTGCCCATTGAAGGGAATCGTCCGGTCAATGTCGGTAGCGTTGCCGCTCTGCCGGTTCACGTAGCTGTAATTGCCGAAGACGTTGATTTTGCTGTCGCGGTGGTTCAGGCTGAGCGAGCTGTTGAACTTGGGCAAGTCATCTCGCTGTCCGGTCAGGGTTGGAAACCAGCCGTAGCCCCCGCCGAGAATGAACGTACCGTTGGTGCCGAAGTTTTTGTTTTTCTTCATGCGGATGTTGATAATTCCCGAATTACCAGCCGCATCGTATTTGGAGCCGGGATTGGTAATAATCTCAATCGTGGCAATGTTATCAGAAGGCGTATTTTTTAGCAGATTCGACACTTCCTGCTGCGAGAGGTAGGTCTGCTTACCGTCGATATAGACGATCACACCCGATTTTCCTTTGAGTTTAATCTGGTCGTTCTGCCGGTCGATGGTCACGCCGGGTGCTTTTTCCAGCACTTCGAGGGCCGTATTGCCACTGGCCACAATGCTGTTCTCGACGTTGACAATGGTCCGGTCAACCTGCTGTTCGATGAACGGCTTTTTGGCAACCACCTGCACTTCAGCCAGATTTTTTGATTCTTCGGTCATCATCAACGTGGGCATTTCAATGGCCGGACGCGCTTCATCGACCACGAACGGTACGCTATACGTTTTTCGAAAACCGACCTGCTGGGCCAGAATCAGGTACCGCCCGGCTCCTACATTTTCGAAGGCGTATTTTCCATCGATATCACTGATGGCTCCTTTCACCATGGTTGAGTCAGCCGCTTTAAGCAGCATCATGGTCGTAAACTCCATAGGCTTACCAGCTGAAGCGTTCACCTGTCCACTTACCGTACCGCGTGGCAGGGGCTGAGCGAAGACCACTGTCATAGACAATAACAAACTGAATAACAGAAGAATAGGCTTTAATGAAAGGGGCATTTTTAAGGAGGGCTGCATAGCATTTTCATCTTTAGTACAGGGCAAAGATAGGTAGTGTGTTTTACACAGTACCTTATCTTACACGAGTGGTTTGATTGAGCGGATGAGCGGAACCAGCGTTACACTGACTGACTAATTAATTGAATTTGCGGGAGCGTTCCAGCAGAAAGAGAGGGATAAGGGATGGAACGTTGCATTGTCTGAATCGTCTGAACCAAGATTTTTGCGGGATTTCAACGATTTACAGGAATTGCTGACGCCGAACGGTCCTGTCAATCGTTGAAATCCTGCAAAAATTCTGGTTCAGAATAATTCAGAGCTTCACGCCCACTGCCCAGACGCTGCTGTCGGGCGTTTGACCAGCGCGGAAGGGACTGTTGGGTTCGTAGCGAACAAACAGTTTGGAGCAGCCCCGGAAACCCAGTTCGGTGGTCAGGCCCCAGCGCACGGGGTTGAGTTCAAACGCACCGTGGGTTCTGATAGTACGTCCGTTGTCCGGCTTTTGCGCCGTGTAGCTATCCAGACGGATTCCGGCGTAGGCACCGACACTAATAGAAAAGCCCGATTTGAGGGCTACGTTCACCATCAGCGGCAGGTTGAGCTGGGTCGTTACAAACTTCGATTTACGCAGGGGAATACTGGCGGTTTCGGCGGTAACCTGCCCGTTTCGGTCGGTTAGCACGGTGTTATTCTCAAACATGAAGTTGTTCCAGGCCACTTCAGGACCGGTAACGAACCGAATTTTAGTCGTGCCGCTCGTGGCTACCGGAATACGTTTCTGCCAGGAGAGCGCTACAAACCGCGAACCGATAGGGCGCAGATCATACGCCGACGGCAGCGAATTACCGAAACCGTTCAGGCCCAGATAAACACTAAAATCAGTAGTTACGCGATCTACTTTTTTAGTGAACTTCTCCGCGCGGGTTGCCGTACTGGCAGAATCTCCGGTGGTGATGGTAACAGTCGTTTGTCCAAACGAGGTGGCTGACGTAGCGGCAATAAAGGCTGTAGTGAAAGCTGCGGTAAACGCAGTGGCGAGGCAATTCTGGATGGTTTTCATGGCGGTAGTCCGTTTTTTTGTCAAGGTTGAAGTTGAACGGTACCGATCAGCGCTAATCGTTATTCCGTAGTTGACAGGAAGATGTCAGACTACCGGGGTTGGGTTGCACGGAGACTAAAAAAAATTCTGTCGCCTAAAAAAAGCGTCGGTTCGTGAACCGACGCTTTTCATTTTCCTGCCCCTTTTCTTCTAGGTATCTCACTGATAAACACGCACATAGTCAACCTCCATGCGTTGTGGCCAGATACTCTCGTCAATACCCTTCAAACCGCCCCAGTTACCGCCCACGGCCAGGTTCAGGATTAGAAAAAACGGCTGATCGAACGGCCATTTATCTTCGGTACCACCCAAAATCGACCGCTCTACAGTATAGTATCGGTTGTCGTCCACAAAGAAACTGATCTGCTTATCATTCCATTCGATGGCGTAGAGATGGAATTTGTTTTCTACGTCGGCTACGGTAGTTTTTCCTTCTTTCTGGGTGCCTTTCACGTGGTTATAGGCTTCAGTATGTGCGGTTCCGTGCACCACGCCCTGATCATAGCCAACGTGTTCCATAATGTCGAGTTCACCGCAACGGGGCCAGCCAGCGGTACCAATATTATCGCCCAGCATCCAGATAGCGGGCCAGGTACCGCGTCCTTTCGGTAGTTTGGCAAAGGCTTCGATGCGGCCATATTTCCAGCTTTGCTTACCCGCCGTCAGCAGCCGGGCCGAGCTGTACCGGTTGTTCTGGACGTCTTCTTTTCGGGCTTCGATAATGAGTTTACCGTCTTCCACGCGGGCATTTTCGGCGCGTTTATCGGTATAAAACTGAAGTTCGTTATTACCCCAGCCACTGCCACCCACATCGTATTTCCATTTGGCGGGATCAGGCAAACCTGCCTTGTCAAATTCGTCAGACCAGACTAATTTAGGAACCGCCGGTGCCGTAGTAGCACTGGTAGGTGGAGTTACCGAAACCGGTGACGGAGTAGGCGCCACTGGATTATTGCCCTTGCAGGCGAGCAGCAGGGTGAGAAAAAAGACGGTCATTGGCGATTGAAGCTTCATAGTTGTTCAAACACAGACAAAAAGAGAATTGTACAAAGAAAACAGAAAAAAAGACCCGGTGTACTCTCATGCCGGTGAAATTGCGGTTTCCTGTGTGTCAAGAATTTCTGCTACCTACCAAACGCCCAGGTCAGGAAATCCGGCATAATGCGGCTCCAGGTTTCCTGATTGTGCTGCCCACCGGGTATCTCAACATACCGGATATCTCGTTGGTGGTTGTAGCCTTTTTTCACGAGTTCGTCAATCAGGTCGGTGGTATCCTCAATAGAGTCAATGATGCCGTTGTTGTTGCGGTCGCTGGTTTCGTCGTCGGTGCCGGTTTCAAACCAGAATTTCAGTGTTGGGCTGTACGTTCCTTTTCGGACCAGATCGTGCATGATACGATCGGTTTCGTCCCGATAGCCATCGGCGGTGCTTTTACTGCGCCACCAGAACGACCCCGAAAAAACCCCCGCCCGCGCAAACCGCTCCGGGTGATGAAATACCAGATCAAACGCCGATAAACCACCGAGCGAAAAACCCGCAAAGGCCGTCTGCGCCGGGTCATTACTAACACGGTAGTGCTTCTGAACGTAGGGCATCAGTTCGGTCAGTATGAAATCAGCGTAGCGTCCGGCTTTGCTGCCCCGTTTCATGTAATCGGCCTGAGCCGCCGTACCATACTCCTGAATCCGGTCGCCGGCGTGAATGGCCACCAGGATAAATGGCCGGATGGCCTGCTGGTGGTATAATGAATCGAGAACCTGTTGCAGGTGTAGGGCGGGCAAATCCTGTCCGTCATTCAGATACAGGGTAGCGTATGATGTATTGGTCGATTGATAACCGGGAGGCAGCACAACAGTCAGGCGAACGCTGCGGTTGAGCGGCACAGAAACCAGCGAATCATCGGACTGAACAGTTACGCCGGTCTGGGCATCGACGCGGGCCGGTACAAATTGGGTCATAATGAGGAAAACAGGCAATAGAAAACGGATCACAGGATGCAAAATAGAGAATTATTTTGGCACCGGCCTATCCGTCACCTGGCTTGCCACAGGGTTAATACCCGGCTGGGCGTCACGCGGCTCAAAAACTACCGTCTGTATAGACACAAATACGGGTCGATACGGTACATTCACGGGCAACCCCACGGCCACATGCAATTCGCCTTCGTCAATTATAGTGATCTACGCCTGTTTCTGGATGGGATGCTGGCTATGATGGCCCTGTATTCGATATTGTGTTTTGTACAGCAACGCAAAACAATTTACTGGCAATACGCCCTGTACATCAGTTGCATGACGCTGACGTTCCGGCTCGATGATACCGACTATACGCAGGCAGGCTACGTACCAGGGGCCAATATTCTGGTAGTTGTTATCGAGTCAACCGCCTTTCTGCTGTACATCCGGTTTGCGATTTTACTGATGAATATTCGCCAGAATGACCCGTTCAGCTATCGGCTGCTGCGGTTCATATTCTGGTTTCTGGTAGCCGAAACTGCACTGGAAACGCTGCTCTGGGCTACAGATGTGCCGGTAGAAACCCGCACCCTTGTGTATAGTGTAGGGCGTTTTTTGATGGCAGGCGGGGCATTGGTGGTTGTGCCACGCATTCTGAAACTGCGGCAGCAGGTAGTCAAATACTTCATTGTTGGTTCGTCATGTTTCATTTTTGGATGCGTACTGGCTCTGATGCTCAACTACATACCAAATCTTTTTTTGAAGGACCCGGCTAATCCGCTCACGTTTCCCGTAACATACATACAGCTTGGCGTAACAGTTGAGGTGCTGTGCTTTACCCTCGGCATTGCCCTGCTGAACCAGCAAACCGAGCGCGACCGGCTCAATTTCCAAACCGAACTGATTAAGCAGTTTCGCGAAAACGAACGCAAACAAACGCAACTCCAGCGCATCCGCGACGACATTGCCCGCGACCTCCACGACGATCTCGGTGCTGATCTCGGCGGTATCAGCCTGCTCAGCGATGCAGCCACCCGCCAGCTTGCCGGCCAACCCGATCAGGCCCGGCTTACGCTCCGGCTCATCGGCGAGACCGCCCGCACCGTAAGCCGGACCATGCGCGAAATTGTCAGTAGCTTACGCGCAGCTGCACCCGAAGCGGCTGATTTTGGTCTGCGGCTGCGCGAAACCGCCTACACACTGTTTGAACACGCCCCCGCCGAACTGCATTTCGATCTGCCCGACCAGCCCCCTACCCGGCTGATGACCAGCCGCCAGCAGCGGGAACTGTTTCTGATGTACAAAGAGATACTTCACAACACGCTGCGTCATGCCGATGCCCGCCATGTTTGGGTACACTGGTACCACCAGAGTCAGACTACCTGCCTGAGTGTACGTGACGACGGGCGGGGCTTCCGGCCTGAGACAATCGGGCCGGGTGGCAACGGTCTGGCCAGTCTGCACCAGCGGGCCAGCGACCTCCAGGCCACCCTCCAGATCGATACCGCACCGGGACAGGGAACCACCCTGACCGTTTGCGTACCACTCCTGACTGCTGTTCAGCCAGCCTGAGATTTTGCTCCTGATCGGGCAGCGTTGTTGCGGTTCCTGACTATTTGGGCTAATTTAGCCCCGTTTATAACTACCTAAAAAAGTTGTTACGCAGAGATTCACGGAGAGAAAAGAGATTCGCAGAGAAGTTAAGACTCAGAAAAAAAACCTCTGCGAATCTCTTTTCTCTCCGTGAATCTCTGCGTAACAACTTCAAAAACTACCGTGCAGGAAACGTATAGAAAATGGTATTCACACCACCTCGGCAGAGACATGGAGATGCTGGTGTATGGCAACTGGGGCTACCCCGTGCTGATGTTTCCCACCTCGATGGGTCATTATTACGAATATAAAGATTTTGGACTGACCGATTCGGTAAAGTGGTTTGTCGAGACGGGAAAAATCAAACTGTATTGCATTGACAGCATCGACAAGGACAGTTTTTATGGACGGCACCTGCACCCCGGCACCAAAATCTGGAACCAGGTTTTGTACGACAAATTTCTGCACGAAGAACTGGTACCTGGTATTCAGCGCGAATGCAACGAGCAGAAAATTGGTGTGGCGGGTGTGAGTTTCGGCGGCTACCACGCGCTTAACTTCGCCTTCAAACACCCCGAACAGGTGGGCAATATGATCTCGCTCAGCGGGGCATTCGATATCAAATCGTTCATGCGGGGGTACTACGATCAGAACGTGTATTTCAACAACCCACCCGATTTCCTGCCCAACGACCCCAACCCCGAACTACACCACATCAACATCATACTGGGCACGACCGAATACGATATCTGCAAAGACGATAACTACAAGATGTCGGGTATTCTGAACAGCAAGGGCATCCGGCACACGCTCGACGTATCGCCCTGGGGCGACCATGACTGGCCCGTCTGGAAAGAGCAGTTGCCGAAGTATTTTAGCTGGCTTTGAGTGCCGTTTTAGAACATCATCTTAAAACGGTGTTATGAAGTAAAGCGACTACGCAGACGCTCTTATTCATCCCGTCAATAACAACGTAACCAATCCAACGGCGTTACAGCCGCTACTCCAATGAAAAAAATAGGCATTCTTTTTGGGCAGGAAAATACCTTCCCGCAGGCATTCGTTGACCGGGTCAATGAAAAACAAAGCGAATTTCCCGCCGAATTCGTCAGCATCGACCGTGTTGAGCAGGGCGTCGCCACCGACTATGCCGTGATCATCGACCGTATTTCGCAGGACGTACCGTTTTACAAAGCGTTCCTCAAAAATGCGGCCCTCACCGGCACCGCCGTGGTAAACAATCCGTTCTGGTGGGCTGCTGATGAGAAGTTTTTCAACAATGCGCTGGCCGTCAAACTCGGCGTTCCAGTACCAAAAACCATTCTGCTACCGTCCAAACACCGCCCCGACGATACGAATCACAACTCGTTTCGGAACCTCAAACCTATGGACTGGGATGCCATTTTTAACGACATTGGTTTCCCGGCCTTCATGAAACCGCACTCCGGTGGTGGCTGGAAAAGCGTTTACAAAGTTGACAACCCCGAGCAGATGTTCCGGGCATACGAAGACACGGGACAGCTGGTGATGCTCTATCAGGAAGCCATCGACTTCACCGACTATTTCCGGTGCTACTGCATTGGTGGCAAAGACATCAGAATCATGCCCTACGAACCGAGGAACCCGTTTCACCTGCGCTACGCTGCCGAAATGCAAACCACCGGCGATGCGGGCAAGAAACTGCTGGCCACCATGACCGATTACATCCTGAAACTGAATCACGGTCTGGGCTACGATTTCAACACGGTCGAGTTTGCCGTGCGTGACGGTATCCCCATCGCCATCGACTTCTGCAACCCCGCTCCCGACGCCGACATTAACTCGGTGGGTCAGGCTAACTTTGACTGGGTCGTAGAGGCAGCCGCTAATATGGCTATCGAGCGGGCCAAACGGGTGCAGACCGGCAAAGACAACCTAACCTGGGGCACGTTTGTACGCAGTTCGGCAAACGGTACTGACCTTACGGCTTCGGCTAAAACCGAAAAAACCGCCAAAGCCAAATCTGTAGAACTGGCCGAACCGGCGGAGTTGGAAAAGCAGGCGGAAGCCGCTGCTGAGCAGAAACTATCAAAAGCGGCCAAGGAACCGAAAGCCACGGGCGAGGCAAAGCCGAAGAAAACAAAGAAATAACCGTGGCCTGAACGTATAAAAAATGGCTCCGTAGCAGGTACGGAGCCATTTTTTGTCTTTATCTATCGACTTTCCAACCCCAGATCTGCATCAGTGGCCAGGACTGCGCAACATCAGTTAGTAAAACAGACCCCAATCGTCAGGGGCGTCGTTGTCTTTATCGAAACTGTTGACCCAATCTACAAACAGGATGCGGAACTGCTCGATTTCCTCGCGCAGTACGTTAAGGTAGGCGGTGGCGGCCAATTTCTCGGCTTTGCAGTAGGAGGTCTGGGCGAGGAGTTCGCGGGCGTGCATTTTGATGATGACGGCGTTTTCCATCCGCAGCGTGTACAGATCCCCACCCTCGGCACCCACAATTTTTGGGGCCAGCATCATGGCGTTGGCCAGCATCTGTTCGTGCATCATCAGCACGTCTTCTTCCTTATCAATGGTCTCAACAATAGCCTGCGTGAGCTCCATTAACTCGTTGGCCTTGCGCAAAACGGGCAGATTTTTGATACGCCGGTTCTCCGATTCCATTTCGGGGCGGGCCTCATGAGGGTCGTCGTCTTCATCGAAACCATCCCAATCCATGGAGTTGTCGTCCTCGTCGTCGTCAAAGTTCATCGCACAGTGACGAAGGGGGTGAGTGTAGCCTTCGTACAGACAAAGTAAACCAAAGGTTGGGCAAAAACAAACCACTGCTCCTAAAAACTACCTCTCTTTCATCCCGAACCTAAATCGGAATAGTTAATGTAAAACCCGCTTTGTTCGTTACTTCCCGACAAGTCTGATTTTGTTATGCCGTTTCGCTCACATCTGTGCCGTATTGTTATTGGCTGTTTCGCATTGATGTCGGTTTTTTCTGCGACCACCGTACTGGCTCAGTTAACCGTTACGCTGCCTGCCGAGCGCATGGTGGTGCAGCGCGACAATAACAATCGGGCCAGCCTTCGCATAGCGGGCCGCGCCATGCAACCGCTGGATGGCGTTCAGGTAAGGGCGGTGGCGCGGGTGACCGGGCAGGGTACCGATACAGACTGGATTTTCCTGCGTTTCAGCCCCGGCGATAGTCTGTTCACGGGTGCGCTACCCGTTCGTGGTGGCTGGTACCGGCTTGACGTGCGTGGGCTGCGGGCCGGGCAGGTAGTCGCTACCGATACCGTGCAGCGGTTCGGGGTGGGCGAGGTCTTTGCCATTGTGGGCCATTCCAACGCGCAGGGGTCCGGCTGTTATATTGACGGCACCAACTATTGCCCCAGCATTGAAGGTGCCACCGACGACCGCGTATCGGTTGTGCCAATCGATCAGACCACGCCGGCCTTTGCGCAGTACGAACAAACCGCCGACCCCCAATACCTGCCCGGTCTGGTGTTTTCTAACCTGACCGGCGCCAGCGGTATGGCTCCGTTTGGCAACATGGCCTGGTTCTGGGGCCGTATGGGCGATCTGCTCGTGCAGCAACTCAACGTACCGGTACTGTTCTACAACGCCGGATTTGGGGGTACCAACATGGAGCATAATTACAAAGCGGCCTACAACATTCCGTTCGAGCATGGCTTTTGTAACTACGACATTCGGATGCCGTTTGTGAACCTGCGCAATCTTATGGACCGCTACGTGCCCGCCACCGGTATCCGGGCCATTCTGCTCCAGCACGGCGAAAACGACCGCGACAACCCCACCGACACCATTATCAGCCACCATTACGGCGTCATCGACAAATTACGGCAGGAATACCCCGACAAGCCCGACCTGACCTGGATCGTAGCCAAATCGTCGTTCGTCGGCAGGCCGTTCGAAAATGTCCGGCAAGCGCAGCAAACCGTCATTGACCGGCGCGACTACCACACGCTTACCGGCCCCGACCTGGATGTGATTTCGTCCGGTATCGAGCGGCCCGATGGCATCCATTTTTCGCCCGCCGGGCAGCGCAGAGCCGCCCAATTGTGGGCCGAAACGCTTACGGATGATCGACTCCGGCGTGCTCAGCCCTACCCCGCCATTCGCTAAGTGCAGGTTTACCCTCTGTATTCATTTCGGAAGAAAACCCAGCTAACCAGCTTACCTAACGGGGGCAACCTGTATATTTGTCGTTACACCAGAAGGCTTGTACCCCACCCTTTCGAATGACGTATTGTTTAGGAATCAAGGTCGCTTCGGGCTTAGTTGCCATTGCTGACAGACGGCTGACATCCGGCACCGACGTGTCATCGAACCGTAAAATTTCGGTTCACGAAGTCGAAAACCACTCTCTATTCGTCATGACGTCGGGGTTACGCTCAGTCCGCGACAAGGCCATTATATACTTTAATGAGGTGCTGGCCGAGCAGGACCGGTCGTTCAACAAACTCTACAAGGCCGTCAACGCCTTTGGCGAGCAGGTAAAGCGCGTGGCCCAGGAAGACAAGGCGTCTATTGTGGCCAGCGGCATGAATTTCAACCTTAACGCCATTGTGGGCGGGCAGCTTGAAAACGACGATGAACACAAGTTGTTTCTGCTCTATCCCGAAGGCAACTGGGTGGAGGTCGATCAGGGCGCACCATTCAAGATCATTGGCAATTCGGGGTTCGGCAAGCCGCTGCTGTTCCGAAATCTGAGTTACGAAAGCAGTATGCAGGACGCCCTGAAAGTTGGCTTTCTGGGTTTCGATGCCACCCGCGTTTCGGCTAATGACGTTGATTATCCGCTCGACGTGGTAATCTACCCCAAAGACAGCTTCCATATGACCGAATACCGGCTCGATAAAGAAGACATGGAAGCCGTATCGCATCAGTGGAGCGCGTTGCTCAACAACTCCGTCCGCAAACTCCCCGCCGACTGGATGGCCCCTATTTTTGATAAGGTAAACGCAGTAAAAAGAATAGTGTAGAAGGGTGTAAGAGAGCATCGTAGAGTCTACATCTTTTACACTTTACACCCTTTTTTACCCCTTATTCCTTAAAAAAAACTATGCTTCTCCACGTCCGGCACGCATCTGAATACACGTATGACGGGCCGGTAGCCCTGGGGCCTCAGACGCTGTATCTGTATCCACGCGCCTATCCGTATCAGCGGCTGCTGGACTACAAACTCGATATCGACCCGCTGCCATCACGCGTTATTCGTAACGTTGATGTGGAAGGAAATGTGCAGCAACTGGTGTATTTCGACCACCCAACCCGGCATCTGAGTGTAGTGGCCGAGATGAAACTTCAGTCCGACGAGTTCAATTCGTTCGATTTCGTCCTGTTTCCGTTCGAAACCCAGCGGGTGCCATTCCGGTATCGAGAACCGGTGGTCGACATTCTACAGCCGTACTTAGACCGCTCCTTAGTGACGGAGCGGGTAGAAACCTGGGCACGGCAGATTGCAGCCAAAGCCAACTGGCAAACAACGATGTTCCTGACCAGTTTATCGGAAGCCATCCGGGAATTTACCTACGAGGTGCGCGAACTGGGCGCGCCCTACGCGCCCGAGCAGACGCTTACCCTGCGCAAAGGCTCCTGCCGGGACTACACCACCCTGTTCATGGCCGCCTGCCGCAGCATGGGTATTGCGGCCCGGTTCGTGAGCGGCTACCTGTTTGGCAACCCGCAGCAGGAACACGAACTTCATGCCTGGGCCGAGGTTTATCTGCCCGGCGCGGGCTGGCGTGGCTTCGACCCTACCGAAGGCTCAATTGTGGTAAACCGGCACATTTTCCTGACCTCCACCGCCAAACCCGAACTGGCCGCGCCCATTAGCGGCACCTTCAGCGGGCAGGCCAACTCAGTACTAAAGGCCGAGCTGGAGTTTATTTGACAAACCCAATCGTTGGTGGCACGGAGCACCCGGCCCGGTAAAGAAGGAGAACCGCCAATTCCTTACTCTCATCTCCAGCCCGCTGAGTGTCTGACAGCGATTCGAATTCCCTCATGTTCATAGCGACTATCAACGCGAACGGGCCGTACCGATTCGTCAGCCCTACCTTATTCCCAATATTTAGCCGATGCTGACAATTGGGGACACACTCAAAGCCTTTTCTGGTCCCCCTGAGTTGATGACTGTTATACGGTTGACTGATCAATATCAGCCGCCATGGAGTCGCGGGTCATGATTAGAACCGGCGCAGGAGACGACCTTTACTGTGCATATTAGCTCAACCGGTGCGGTCTGGTCATCTGAGGCAATGATCTTTTCGATCAGCCTGAGGCAGACTTCGGGCGAGCCAGCTATGTATATGACTATGAGCCACCCAAGCCTGTTAAATGCCGATAATAACCTGACCAAAGCACCGTCACCAGACGAGTCAGTTTACGGAAAAATCATCTCCGTTCGGGGTAGCGTGGTCGATGTGTGGTTTGATCATGATTTGCCCGCCATCTACTCGGTGCTGTATGCCGGCGCAAACCGGCAGATTACAATTGAAGTACTGACCCAACTCGATGCGCATAGCGTTCGGGGTATTGCGCTCAACCCCACGCAGGGACTGGCGCGGGGTATGCGCATTGAAACGGAGGGAAAACAGCTTTCGGTACCGGTCGGAAAGGCCATCATCGGTCGGATGTTCGATGTGTTTGGCAAACCAATCGATCACGGCCCGCCCCTGCCCGACATGGCTCAGCGGTCGATTCACCAACTACCCCCGCCCCTGTCGAAAGGATCGACAAAATCAGAAATCTTTCTCACCGGCATCAAAGCCATTGATGTGCTAATTCCGCTGGAGCGGGGTGGTAAAGCCGGTTTGTTTGGCGGAGCGGGGGTTGGCAAAACCGTGTTGCTCACCGAGATGATTCACAACATGGTTGGCCACTCTAATGGGGTAAGCCTGTTCTGCGGCATTGGCGAACGCTGCCGGGAAGGCAACGAACTTTACCACGACATGAAAGAAGCCGGGGTGCTGAACAGCATGGTGATGCTATTCGGTCAGATGAACGAGCCGCCCGGCGCCCGCTTTCGCGTGGGTCATGCCGCCCTGACCATGGCCGAATACTTTCGGGATGACGAGCACCGCGATGTGCTGCTACTCATCGACAACATATTCCGGTTTATTCAGGCGGGGATGGAAGTGTCCGGCCTGCTGGGTCAGATGCCCTCGCGGCTGGGTTACCAGCCAACACTGGCCACCGAACTCTCCAAACTCGAAGAACGCATTGCCAATACCGATGCCGGGGCTATCACCTCCATCCAGGCGGTGTACGTACCCGCCGATGATTTGACCGACCCGGCAGCCGTACACGCGTTTTCGCACCTGTCGGCGTCCATTGTGCTATCCCGAAAAAAAGCCAGCGAGGGCCTTTACCCCGCCATAGATTTATTGCAGTCCAATTCCAAAATGGCCACGCCCGGCATCATCGATGATCGACATTATGCACTGGCGCAGGAGATTCGGCGGGTGCTGGCACAGTATGAAGACTTACAGGATATTATCGCCATGCTGGGTCTGGAGCAACTGTCGGCCCTCGACCGGAATCTCGTAAACCGGGCCCGGCGGCTGGAGCGATTCCTGACGCAGCCGTTTTTTACCACCGAGCAGTTTAGCGGTTTGACCGGGAAGGATGTCAGTCTGGAAGAAGCCCTCAGCGGTTGCGAACGGATTCTGGCCGGTGAGTTTAACGACCTGCCGGAAAGTGCGTTTTACATGGTCGGTACCATTGACGAGGTGATCAAAAAAGCTGGTTCGTCCGCTAAATCAGCCAATCTAAAATCCGAAACCGCAGCCAAACCGGCAGTAGCCGTTGATAAATAAACCGACCAATTATGGACGAATCCGGGATGAATCTGAACGTGTTGCTGCCATTCCGGGTCTTCCTCAACATCCGGAACGTGCGCCGTATTGTGGTAGAAACGAATGCTGGTTCCTGTGGTTTTTTGCCTCACCGGCTCGATTGTGTGGCCGCGTTGGTACCCGGTATTTTTACGTACGAAACCGATAAAGGAGCCATTCATTACGTAGCCGTAGACGAAAGTATTTTGATAAAAGCAGGGGCTGATGTATCGGTATCGGTGCGCAATGCCATTGGCGGGGCCGATCTCGGGAAACTCCGGGAATCGGTAGAAAAGAATTTATTCAGCGGGATGCAGAGGAACAGACGGTTCGCTCGGTGATGAAGAAAATGGAAACGAACTTCATTTCCCGGATAGAAAAGCTTAAGCAGGAGTAATCATGAAATCGACCCGTAAAAAAGCTGGTCCATCCTTTAGCCATTACCCCGCTGGTGGGGCAGATTCTGGTAAAAGCGCAGGAAAGCCTTGAAAACGGCACCCTCACCGAATGTTACATCTTCCACAATCAACCCAAAGCAGATACCGGCTACGTAGCCGTATGTCAGCGGCTGTTACCACTGGATGCGCAATGGAAACGGGAACTGGCCGCGTTTAGCTGGCCCACGAAAACGATTCCTCAGGTAATTGGAACACCGCAAAAGACCCTGCTGGCCCTGATTAGCGGATTTCTGTTCGTATCCTTGTTCAGAGCCTGCGCCGAGTCGCTGGCCAGCGAAAACGCCAGTCGGCTCAAGGCCATGCAGCGGGCCGAAAAAAACATTGACGAACTGCTGGACGAACTGGGGCATAAATACCACCGCACCCGTCAAAGCGCCATTGACGAGGAGCTGTTCGATGTGGTATCGGGCTTCGAAGCGTTAAAAACTGATAAGGCGAAGGGGAATAGGGCGCAGGTGGGAATGGGGGGTGGGGAGATTAAGGAGGTGTGTCACTCTGTCTGTAGTGCGTTGGATTAATAGGCCCCTAAGAATTTGTGGCCGTTAAAATGAATAAGATGGTCTGGGTTATCGGCAATCCAAACTTCCGTTTCCCACGCAATATTCATTACCCACTTGCGAAAGTCAGTCCGGGTCAGGAATGCTGTCACAAAAATTAATTCCGCCCTACATTCTTTCAACAGCTTTTTAAGTTCATGTACCCGTATTTCAGACATCGGACCTGAACTGTGTACCGCTTCAATCAGGTACAGCCAATTGTTCTTTTCGCTGTAGGCTATTATATCTGGCAGCTCATCATGAGAAAGTTTAAAAAAGGCAAGCCGCGCCAACTCTTCTTCCTCAATGTGCAGCATTTTGTTCGAAGTGTCACCGATGTACAGCACATGGCAATCGCTACCAAACCTCGGTAGAAATTGCTCAATGATAGCCTTTTGCAGAACGTTGTGTTCACCCAACGACAAATTGAGTGGCTTGCCGCCAGGTAACGATACCGGTATCTGCTCAATAGTCCTCTTGCGTTCAAGAAGGTCGGCAAGGGAAGGTTTGGTTGTATTGAATGCCGCGAGCGATTTGGCCCAACTTTTTGTTTTGTACTGGACAACAAGATTCTTAAAGTCAGAATGCAGGGCATACCCTCTTGTTGGGTCATTTGTAGCTGCGCTTAACTTGTCGCCACTGTTTACAATCAAGTCAGCAATTACCAAAAGTTTTAAGTCCTTCCGGCGTATATCGTCATAAGAGCCGGGAGAAATGGTTTCCTCAAAATGTTTGTTGACAAACGCAATGATTTGTCTCGTCTGCAAATGCGTAGTGTCCGAAGCCGTCGTCCAATCTTCTGTGACGTTGGCTACAGCTAAAAACGCCTGTGCCATTTTCTCGGCCCCCCGCTCGCTCTTCATACTTACTGGAATACCTACACTGTCAAGAATATCCAATGCTTCGTTTACCAGATTCTGAACCTTTGCCGATTTGGTGCTTTTGGGCATGTAATTCTTCATGCGGGAAACAACGTAAGCACTTTGTTGGGCAAAAATTCCTTCTCAATTATTTCCTCTGGTGAATAAAGTGGTTCAAGGTTATAGCACTCTTTCAAGGCCAAAGCAAGTTTGTAAGCCAACAGCGGGGGTACTGCATTGCCAATTTGATTGAAGCGTTGCGTTTCATTGCCTTCAAACTCAAACCAATCGGGAAAGCTCTGTAATCTTGCCGCTTCTCGGTGCAATAAACGTCTGCGTTTTCCGTCTTCCAGTTTTACTCTTTGCATATCGCCGGTTGCGCCTGCAAGGTTGCGGCAGGTTAATGTTCTTGCTGGTTTGTGGGGATATAAATCTCTTGGATTAATACAGGCGGATGCTTTTTCGTAATTAGCAACATATCTGTCCATCGATTCAGTAAGAAATTTACTTTCTTTTGGAACGGTATGCATATAATCACCAATAGCTTGGGCCACTGTAACCTTTACCGGTGAAGGCTTAGGAAATTTAAAATCACTACGATGGCCGAAAACAAACAGCCGTTCCCTGTTTTGGGGAATGCCAAAATTGACAGCGTTCAAGAGTTTAAAATCAACAATATAACCCAGCTTTTGAAGCTCCTTAATCACGAGCTCAAAATACCATTTGTTAGCATAAAGCAAGCCCCGTACATTTTCAAACATGCACACTTTAGGCTGTAACTGCTTTACAGCGTCAAGAAAAATAGGAAAACCGTCTCTTGAGTCGTAAAT
The DNA here is from genome assembly GCA_014377625.1 of Spirosoma sp. Taxonomy (GTDB): domain Bacteria; phylum Bacteroidota; class Bacteroidia; order Cytophagales; family Spirosomataceae; genus Spirosoma. The sequence continues at coordinate 26,484 of JACMPG010000317.1, forward strand.
GCCTTTTTGATGCCCGCCAACACTAAATGGCTGGCAGGGTGGGCCACCAATCACGATCTGGGCCGCCGGGTAGTCAAAGCCCATACCCAACTTTACGGCATGACATTCGCCTTTCAGGTTGCGATTGTAAGTAGCCGTTGCAGCGGTGTCCATTTCATAGCCAATAGTTTTATAACCCGCAGCCTCAAAGCCTAATGACAGTCCGCCACATCCTGCAAACAGGTCAAGGACAAGTGCCTTTTCAGTTATGTTCGGGGTTAAAACACGATTTATTTCGTCAACGTACTCTATTTGCTTCATTACTCCAAAAATACAAAAGTCGGCGGTATGTCAGGGTAAATACTTCACTTATTCCCGTCGGTGCCGAACTACGAATTTATCCTGCATCATTGGGGGTATGTCAGGGTAAATACTTCACTTATTCCCCTCTCCAGTGTCCTAAACGATCATAGACGGGAGAAATATAAGCAGTCGTAGCCACTCCGCAACTCAGTGTTGCCAGCGAATCCGGTTGTCTTCCAGCGGTATGGCAATGCCTTCGTAGAGGTGCATGATCCGGGCTGTGAAATTGCTGGTGGGGCGGAATGCTATTTCCCAACATCTACCGGGTCTGGCGTTGTGGGGAAATAGCATTCCGCCTGCCCGAAGTTGCACTGAAGTCAAATTGAAAAACAACTGATTAACCCGTGTTTGTCAGTACCGTTCGCGCCAAACCTATGATGGGCGTTCGTGCTAAGCGGTGGCAAGATAGTCTCCAATGGTTAGTATCTGAATATCACCAAAAGGATGTAAAACCAGTAAGTCCCGGTCACCGGTCAGGATATGAGTCGCTGCGCCGTCAACCGCGAGCGAGAGAATAAAGTTGTCTTTAGCGTCCCGGCAAGCATCAGTTGTAGAACTGACCGTTACAAATACAGCCTTCTATCTCAAGCTGGCCAATAAGTCCGTGAGGGCGGTAAGGGCAAAATATTTCCTGAATTTCGGTCGCTCGGCCACTGCCACCATCTCATCCAACAGTTCCTGACTTACTAATAAGGTCAGCCTGTCCAGAGCGAAAAGCTGATCCATCCGCTCATAGTTTTTGGTCAGCAGAAAGCTGATCCACAGGTAGGTATCAATAACAACGTTATGCTTTATTGCGGGCATAGCGTTCGGATCGGACTGCTTCTACTTCCTGAGTTATCTCGTCAAGCGATGGCGGGTTGTCAGCCGCTTTTGCCCGCAGGCGCTCAACCACTTGCAAAAAAGGGTCCGTACTGGTTTGCTTCAGCGCGATAAGGTCCATATCGGCCAGGTCTTTGAGCAGCCGGTCAGCCTTTGGATTTAATATCTCCACCTGGTAGGTCATCATGTCCAAATTTACAGAAGTTTACTCAGTTTTGGTCACTTCGCCTGACGCTCAATGTTCGAGGCCTGGCGAAGTGTGGGTTGTACTGTCTGGCTGGCCCAACAACTCCGCAACTCAGTGTTGCCAGCGAATCCGGTTGTCTTCCAGCGGTACGGCAATGTCTTCCTGGTGGAGCATGGTCCGATGTCGAGTCCGAACCGCTGCTGATGCCTACAGATAGCGGAGGGTACATTATCCAGTCCTGCTTCTGCAACCACGTTTGTTATGCGCTTTTTTTACGTTTCAGTATGTTTACAATCCGATTGTATACGATTTCCGATAGATTTCATTTGCGTAACTATTTAGGTCGCCCAAGCGAAGCTACCGCTCAGAACGCTGGTGAGTTGCTCAACTACGTTCAGCCTGTTCTTTCTCATGGTGGAGATAAAACCCGAAATACGGGCATAGTAAGCTGCTCATATATGCAATCCGCCAGTGTTGCTGATCGGCCAGCGCGAGGGGACCACAGCGGGTAGCCTGGTAAGCGCGTAATAAATAAGCGTGCACCGCCTTGGCCCATCGGCTGCCCCGCTCAATCTGGGCGGTGAGTTCCCGCAACAAATGCGCCCCGCACAGACTGTGTCGGCCCTGGCCAGCCGAAAAATACGACGACCAGCAGTCATGGACGTTCAGGTAGACTACCTCACTCGGTCAGAATTAGCTACGTAGCCACCCATCAGGCAGCCGGCAGGTACACATCAAACCGTGCGCCTTTGTTTAGCTCACCGGTAGCCGTAATAAAGCCGTTATGATTGGCAACGATTTTCTGCACAGTGGCTAACCCAATGCCGGTGCCGGTGTATTGTATTTTGCTGTGCAGACGCTGGAAAACCTCAAATATCTTTTCGCTGTATTTAGCATCAAAGCCAATGCCGTTGTCCGTGATGGTCAGGTGGTAATAGACTTTTTCGGGCAACAGCGTTCCGTTCGCGAATTTACCCCCGGTTGTCAGTACACTCGTTATCGTGATATGAGGGGGTACGTCAGGATTGGAAAATTTAAGCGCGTTGCCAATCAGGTTTTGTAGCAGCTGGCGAAACTGAAACACAATGACAGGGGCGGTGCCGAGTCCGGTCGCGTCGATAGTGGCGTGTTTTTCGGCGATGGGTTCGCTTAGTTCGCTGACGACTTCCTGAACCAGCCCGCTCAGGTCGGTGATCTCAAATATTCGTTCTTCGGTGCTCAATTGGGAGAAAGCCAGCAAATCATGAATCAGTTGCTGCATTCGTCCGGCGGCTTTTTGGATGCGCCCGAAATAATCCCTGCCGCTGTCGGTCAGGGTTTGATGTTCTTTATCGAGGATGCGACTGGCTAAGGTTTGTATTTTGCGGAGCGGCTCCTGTAAATCGTGGCTCGATACGTAGGTGAAGGCTTCCAGCTCTTTATTCACCTGTTGCAGGGTTTCATTAGCTTTCTGTAAGTCCTGAGTTCGCTTCATCACGGCTATTTCCAGGGCTTCCTGTTGGGCTTTCTGCTCCTGAATTTCGGTGTCGGTGCTGATCCACAGGGTTTGTTGATCGTATGCGTTTTTTTGCGAGATAGCCCGGCTGAGGTGCCACTTATACCCCCCGTTCCGGTCCAGAAACCGGTGTTCCGTCTCGAGTTCTGTACCGGTGCTAATGGAATGTTGCCAGCGCTTTCTGGTTTCTTCCAAATCGTCGGGATGAATAATTTTTTCCCAGCCCCAGTCTTTCAGGTCTTCAAACGAAAGGCCGGTGTAGTTAAACCAGGTTTTATTGAAATAAGTGACGTTGCCGTAGGCATCGGCGGCCCACACTTTCTCCGGCATGGCATTGGCGATAAATTCAACGCGCTCCTGCGCCTGCCGTTCAACTCGCCGGGCTTTGGTGGCTAACGTTATATCCTCAATCGAAAGCAGAATTAACCGTTCAATATTGGTTTCGCTTCGAATTTCACGGGCATTCAACAGCATGACCCGCTCCTCAATGACTGGAAACGTATGGGTCATTTCAAAATCCGTAATCGTCGATTTTTCGGGCAGTATTTTTTCAAGCAGTACGCGCAGCTCGGCTATATTCCATTGGGCATTACCCAGTTCGTACAGGAAAGCCCCTTCGGTTTCGCCTTCCCTGACCTTGAAGGTTGTGTAAAAAGCCGCGTTCGCCGTTTTAATCCGCAGGGTAGCATCCAGCACCAGGAATGGCCCCCGCATGGTCGCAATAATGGCTTCGGCATAATTGCGGGCCGCTATTACCTGCTGATTCAACCCAGTGATTTCCTGATTGACCACCGTCAGTTCTTCATTGGTGCTTTGCAGCTCTTCTTTGCCCGTTTCCAGTTCTTCGTTCAGGCTCTGCAATTCTTCGCTGCCGCTCAGCAGCTCTTCGTTGGCACTTTGCAGTTCTTCATTGACGGCCTCCTGATCCTGGGTGATGCCGCGCATGTCTTCACGGGTCTGGGCCAGGTCCCGCTCCAACTGGGCGATCCGCAGGTCTTTGTCGTCTTTTTTCGGCTTTGTTTTGGCTTTCTGCGGGTCACTGTCGGCGGGGATGGTAGTGGGTAGAGCCGGGTGAAACAGAATCAGGTAATGCGGGTCAACCATATTGGGCAGCGGCAGGGCTTCGATGGAAATGGTCTCTAAGCTGCCGTTGACCTCCAGGGGAATATGGTCCTTGATAACCGTTACCTGCTCTTTTCTGACCTTATGCAGCAGGTTACGCAGTTCAAACGCCAGCCCGTGCTTGGCCAGGAGTAATACATTATGGGTGGGCTTGCCGGATGCCTGGGCTAAATAAGGCGCAGTGATGCCCCGAAAATGCACAATGTCCAGAGCCTCGTTGACCACTACACCCGCTGGTGAGTAATGGCTGAGAATCAACTCATCGGCTATTTTTTGAAAGTCCGTACGCAAGGTTTCGGTGGTGGGCGTAGCCCGGTTGATCGGTGGCTTGCTGCGCTGAACGGACTCGGACATAAACCGGCTGAGGCCATCCTTGCGGGTGAATAATTTACTGGTCTTAGCGGCAAGCACGAACAGGTCAGGTACATTGCCGACGGTTTCTGATTTACCCAGCAGTAAAAAGCCAGTTGGGTTTAAGGCATAATGGAACGTGGTAAATGCCTTTTTTTGCAGGTAGGGTTCCAGATAAATCAGCACGTTGCGGCAACTGATAAAATCGAGTTTACCAAAGGGCGGGTCTTTCAGGAAATTGTGTACGGCAAACACGCACATATCCCGGATGGATTTATTGATCTGGTAGCTGCCATTGCTCCTGGTAAAGAATTCCTGCAGCCGTTGGGGCGATACGGCCTCGACTTCGTTTTTTGCATAGATACCCGTGCGGGCTTTGGCAATGGCGGGTTCGCTTAAATCGCTGGCAAAAATTTGCACCCGTTCCGGCGGCTGATTGCCTAAGAATTCTTTCAGGCACATCGCAATGGAGTACGCTTCCTGACCCGTGCTACACCCCGCCACCCAAATCCGGATGGGTTCTCCGGCGGGTTTATTTTTCAGGATGAGCGGAAAAACCGTTTCACATAAATTGTCGAATACGGGGTGGTCCCGAAAAAATGACGTGACGGGAATCAGCAGGTCCTGGTATAAAACATCCTGCTCTGGTTTATGATCCCGCAGATAGGTGAGATAGTCCGCAGGATTCTCGGTTTTGGTAATGGCCATTCGGCGCAGGATTCGCCGGCGAATGGTGGTTTGTTTGTAATAGGTAAAATCGGTTCCCTTCCGAACGCGCAGCACCGACAGAATTTGCTTGAACACGTCCTTTTCCGGCTCCGGTGCATCAGGATCGTCCCCGCCGTCTTCGTTCAGCATACGGATGACCTCGACCAGTTTTTTGGGTATCTCCTCGGGCGGCAACACAAAATCAACCACCCCCGCCTGTACCGCACTGTTGGGCATCCCATCGTGAGCAGCCGAGGCTTCGTCCTGGGCAAAGGTGATACCCTCATTCTCTTTGATGGCTTTTAAGCCCTTGGTACCATCACTGCCCGTACCGGACAGGACCACACCAATGGCGTGGCTTTGATGGATTTCGGCCAGCGAGGTAAAAAAAAGATCGATGGGCAGGTTGAGTTCCTTTTTGTCGGTGCCTCGGGGGCTTAGTTGCAGCACACCGTCGTTAGCCACCAGCATTTTATTACTGGGTAAGACGTAAATATGGTCCGGCTCTATTTTAACGTCATCCTGTATTTCCAGCACCGGAATATCCGTAACTTTTTGCAGCAGTTCGGGTAACAGGCTTTCGTGGGTGGGGGCCAGGTGCTGCACCAGCACAAATGCCATGCCTGATTTTTGGGGAATGGCCCGGAGCAGCTTCCGAAAAGCGTCCAGCCCACCCGCTGATGCGCCAATCCCAATAACCGGAAACAGGTTTTTGGAAAGAATTTTTTCGTCTGCTTTCATGATGAAATTAGGGTTAGGTTACTCCCTACGAACAACGGCCTCTGTTGCCGATGGTACACCATTCTCCGGCGTTAGCAACAAAAGTGCCTGCTGAATAACGTGTTTGAGTTGCGAAAAATCAGCCGGTTTGCGGATGCAGGTTATAGCTCCTTTTTTGTGAAGCCGGTCGGCCATATCTTTCTCGAAGGAAGTCGAGAGGATAATGACCGGAATCTGCTGTAGCCGCTGATCGGCTTTTATTTCTACCAAACATTCGTAGCCGCCTTTGCGGGGCATATTGAGGTCCAGAAACAGGGCATCGGGCAGTAGACCGGTGTTGGTTGTGAACCAGTGCATGAGTTGCTCCCCGTTTTCTACGGTGGTCAGGTGCGTGGCAATAGGCAACTCGGCCAGGGCTTGTTTAAAAAAGAGACAATCATCGTCGTCGTCATCGGCAAGTAGCAGTTGAAGAGGCATCATCTTGGTTGGAATTGTTGAAACCTTAGTCGAAATCCCAAACCCATGTTCATTTTGAACAGGGCCGCCTGTGCGGTGCGAACGTTGACTGGTAGTGGGGCGGGAACCATGGGGTGTAATATACGGAGTTATGGCTAAATATTGACTTTGTTACCCCTAACCGCATCAACGCTGCCAGCGAATCCGGCTGTCTTCCGACGACACGACTACGCCTTTGCAGGCAGGATACGGGCGGTGAAATCGCCAGCCGGAGATCCATCAGGACAACCTCCACCAAGAAGAGACTCCCTCACTCGGCCAGAATACTTTATAACTCCTGAGACAGGATACCATCAAAATACCGTCTTTTTACAGGCCACACCTGGTTAAACTGCTCGAAGCCGGTAGCATTCCCTTCAAGAAGGTGGGTACTCACCGGCGAATTTTGGTGGAAGACGTACTACAGTATCAGGACCGACAGAAAGAAGTCCGAAACGAGCAATTACAGTTTCTGACCGGGCAGGCTCAGGATCTCAATCTGGGCTACGAATGATTCCGTTGGTAAGGCAGGTTGCTCTCCTGAATGCCTGTGTGCTGTATGCGGATACGTCGCTCGGACGGACGATACGAATCGGACAACTCCTGGGAATATACTCCCGGATCAGTCCGTTGGTATTCTCATTGAGTCCACGCTCCCAAACGTGATACGGATGAGCGAAATACGTGCCGTTGCGGTCAGTGGTTTGTAGGTTGCCCTTGTTTTGCCTGGTTTCGTCACCTCAAAACTATCGCACCGGCGCACCGGGGTAATCTACTGAGCGGCTGATTTTTGTTTGTTCAGTCAGCCCATGGCAACCGCTGAAATAGACAAAATTGGGGAAAAGGTTGTATGCACTGGAAAAGCGAATTCAGGTCATCTTAGAGAGAAAGTAATTTTTCATTGGCGTTCTGATTAATTAACTCTACCTGAATTGAGGACTATCACAAATGGATGACCACGGTTAAATAACCATTAAAAATTGTAAACTTACCCCCGTAGTTCCTTAATATTAGGAATATATTTGCTCCTTATACCGTCGCGTTTTCGGACAGGGTGTAGAATGATTACCTTGATGCATAATTTTTTTCCTTAACAATTAATTTCAACCAGTTAACCGATTAAAAATTGTATGAAACAAAAACTACTGAACACCCTCAGGGGGTTACTACTCTTTTGGGGGGCCTGGGTGCTGCTGGCCGCGGCTCCAGTGTTCGCGCTCGACAGCGAGGTGACAGGCCGGGTAACGGATGAAAAAGGAGCCGAGGTAGTAGGCGCTTCCGTCACGATTAAAGGTACTACGCGTGGTACCACCACCGATGCCAGTGGTAAGTACCGTATTGCTGTTTCGGATGGTAACAGCGTACTGGTGTTTTCCTACATTGGCTACAGCAAGCAGGAGGTTACCGTAGGAAACCGGTCGGTGATCGACGTAAAACTGGAGCCGGGTAGTGCCATACTGGACGAAGTGGTCGTAACGGCGCTGGGAGTAACCAAAGACACCCGCAAGATCGGCTACGCTGTCACCACCGTAAACGGCGACGCGCTGACCAAAGCGCGGGAGACCAACATCGGCAACTCGCTGGTGGGCCGGGTAGCAGGTTTGACCGTGAAAGGAACCAATGGAGGTCCGGGCGGTACGGCCAAAATTCTGTTGCGGGGCGTACCCAGTATCAACTCGCCGGGTTCACCGCTGATCATCATCAACGGCGTACCAATGGACAACACCCAGCGCGGCAGTGCCGGTGAGTGGGGTGGTTCGGACGGGGGCGACGGGCTGGGGAACATCAACCCCGACGATGTGGAAACCATGACTGTGCTGAAAGGCCAGTCGGCGTCGGCCCTGTACGGGGCACGGGCCTCTAACGGCGTAATTCTGATTACGACCAAGAAGGGCAAACGGGGCGATTTTGCGGTTGACTACAACTCCAATCTCGTTGCCGAGCAAGCCATCAATTTCACTGACTTTCAGTACGAATATGGTCAGGGCATCGGTGGTCAGAAACCCGTAACGGCGGCAGCCTCGCAGCAAACGGCCCGCTTTAGCTGGGGTTCCAGATTAGACGGTTCGCCGGTTATCGGAGCCGACGGCCAGCAGTACACCTACTCGGCCCAGAAAGACAACATTAAAAACTTTTACCGGACCGGTTCAACCTTTACCAATACGGTATCGGTAACGAAAGGGGGCGAAAATGGATCCTTCCGGCTGTCGGCATCGAACCTGGCCAACAGTTCGATTCTACCTAACAGCGGGCTGGACCGTAAAACGTTTGCGCTCACCATTGACCAGAACATCACATCCAAACTCAGCATAAGCGTACTGGCCAACTACATCAGTGAAGAGGTGAAAAACAAGCCGGCACTAAGCGACGGGCCGCTAAACGCCAACAACGCGCAACTGCTGGCTACTAACATAGACCAACGCAGACTGGCACCGGGCTATGATCCTGTAACAGGCCGTGAGATTATCTTCAGCGACGACGAGTACGTGAGCAATCCCTACTTTGTGACGAATCAGTTTGTGAACAACGTGGGCCGGAAACGGCTGATCTCGATGGTCTCTACCCGCTACGATTTCACCAACTGGATGTACGCGCAGGCCCGCTTGGGTTACGATAACGCCAGCGACCGTATTTTCAGGGTAACACCCTACGGTACGGCTTACTCGCAGGGGGCCAAGGGAGGGCTGGACGAGCTCTCGAATGCACAGCGTAGTGAGTTAAATGCAGATGCGCTACTTGGTGTCAACAAATCTGTTGGGGCCAATTTCACCATCGATGCGTTGCTGGGTGGTAATATCCGCAAGAACAACTACGAGAAAATCAGCATTGGTGGTAGCCCGTTCGTGTTGCCGTATCTCTACAGTTTCAACAACGTGGTGAACTTCAGCCGGGGCTATGACGTAGCCAACACCGAAGTCCATTCGGGCTACTACAGCGTCGATCTGGGCTATAAGAACTTCCTGAACGTGACTACTACGGGCCGCTACGATGCCTATTCAACGCTGCCTTCGGCCAACCGGAGCATCTTTACCCCCTCGGTCAATGCAGCTTTCGTTTTCAACGATTTCCTGAAAATACCGAGCCTGAGTTTCGGTAAACTGCGGGCGGGCTATGCCGTGACCAGTGGCGAACCAGCCTCACCCTATGGCACCAGTGTCTATTACGGGGTGGGTAATGCCATTAACGGTATTGCGACCGGCAATTTCAGCTCTAACCTGCCCAACCTGTTCCTGAAGCCATTTACCAAGACTGAAATTGAAGTGGGTCTGGAGCTTAAGTTTTTCGGCAATCGGCTGGGCTTAGACCTGTCGGTATATGACCAGAAGACCAACAACGAAATTCTGCCCGCCCAGTACAGTACCTCTACCGGCTTCACCAGCGGTGTGGTGGGCACGGGTTCCATTCAGAACCGGGGTATCGAAATGCTGATTACCGGCAACCCGGTCAAGACAGCTGACCTGAACTGGAATGTGTCGTTCAACCTGACGTCGGTACGTAATAAAGTGCTACAGACCGATGCCAACAACAACCCTATTGGACTGGGGTCTAACCGGGCCACACTTGGCAACGCGACTACAGCGTTTGTGGTGGGTGAGTCCGGTCCGCAGATCCGGGCATATGACTACAAATACAGTTCCAACGGTCAGATTGTCGTTGATGCATCGGGCCTACCAGTGCGGGGCAATCTGGTTAACCTCGGTACGGTATTGCCCACGCTATATGGTGGTCTGAACAACGACTTCGGCTACCATGGTTTTAATCTGTCATTCCTGATCGACTACAACTACGGTAACAAAATCCTGTCGGCTACCGAGAACTACGCGTACCGCCGGGGCCTGGCACAGGAAACCCTGGTGGGCCGGGAGGGTGGTATCACCACCGGCGTAACGGAAACCGGAGCTGCCAATACCGTAACTGCTACAGCGCAGAACTACTACACCGCACTGGCCAACAACATTACCAAAGTGAGTGTAGTTGGCGGTGATTTCATCAAGTTCCGGCAATTTACGCTTGGCTACAGCCTGCCCGCCAAACTGCTGACGGGAGTTCCGCTGATCCGGGCATTGAGCATCTCGCTCGTGGGTCGGAATCTGTTTTACATCACCAAGCAAGCTACGAACATCGACCCGGAGTCTACTTTTGGTGCTAACCTCCGGTACGCTGGCATCGAAGGGGCCAGTCTGCCCGCATCGCGCACCTACGGCGTTAACCTGAACATCAAGTTTAAATAAGAGACCGACCATGAAAAAAACACTCATAGCGTGCGCATTCCTGACAGGTTTCCTTCAGGTGTCGTGCACGGATAATTTCGACGCCCTCAACACGAACCCAACCCAGTCGTCGGCGGCCAATTACGACCCGAATCTGCTGTTACCCAGCATTGAGTTTAACAGTGCCAACGCAACGGCGGGCTACAGTGGGGCGATTCTATTCCAGAGTATGTGGGTGCAGATTCTGTCATCGACCAGCTCCGGCGCGGCTACATATTACTCCAATGCCGACAAATACGTCATTTCGAGCAATACCAACGCCTACATTCAGACCCTCTGGAACAGCCAGTACAATGCCGCCAGCTACGCCTATCAGATGGAGCAGCTCACCGCAGGCAAACCAGCTTTGGCAAACCTGAACGCTATTGCCCAGCTTATGCAGGTGCAGTGCAGTGCGCTGATAACGGATACCTACGGCGATGCACCGTACACCCAGGCTCTAAAGGCAAAAGATGGGACTACGCTGCCTGCTTACGATGCGCAGCAGGATATCTACAAGTCGATACTGGCCAAGCTCGAAACCGCCACGGCGGCCCTGAGCCCCACCAATCCGCTGCCTACCAACGATGCCTACGCTTACAAAGGCGACGTGACCAAGTGGAAGAAGTTTGGCTATTCGCTGATGCTGGAACTGGCTATGCGCCTGACGAAGGCAGATCCCGCAACGGCTAAAACGTACGCCGAAAAAGCAGCCGCCGGGGGCGTATTTGCCAGTGCTGATGACGACGCCTACATCATGGCCGATAACTCGAAAGGCTTTGGCAATAACAACGCAGGAGCCCTGAGTACGCTGGCCGACATCTATTCGGTACGCTGGAGCAAAGTCCTGATCGACTACCTGAAGGCTACCAATGACCCGCGCCTGTCTATCGTGGCCGAGGTGCCACCCGCCGGGCTGATTGCCAACCAGAGCATGAGCACCGGTGGTAATACCACCCCCGCCGTGCAGATTGGCCAGCCTAACGGGTTTGACCTGAACGGTGGTGCGACCGATATCAGTAAAGCCCCCAACTACCCCGGCGGCACGGGTACCGGGGCCGATATAACGCCCCTGGGTAAATACTCGCGACCTACCACTATGTACCGCGACCGAAATGCCCCACTGTTTGTGCTGACCTACGCCGAAACCGAACTCTTACTGGCCGAAGCCGTTCAGCGTGGTTTCAACGTGCCGGGTACAGCCGCGAGCCACTACAAAAATGCGGTCGTGGCCGGCATTACGTCGCTGTCCCGCTACGGTGGGGTAGTTAATCCAACAGCGGCTGCGGCCTACGCCGATGCTAACCCGCTGGTAGCAGCCAACGCGCTCAAGCAGATCAACGAGCAGTACTGGGCTACAACGGGCTTACAGATGAATTTCGTAGCCGCCTGGAATAACTGGAAACGGTCGGGCTTTCCGGTGCTGACTCCAGTGAACTATACGGGCAACTTTGCCAGCGGCACGATTCCACGCCGGCAACCGTATCCAAACGGTGAGGCTACCCTAAACACAGCCAACTACAACAGTGCCCTCGGTAAAGTGGCCGGTCCTAATGACTGGCTGACCCGGATGTATTGGGATAAATAAGCTGTAAATGGTAAGAAAAGCCGGGGGTCAGCCATGATCCCCGGCTTTTCTGTTTTTTTGCGGCAACCACTCAACTCCAGCGACTCTTCCTGCGTTAATTAATAAAGTTACCTATGGATACACGGTTACATAGCTACTTAGCAATCAGAAATTACTGCGTTGGGGCCTTGCTTGCGTCATTGTTGCTACTAATTGTGCCTGTCTGCGCTCAGTCTCCCCTGTTTCAACTGCTGCCACCTGCGCAAACGGGCATTGATTTCGTCAATCAGATTGATGAGAACGAAAGCCTGAACGTGCTTTCCTACGAATATTTCTACAACGGCGGGGGCGTAGCCGTGGGCGACGTAAACAATGACGGCCTGCCCGATCTGTTCTTTACCGCCAACCTGAAACCCAACAAACTATACCTGAACCTCGGCAACCTGAAGTTCAAAGACATCACCGCCGATGCCGGAACCGATCTCGGTGGCCGCGCGGGCGGCTGGAAAACCGGCGTCAGTCTGGCCGACGTAAACGGCGACGGGCTGCTGGATATTTACGTGTGCTACTCGGGTAAAACCGACGACGACAATCGCCGGAATCAACTGTTTATCAATCAGGGCAAGGGCGGCAGTACGGCGGTGCGCTTCGTGGATCAGGCGGCACAGTACGGGCTGGACGATCCGGGCTACAGCACCCAGGCCACCTTTTTCGACTACGACCGCGACGGTGATCTGGATATGTTTCTGCTGAGCCACAATGTCAAAAAATACGACAACATGGAACTGGCCCGTCTGCATGACCAAACCGACGAACGGGCGGGCAATAAGCTGTTCGAGAATCAGAAGGATCGCTTTGTCGATGTATCGAAAAAAGAAGGCATTTCTCAGTACCCGCTCACGTTCGGGCTGGGTATGGTTGTGGCCGACGTCAATCAGGATGGCTGGCCCGACATTTACGTTACCAACGACTACAACGAACCGGATTACCTGTACATCAATCAGAAGAACGGTCAGTCTGGCGGTCCGGCTTTCAAAGACGAAACCGAAGCCCGGTTCAGGCACCTCTCCCAGTTTTCGATGGGTGTCGATATTGCTGATTTCAACAACGACGGCCTGCCCGACATCATGAACCTCGATATGCTGCCCGAAGACAACCGGCGGCAGAAACTCCTGCAACTTCAGGAAAACTACGAGTCGTTCGAGCTGATGGTCCGGCAAAACCTGAACCGGCAGTACATGCGCAATATGCTGCAACTCAATAACGGCGACGGTACGTTCAGCGAAATAGCCCAAACTGCCGGGGTCTCCAATACAGACTGGAGCTGGTCTCCCCTCCTGGCCGATTTTGACAATGACGGCTACAAGGACCTGTTCATCACCAACGGCTATCTGCGCGACTACACCAACAAAGATTTCCTGAAATACTGGGGCGATTACAAAATCAGGAAAGCCATTGACCGCGAACCGGTGCAGCTTATGGACCTTGTTCGGGCCATGCCCGCCACGCGCCTGCCCAATTACATATACCGCAACAACCACGACCTGACTTTTGCCAATATGCAGCAGGCGTGGGGATTGCAAACGCCCGCTATCTCGAACGGCGCGGCATACGCTGACCTCGACAATGACGGCGACCTCGAACTAATTGTCAACAATATAAACGAGCCAGCTTTTGTCTATCAGAATCTAAGTCGCGAGCAGCATAAAACGACTTATCTACAGCTCAGCCTAACGGCAACCGGCGGCAACCGGAACGCAGTAGGCGCGCGGGTAACGGTCTTTGGCGGGGGCAACCGGCAGTATCAGGAGCTGAACCCGGTACGGGGGTATCTGTCGAGTCAGTCCACAACCCTGCATTTCGGGATGGGCGTGGCCACCGTTGCCGACTCAGTGCTGATTATCTGGCCCGACCAGTCGCGGCAGACGCTTACCCGCGTGCCGGTCAATCAACGGGTATCGGTTCAGCAGGAGTCATGGGCAAAAAACCGGCAGAGCAAACCGGCACCCGCGCCCAAGGCCATCCCCGCGCTGTTTACAAACGTAGCCCCCACCCTGCCCTACACGCACGAGGGCTACGTAGAGAACGATTTCAAACGTCAGCCGCTCATGCTCTGGATGTACTCGCACACGGGGCCGGTGCTGGCCAAAGGTGACGTGAACAAAGACGGGCTGGACGATCTGTTTATCAGTGGCGATCAGCAAAAAACCGGCGGCATCTGGTTTCAGCAGCCGGGCGGTACGTTCAAAAAAGATACGCTGACCATTGGCGACGAAGCGGTTTCGGCCATTGCTGCGGCTGTTTTCTTCGATGCCAACGGCGATGGGTTTGACGATCTGTACGTGGCCAAAGGCGGCTATTCGCTCTTTGAGGCCAACACCGCTTCACTTCAGGATGAGCTGTTTCTGAACGACGGACGCGGCCATCTGCACCCCGCACCGGGGAATTTACCCCTGCTGAATGCCAGCAGCAAAGCCTGCGTCCGCCCCGCCGATTACGACGGCGATGGCGACCTCGACCTGTTTGTGGGTGGGCGCGTAGTGCCGGGTCGTTACCCCGAAGTACCCCAGTCGTATCTGCTCGAAAACAAAGGCAACGGTCAGTTTACAGTAGTACCAACGCCCTTTTCATCGGTCGGTATGGTGACGGATGCGCAGTGGGCCGACCTGAACGACGATGGCCGCATTGACCTCGTTTTGTGTGGTGAATTTATGCCAGTGAAAGTCTTCACCAACACCAAAAGTGGCTTCGTGGATGAAACAAACCGGTATTTTACCGAACCCGCCACCGGTTTCTGGCAGTCGCTCGCCATTACCGACCTGAACGGCGACGGTAAAGCGGATATTGTGGCGGGTAATCTTGGCACCAACACGCAAATCAGAACCTCGACGCAGCAACCCGCCGAACTGCTCTACGCCGACTTCGACAGCAACGGCTCCATTGACCCGTTCTTCTGCTTTTACGTGCAGGGCAAAACGTACCCCTTCGTAAGCCGCGATGAACTGACCGATCAGCTATTCAGTATGCGCCGGAAGTTTCCATACTATAAAGACTACGCCGACGCCACCGCTACCGATATTTTCTCGCCCGATGAACTGGCTCACGCTACCAAACTAACCGCTGCCGAACAGCACTCGGTCTGCTACCTCAGCAACGGCACCGGCAAATTCAGCAAGCTGGTGCTGCCCATTCAGGCGCAGTTTGCACCCGTTACTCACATCCTGGCGCAGGACGCTGACCACGACGGCCATACAGACCTGCTGCTACTGGGCAACAAGTCAGATAACCGGCTGAAACTCGGTAGTATGGACGCCAATTACGGCTGTCTGCTGCGGGGTAACGGCAAAGGAGACTTCTCGTACGTCGGTCAGCCCGCATCTGGTTTGTCGGTACGGGGGGATGTAAAATCGGTAGTTGAGATGACCATCAACCAGACGAAACAACTTATCATCGGCGCGTTCAACCAGCCAATTCAGGTCTATAAACCACTCCAGCCATGACCCGACTGCTGCTGCTCTTCCTAACGCTGGCCACTGTGGCACAGGCCAAACCTGCCCCCCGCCCGGTAGAAGCATACCTGCAGCCCACCGTTTTTGCGCTGACAATGGTGATGATTCACGATGTGGCCAGCCCGCCCGCAGCCAGCCGGTTTTACGCGTATTGCTTACTGGGCGCGCACGACCTGGTCGCACAAAACGCAAAAAACATCACCTCGCCCACCCGTTTTGTACGCGATTTTGCCCCGGCTCCACTGGCCAAAACCGAAAAATACGATTACCGGCTGGCAGCTTTGTACAGCATCCTCGAAACCGGGCGTTTGCTGTTACCCTCCGGCTACCGGCTGGAAGACGATCAGAAAAAGTTACTGGCGCAGTTAAAGGAAAACGGATACAGTCAGGCCATCATCGACGCGTCGGTGCGGGTAGCACAGACCGAAGCCAGCCGGGTGATGGCCTACGCAGCTACCGATAACTACCGGCTCCTGAGTGCCCGGACCCGCTACCGCCCTGCTAAAGGCGATGGCTACTGGTACCCCACGCCCCCCGGCTACATCGAAGCTATTGAGCCGCACTGGCGCACCATCCGGCCTATGCTGCTCGACTCCTGCAATCAGTTCAAACCCACTCCACCGGTGGCGTTCAGTAAAGACACAACCAGCGCGTTTTTTGCTCTGGCCCGCGAAGTATATGATACCGGTAACGCCCTGACCGATGAACAGCGGGCTGTGGCCGCCTACTGGGACTGCAACCCCTTCGCCATCAACACGTCGGGGCATATGATGATCGGCTTCAAGAAAATAAGCCCCGGCGGTCACTGGCTGAACATTGCAGCCCTCGCCGTTGAGCGGGCAAAAACCCCCTTCGACCGGGCGGTGCTGGTACAGTCGGTAGCGGCCATGACACTGATGGATGCGTTTATCAGTTGCTGGGACGAGAAATACCGCAGCAACCGCATTCGCCCCGAAACCGTTATCAACCGCTACATAAATCCACGCTGGCAACCGCTCCTGCAAACGCCCCCCTTTCCTGAATATACCAGCGGCCATAGCGTAATCTCGACCGCCGTGGCCGAGGTACTAACGTATATGCTCGGCCCTGATTTCGCATTTACTGACAATACCGAAATCATTTTCGACCTGCCCGAACGTCAGTTTACATCGTTTCGACAGGCAGCTCAGGAAGCGGCTATTTCGCGGCTGTATGGCGGCATTCACTACCGCGACGCCATTGAAAACGGCCAAACGCAGGGGAGCGCTATTGGTAGCTTTGTGGTGCAGAAACTCAAAAAGGCGGGTATAAAACCCGCCCCTTAGTCCCACTACCCCGTCGGTTCGTTACGGATGAATAATGGCCCAGC
>JACMPG010000318.1 GCA_014377625.1 Spirosoma sp.
AATATACATGCTGGCACTTTTGTATTTCCGGAATACCTCGAATAGCTTCCTGGGCAAACGAACAGGTAACTTCTTTACAGCGCGGTGTTTTACGTGTACTTGGCAAAGAAATTGATCAGCTTCTTAACCCGGTCGGTGTAGGGTGGATAAATGAACTTCATGGTACCAAAGTCGCGCTGCATCACGCCCCGCTGATTGGAAAACTCTACGAAGCTAAAAAACCCGTTCGATTTACCCAGTCCACTGTTGTTGACGCCCCCAAACGGCAGTTCGACGTTGCCAAACTGAAGCAGCGTATCGTTCACGACGGTGTCGCCCGCCGTGCTGCGATCCAGAATATACTGCGTGTTTTTACGGTTACGGCTGTGGATATACAGGGCTAGCGGCTTCTCACGGCTATTCACGATACGCAGGGCCTCGTCCAGTGTTTTATAGGTAAGGACAGGTAGCACCGGGCCAAAAATCTCGTCCTGCATCACCCGCATATCGTCCGTTACGTTTTCAAGTACAGTGGGTTCTATGAAGTTATCGGCTTCGTTCATACGTCCGCCCACCGTTACGTTCGCGCCCTTACTGACGGCATCTTCCACGAGCGAACGCACCCGCTCAAAATGCTTCCGGTTCACGATACGAGCGTAACTGTCCGACGCTTCCACGGCTTGTCCGTCGGCACCGTACATACCCGTCAGGGTACTGCGCATAGCGTCCATAAACGGCTGTTTAATGGATTCGTGGATGAGGAGGTAGTCGGGCGCGATACAGGTTTGGCCATTGTTGAGGCACTTACCCCAGGCCAGTTGCTCTGCCGCCTGTTTCACATTCGCCGACTCATCGACAATGGCGGGCGATTTACCACCGAGTTCGAGCGTAACCGAGGTCAGATGTTTGGCGGCAGCGGCCATTACCACGCGCCCTACGGCGGGAGAGCCAGTAAAGAAAATGTGGTTGAAAGGCAGTTCGAGCAGGGCCTGCGATACGCTGGCGTCGCCCTCAAAGATAGCAACCTCCTCAGGCGGGAATAGCTCGCCTACCATCCGGGTCAGCAGGGCGGCTGTGTGGGGCGTCATCTCCGACGGTTTCAGGATACACACGTTCCCGGCCCCAATGGCCGATACCAGCGGCTTGACAATCAGCGAAAAAGGATAATTCCAGGGCGCAATAATCAAGACGTTACCCTTTGGCTCGTGGTAAACATGGCTTTTGGTTCCAATCAGACTTAGGGGGGTAGGTACCCGCTGCGGGCGCATCCACCGCTTCAGATTCTTGACGGTATGCTTAATCTCTCCGTTCACCGTCATCAGTTCGGCCAGCCCCACCTCGGCACTCGGCTTGCGAAAGTCATCGTACATGGCTTTCTCCAGTTCGGACTGATGGGCAAACATCCACTGCTGAACGCGTTTGATACGTTCGATGCGTTCGGCGGCTGTGGTGAGGGCCATCTGCGGGGCAAACCGGCGTTGCCGGTCAAAAGCCGCCCGCAGATCGTCGCGGAGGTCAGTTTGGGGAAGTGATGCGTTCATTATATCTGTTTTTCAGATTATTCGGTCAAAAATACAACGAATTCAGTCAAAGAATTACTTCAAAAAGTACAAAAAATAAAGCAAATAACTGTCTTTAGTAAATCGGCTTGAAAACCCACTATCTTAGCAAAATCGTTAGCAAACCCGAACCGATGTCACTCGTCAGCGAAAATATCCGGTACCTGCGCAAACTGAATGGTCTGACGCAGGAGCAGTTTTCCCGAAAAATAAACATCAAACGCTCACTACTGGGGGCGTATGAAGAAGGCCGCGCCAACCCCAATCAGCAAAATATTCAGGCAATAGCCAAAGCCTTCAACACCACCGTCGAACTGCTGACCCGGCAGGACCTGCGCAAACTCCGCGAGACGCCCAGCCTGAGCATCCCGCTTGGTCAGGGCACCCGCGCCGAGCAGCTCCGCCCCCGTACCGAACCCATCCGCTCAGACGGTAAAATTAATGCCACCGCCAACGACCCGTTCGCGCATCCCGACTTTCCCGATATTTTCAGCGATACCGTCTCCAAAACGCCCGAACCAAAGCCACTGTCGGAAGTGCTCAACAAATACTACCGCCCCAGCGAAAGTCACGAACCAGTCAGGCCCGCTCCGGCTCCACCCGTCATTACGCCCCCCGTCCGGCCCGGCACACCCACTGCCCAGCAGGCAACGCCGTACCAGGCGGTACCCGTGCCATCGTCTGCCGACCAGTTGTTTAACCGGGGCGTTTCCATGCAGGCTAATCCGGCTCAGGTGCTGACGTTCAACAATGTATATGATGGTCCGGGGGGGAACAGTCGGCCCAATGTACCGACCCAGCCAGTAGCTCCTATGATTGGTGTGGTCATGCAACGGCAGTTTGGCGAGTACGTCCAGCGGTATCAGCAGCCCGATTTTGTGCGTCATCTGCCCGCCATGCACCTGCCCACCCTGCCCGAGGGCCACTACCG
>JACMPG010000319.1 GCA_014377625.1 Spirosoma sp.
CTGTTTTACCTTTTTGGATTTTAGCCAGCAGTTCGACTCGTTCTGAATCAGTGAGGGATAAACGGTACTTTATCATAATTGGCAGGGTTTATCCCATGAAGACAAAACACCTGCCATACTACCTTTTAAGCAACACTAGTTGTGAACGATATTCTGATGAATGCCGCCCGAAAAGAGCAAGACGACTCAATTTAATTTAAACGCAAAGGTGGTGCGCCACTGCGACGCGAAGAGCAGCGCAAGGAACGCAAAGAAAATCTTGGCGACCTTTGCGAAAAATCTTTGCGTCTTTGCGGTAAAAAATGCAACTCATTTCCTACAACATCAACGGTATCCGGGCCGGTATCAGGAACGGACTGATCGAGTGGCTGGCCCAACACGACTTCGACATTCTCTGCTTTCAGGAAGTAAAGGCTACTACCGATGTGGTTGACCTGACGCCGTTCGAGCAGCTGGGCTATCAATACCACTGGCACGCTGCCGAAAAAAAGGGCTACTCCGGCGTAGCTACATTCTCTAAAATCCCGCCCACCAACGTAGTGTCGGGCTGCGGACTGCCCGTATATGACTGCGAAGGCCGGATTCTGCGTACCGATTTCGGTGACCTGACGCTGCTGAACTGCTATTTCCCCTCCGGCACATCGGGCGAGCTGCGGCAGGGCGTGAAGATGGAATTCCTGTGCGATTTTTACGAGTACGTCCAAGAACTGCGAAAAACCCGGCCCAACCTGATTGTAGTGGGCGACTACAACATTGCCCACACGCCGATGGACATCCACGACCCCGTCCGCAACAAAAACACGACCGGCTTCCTGCCCGACGAACGCGCCTGGATGGATCGCTGGTTTGCGTCTGGCATGACCGACGCCTTCCGGCACAAACACCCCGACAACGTGGCGTATAGCTGGTGGAGTTACCGCGCCGGTGCCCGCGCCAACAACAAAGGCTGGCGCATCGACTACGCGTCTGTCAGCGAACCACTCCAAAACCGGATTCTCGACTGCCAGATGCTGCCCAACGCCGTCCACGCCGACCATTGCCCGGTCCATTTGATAATGGGTGAATGATAGAATTTGTATCTTCGTTGTGTAATCATTTGAACACCCCGCGTTACTTCCTCATCTATAAGCCTTACCTAACGCTCTCGCAGTTTTCGCGGGAGGGTGACAAACAGACGCTGGCCGATCTGGAGTTTGATTTTCCCAACGATGTCTATCCCGTTGGGCGGCTCGATGCGGATAGCGAGGGGCTGCTGTTACTGACCAATGACAAGCAACTGAATCACCGGTTGCTAAACCCGAAGTTTCGGCACAACCGGACGTATTACGTGCAGGTAGATGGCCAACTGACCACTGAGGTAACCGAACAACTTTCGGCGGGGGTTACAATTACGGTGGATGGCAAACCGTATCGAACGCTGCCCGCCAATGCCCAACCCCTTCCCGAACCTGCCCTGCCCGCCCGTAATCCGCCCATTCGTTACCGAGCCAACATTCCCACTTCCTGGCTTTCCATTTTGCTCCACGAAGGCAAAAACCGGCAGGTACGTAAAATGACTGCCGCCGTAGGTTTCCCCACATTGCGACTCGTGCGCTGGTCCATCGAAACCTTTACCGCCGACGGTATGCAGCCCGGCGATGTGCGCGAACTGAGCCGCGACGAGGTAATGCGGGGGTTAAATCTATAAATGAAAAATAAGCCGTTCCTCCCGTTCTGTGGCCAACTGCGTATTAGTCAGCGGTTTTAATAAGGCAGGTATCGTAGTTGGCAGTCTGTAACAGCTGCGACACCTGTTTTTTTTAACTATGCGCCAACTCCACTATTACGCCGGGCTGACCATTGCTGTTTTCGTTGCGTTTCATCTGCTCAACCACCTCAGCAGTCTGTACGGCCCCGAAACGCACATCGCTATGATGGTTACGCTACGGACGGTTTACCGGCATCCGCTGGTCGAAACGATCCTGCTTAGTGCGGTACTGGTACAGGTTGGTTCGGGCCTTCGGCTGTTCTGGCAAACGCGCCAATCGACTACTACATTTTACGAAAAAATGCACCGCTGGACGGGTTTGTATCTGGCCACTTTCTTTCTGGTTCACCTCAGTGCCGTGCTGGGCGGACGACTACTGCTACACCTCGATACCAATTTCTACTTCGGCGTAGCGGGGCTGAATACGTTTCCGTTCAGCTTGTTTTTTGTGCCGTATTACGGGCTGGCTATTCTATCTTTTTTTGGCCATATAGCCAGTATTCACCAAAAGAAAGGGACACGTACCATAGCCGGATTGCCACCGGTGAGTCAGGCCAATGGTATTCTGCTGATGGGTATTCTGCTGACCGTTGTAATTTTTTACGGGTTGACCAACGGCTTTCAGGGGGTAGCTATTCCGGTGGAGTATAACGTACTGATTGGACGATAACAACTAATAACAATCAGAAATCAAGAATATGGAAAACCCAAAAAACGTCGAGGTAAACATCAGAATCAAGCTGGCTTTTCTCTGGACATCCGTAACGTTTCTCTATATCTACGGCGATTATTTTGAACTGTACATTCCAACGAAAACGGCAGGATTAGTCAACGGCATTAATTTGCTGGATAGTCCAATGAAATTATTTTCGGCATCCGTACTGCTGGCCATTCCAGCCGCCATGATTTTCTTGTCCGTACTGCTAAAGCCACCCTTTAACAGATGGCTGAATATTGGTATGGGTGTTTTCTTTACATTGCTCATGCTGCTCATTGCCGCTACGTCGCTTACGCCTTGGCGTATATTTTACGTGTTTTACGCCATTACAGAAAGCATAATTACCTCATTGATAGTCTGGTATGCAGCAAAATGGCCCCGGCAGGAAGCCATGATTTGATCATTAATTTCGGAGCTAATGACATCCAACAAAAAGAAAGCGCGAATAGCCGGTCTGTTATATTTGGTGGTGGTGGTAACGGGTATATTCACCCTCGGCTACGTGCCCTCGAAACTGATTATATGGAACGATCCGGCAATAACGTACGCGAATATCGTAGCCTCTCAAACCCTGTTTCGGGTGAGCATCGTAAGCGGTTTTGTCTGCTACACGGTTTTCCTGTTTCTGCCACTCGCTCTGTATGACCTGCTCGAGTCGGTAAACAGACGCTACGCCCGGCTGATGGTTATTCTGGTCATGGTCAGCATCCCTATTGCATTTGCCAACGTGCAGTGCCTGATGGCAGTACGCTCATTGATTAACGACGGGAATTATTTGACCGTGTTTACCAAAGAACAGGGGCAGACTCAGGCTATGATGTATCTGAACCAATACGATAACGGCGTGCTGGCTGGCGGTATATTCTGGGGTCTTTGGCTGTTTCCGTTCGGGCTGCTCGTAGTTCAGTCCGGTATCCTGCCCAGATTTCTGGGTGTACTGCTGATGCTGGGTTGCCTGGGTTATCTCATTAATTTTCTGGGTCATTCCCTATGGCCTGATTACGCAAAACTTGGTATCGGTTCTTACGTTAGTTTACCGGCATCTGTTGGTGAAATAGGTACGTGTTTGTGGCTATTAATCATGGGTGCGAAAGAGTATCCGAACCCGCCTTATAAAATCCCCTCGTCGGCAAAGCTCAGGTAGGCCTTGTCGGTGAATATGATGTGGTCCAGCACGGGGATGTCGAGCAGGCGACCAGCGTCTTTGAGTTTGCGGGTCAGGTCTTTGTCGGCCTGCGAGGGCGTCAGGTTGCCCGATGGGTGGTTGTGGCACAGAATCATGGCCGACGCCAGATTCTCGATGGCCTGCTTGAAAATAATCTTTGGATCGGCTACCGTGCCGGATACGCCCCCCGTACTGACCAGAACAGGCTTCATCACCTCGTTGGCGCGGTTGAGCAGCAAAATCCAGAACTCTTCGTGGGGTTTGTCGGTCAGGTGCGGCACCAGTTCGTTATAAGCATCGCGCGAGCAGGTGATGCGGGCGCGTACCGGACGGTCCTGCTCTTTGCGCCGACGACCCAGTTCCAGCGCGGCCACAATGGCAATGCCCCGCGCTTCGCCAATACCCCGAAATTTGGAGAGGTCCTTTACGCTCAGCCGGGCCAGGTCATTGAGATTGTGGTTAACGCTCTTGAGAATGATTTTTGCCACGTCCACCGCCGTCAGGTCGACCGTGCCGGAGTTGATGAGAATGGCAATCAGCTCGGCGTCGGAGAGGGCGGACCGACCTTTGAGCATGAGTTTTTCGCGCGGGCGGTCTTCTTCGGCCCAGCTTTGGATTTTACCCGATGTTTCGTAAGCCACGTATCCTGATTATGAATTATAAATGATGAATGGGGCCGCCCAGGCGGGGTCAGCGCACCGGTTATAGTTGTTCGATGCGTTGATAGTCAGTGATTGACGCCCAATATTCAACATTTTCATCCATTTTGCACACAAAAAAACCTTCCCCGGTAAAAGGCAAGGTTCTGGATATCTGAACGAAGGGCTTGATTATGCCGTAGCTGGCTGGAGCCGGTTCACCATTTTGGCCAGTTTCGATTTGTTGTTGCTGGCTTTGTTCTTGTGAATGATATTGCGCTTGGCGAGTTTGTCCAGGGCCGACGATACGGTTTTGAACAACTCAACGGCCATTGCGTGGTCGGTGGTTAGGCGCAGTTTTTTCACCATGTTCCGGGTGGTAACGTGCTGGTAACGATTCTGAATCCGCTTCTTGGCACTCGACCGGATTGCTTTTTTTGCTGACTTATGGTTTGCCATTGATATGTATTATAAAGATCGTTTCGCGATATGAGGGCGCAAAAATAAGAAAATCAGCAACTATACGCAAATACAGTTGCTGATTTTCTTAGGCAACGCACTCGTTTACTGACGAATATCGGCATTGACGGTCAGGTTGTTTTCCCAGATACGCTGGTTTTGCGCAATAAACGTTTTGTAAGCCGGGTCGTTCTCGAATGTCTTGATATCGTCCTCGCTCTGAAACGTAAGGTAATGTACGACGTCGTAGTCGGTGGTAGTTCCATTGGGTGCAATGGTCCGTCCCGACGTGTAGCTGATGATACTTGGAATCTCGTGTTTCAGGCTGGCAAAACCAAGCATGTACCGTTCAATAGCCTGATTGTCAACATCAGCTTTGAACTTTACGCAGACAATCTGTTGCTTCTGCGCCTTGCGGGCGGGGGAATAAGCACCATAGATTGTTAGGGCAAAGGCGCATAGCACCGCAATAAGTAGGGTGTAACCCCGGAATTTAGTTTTCATTGTTTTGCTTTGTTCTTGAATTCGAAATAATGTTCTGTTTATCAAACTTACTTTACAGAATAGTTAAAAATTATGTCCGTATAGTACTATGATTCCACAAACGTACAACAGATTTATTTGGTTTTTTGTTTCTTTCAAAATTTTCATCTTCCAGCCCGTACTACCTGCTGATGTGCAACGTACCAATCTGGATATGTACCGGCCTGTCTGGGGGTTTTATGCGCATCAGCAGATTAACCGACTGGCGGTGTTTACGTTGCCCGCCGAGATGATGCCGTTCTTCAAAACCAACATCACCTTTCTGGCCGATAATGCCGTCAACCCCGATAAACGACGATACGCCGTACCTGGCGAAGCCCCGCGCCATTTCATCGACCTCGACGCCTATGCCGATACATCTATCGTGACTCTGCCCCGGTTTTATAAAGACGCGGCAGAACTGTATGGCGATGACACCCTGGCCAAACACGGGCTGGTACCCTGGCAAATTCAACTCACCAAATACCAGTTGACCGAAGCGTTCCGGCAGCGCGACGTTCGCCGGATTCTGCGCGTGGCGGCAGATTTGGGCCATTACATTGCCGATGCCAACGTACCGTTACACACCACCCGCAACTACAACGGGCAGCTGACGGGGCAGCAGGGTATTCACGGTTTTTGGGAGTCGCGCCTGCCGGAGTTGTATAGTATGAACTACGATTTTCTGGTTGGCCCCGCCGAGTATGTTTATTCGCCACAGAAAGCGGCCTGGCAGGCGGTGTTCAACGCTCATGCCGCGCTCGATTCGGTGCTGATTTTTGAAAGAGAGCTGACCGGGCAGTTTGGCGAAACCCGTAAATACGGCTTCGAGGAGCGTAATGGCATTACGGTAAAGGTCTATTCGGAGGAGTTTTCGCGGGCGTATCACGAGCGGCTGCGCGGGCAGGTGGAGCGGCAGATGCGGGCGTCGGTGAAGATGGTCGGTGACTTCTGGTACACCGCCTGGGTTGATGCCGGACAACCCGATTTGCGGGCGTTGGCCAACTATAAGCTAACGGAAGTGGAGAAAAAGGAAGAGACTGTCGAGCAGAAAAGCTGGCTCAAACGGCTGTTCTCAGCACGGGACGAGGGGAATTGACTTTTTAAGTACGCTAGTTCAAGCTATGCTCTTTAGGGCAAGACTTTAGCTTGACTTTAGCCTTTTGAAAGAAGCCCGCTAGGGCTTTGATATGTAGATTTGGGTCGCCAAACTTAGGTCTATATGCCCCAGCTTCCCAGCGAGTTTCTAACCGTAATATTACCCTACGCAGGACTGTTTTGCAAA
>JACMPG010000320.1 GCA_014377625.1 Spirosoma sp.
AAGTTCGGCGGCTTCGTACCCGCCCATCTGTGCTTCGAGCGCAATGTGGCCCGTAATGGCATCGATTACCGGCTGCGGCATGAGCGAGGCCCCGGCACTGTTAAAATGGGTAACGTACTGGGTGCCGGGTGTATCGGCGCGAAGCGTGGCAAGGTCAATCATGCGGAGAGAACGTAGGCCAGGGCAATGACTTGAAGGCCGGTTATGGTCAGGAAATCGGCAGTATTGTTATTCGTCTGAGAATTTCAACCGGCGACTCATCGCTCTTTGGACGAGGTATAGTCCGCTTAACAACCCTCGAATTCAATTTGGGTAGCAAGGCAAGTAACCGCTCTTTGTCCTGCGGGGTGTCTACTTCGATCAATATCTGGTCCATAGCTCCGCTATTTTCAGCAAGACAACGAAAATCAGCTTGGAACCGTATCGCGCAGACTGGCCAGCCGCAGGCTCACGGCCCGCTTGTGCGCGTCGAGCGATTCGGCTTCGGCCATGACTTCTACCACGGGGCCGAGAGCCTGTAGCCCTTCGGGTGTGATGTGCTGAACAGTGATTTTTTTGACGAAGCTGTCCAGCGATACGCCACTGTAGGCCCGTGCAAAGCCGTTGGTGGGTAGTGTATGGTTGGTACCCGACGCGTAGTCACCCGCCGATTCGGGCGTGTAGTTGCCCAGAAAGATAGACCCGGCGTTGATGATCCTGTCCGCCACGGCTTCGGCATCGGCAACGCTCAAAATCAGGTGTTCGGCGGCATACTGATTCAGCAGGTCAATAGCATCCTGCTGCGTGTCTACCAGAATGGCTTTGCTGTTGGCTAAGGCTTTGGCGGCTACTCCGCGCCGGGGGAGTCTGCTCAACTGCGAGCCAATGGTCAGGTTAACGCTGTTGACCAGTTTTTTACTGGTCGATACCAGCAGCACCTGCGAGTCGGCCCCGTGTTCGGCCTGCGAGAGCAAGTCAGCCGCCACGAACGACGGCACGGCGGTATCATCGGCATAAACGGCTACCTCGCTCGGACCGGCGGGCATGTCGATGGCCATGCCTTCTTTGGCGGCCAGCATCTTGGCCGCCGTAACGTACTGGTTGCCCGGCCCAAAAATCTTATCGACGCGTGGTACTGATTCGGTGCCGTAGGTCATGGCTGCAATGGCCTGCGCCCCGCCCAGCCGAAACACCCGCGTGACGCCCACGAGACGGGCCGCGAAGAAAATGGCCGGGTGATTGCCGGGTGTACACAGCACTACCTCGTGGCAACCCGCCAGTTGCGCCGGAACGCCCAGCATCAGCACGGTGCTAAATAGCGGAGCCGTGCCACCGGGAACGTACAGTCCCACCCGCTCGATGCCCACACTTTTGCGCCAGCAGGTAACGCCGGGCATGGTTTCTATTTTTTGAACCGGCTGTTTCTGCGCTTCGTGAAAGACCCGGATGTTCTGATACGCCTGCCGGATGGCGTCTTTCAGCTCGTCGGATAGCTGTGCTTCGGCGGCATCGAGTTCGTCGGTACTGACTTCCAGTCCATTGGCGGTTAAATCAACGTTATCGAATTTCTTCGTCAGCGCAATCAGAGCCGGGTCGCCCTCCGCCCGTACCTGAGCCATAATGGGAGCGACTACGGTCTCAATTTGCTGCGTTGACTGCATGGGCCGGGCCAGCAGCGCGGGCCACTCGGCGCGGTTGGGGTAGGGGATGATGTTCATTTTAAATTCAATAGATCATTTTCTCGATTGGGATGACCAAAATGCCTTCGGCGCCGGCGGCCCGGATGGCTTCTATGTTTTCCCAGAATTCGTTTTCGTTCAGTACCGAATACACCGAACTCCAGCCTTTGGTTGCCAACGGGGTTATGGTTGGGCTGCGCATGCCGGGCAGGAGGGACGTAATTTTTTCCAGGGCGTGATTGGGCGCGTTGAGAACAATGTATTTGTTGTTTTTGGCCACCTGCACAGCCTTGATACGAAACAGCAGCTTATCGACCAGAGCCTGTTTCTCATCGATCAGGCTGGGTGGGGCAATCAGCACGGCTTCGGATCGGAAAATGGTCTCTACCTCCTGCAACCCGTTGCTCATCAGCGTACTGCCCGAGCTGACAATGTCGCAGATGGCTTCGGCCAGGCCAATGCCCGGCGCAATTTCGACCGAACCACTGATTTCGTGGATATGGGCCGTAACGCCCTGCTCACCGAGGTATTTACCCAGCAAATTGGGGTAGGAGGTGGCAATGTTCTTACCGTTCAGACTGCTCAGGCCCGACCAGTCGTTGCCACGCGGAATGGCAATGCTCAGGCGGCATTTGGAAAAACCCAGCCGATGAATGGTTTGTACCGAACGACCGCTCTCGATGGCTACGTTTTCGCCTACGATGCCGAGGTCGGCTACGCCATCTTCCACGTAGCCGGGGATGTCATCGTCGCGCAGGAAGAGAAATTCGGCGGGGAAATTGGATGAAATGGATTTGAGTTTACCGGTGCCATAATCGAAGCGGATACCGCATTCTTTGAAAAGCTGGTACGAGTCTTCGCTCAACCGACCGGACTTTTGCAGGGCAATACGTACAGAAACAGACATGAATCAATTGGAAAAAAACCACCGCTTAGGCTGTACGAACAACGGAGCCGAAAGTTGGTGAGCGGTTGGGAAGCGCAAAAGTACGTAAAAACAGGCTTCTCTGGCAGTAATATAGCCCATTGCCCCTGTTCTTACGCGCCCGGATTAAAAGGGCAGCTTACCCAGATCAACGTTACCACCTGTCAAAATGATTCCTACTTTTTGCCCGGTAAACTGGTCTCTGTATTTCAGCACAACAGCTAGTGGCACGGCACAGGACGGCTCAATGATAATTTTCATCCGCTCCCAGATCAGGCGCATGGCCGCAATGATTTCCTCGTCCGATACGGTTAGAATTGCTGACACGTGGTCACGGATTATGGCCAGTGTCCGTTCGCTTAGATTGGTCAGCAGCCCGTCGGCAATAGTATTTACGAAGGGTGCTTTTTCGACGCGGCCACTCTGAAACGACAGTACGGCATCGGCGGCACCGTCCGGTTCACCCGCTACAACGCGCGTCTGGGGCGAGAAGTAATGCGCACTCAGGGCCGTACCGCTCAGCAAACCGCCCCCACCCACGGGGGCCAGAATGACATCGAACGGCGTTTCCTGGCCATAATCTTCGATGAGTTCTTTAGCTGCCGTGGCCTGCCCGGCAATGACGCGGTCATCGTCGAAGGGATGCACCAGCACGGCACCCGTGCGGGTAATGACGTCGCGAACGCCCTGCTCGCGGGCTTCGAGCGTCGGCTCGCACTCGATAACCTCGGCTCCGTAGCCCCGCACGGCATCTTTTTTTACCTGCGGAGCCGTGCCGGGCATCACGATATAGGCAGGCATACCCACCTGCCGGGCGGCAAACGCTACGGCCTGCGCGTGGTTACCCGACGAGTGGGTCGTGATGGCGCTACCTTCCTGATTATGAGCAACCTGCAATACAGCATTCAGCCCGCCCCGGGCTTTGAACGCGCCAATTTTCTGGAAGTTTTCGCACTTAAAATACAAATCCGCTCCGGCGCGGTCGTTGATGGTCTGGCAGGTCAGGACCGGTGTCCGGTGGATAAAAGACCGGATGCGGTCGTGGGCCTCGTTAATCGTTTCTTGAGAAATCATGTCTGAAATGTAGGGCTAAACGCCGTAGCTTTGATAAACGGAACTTACTTTACCCATCAATTCGCAAACCCTTATGTTTATGACAAACCGTCGCCAATTTATGCAACAGGCTGCTATTGCCGCCACCGGACTTGCTTTTGCACCCGCTGTATTTGCTGAACCCATGAAGAAAAAACTCTTCTTCGACATTTCGCTGGCCGAATGGTCGCTGCACAAGGCCCTCTTTGCCAAGAAAATTACGAACCTCGACTTTCCCGGCATTGCCCGTAAAGAGTTCGATATCAGTATTGTAGAATACGTTAACCAGTTTTTTAAGGATAAAGCCAACGATACGGCGTACCTGAACGACCTGCTTACGCGCTGCAAAGACAATGGCGTCTCCAACCACCTCATCATGATTGACGGCGAGGGCGGGCTGGGCGACCTCGATACGGCCAAACGGAAACAGGCGGTCGATAACCACAAAAAATGGGTAGAGTGTGCCAAGTACCTCGGTTGTAAAACCATCCGGGTTAATGCACATGGTATTGGTTCATCGGAGGCCGTCATGAAAAGCGCGGTGGAAGGGCTGAGCAGTCTCGGCGAATTTGCCAAACCGCTGGGCATCAACGTCATCGTCGAAAACCATGGTGGCTACTCGTCCAACGGCGAATGGCTGGCGAGCGTAATGAAGCAGGTGAAGATGAAGAACGTGGGTACGCTACCCGATTTCGGTAATTTTTGTCTGCGCCGGGCCGAAAACGGTACCGAGTGGGGCGGTAAATGCGTGGAAGATTACGACCGCTACAAAGGCACCCAGGAAATGATGCCCTACGCCAAAGGCGTCTCGGCCAAGAGTCACGATTTCGATGCACAGGGCAACGACACGCTTGTTGACTACATGCGGATGATGAAGATCGTAAAGGACAGCGGCTTCCGGGGCATTGTTGGCATCGAGTACGAAGGCGAAACCACCGACGAGTACGAAGGCATCAAAAAAACCAAAGTCCTGCTCGAACGTACCGGCGCTATGGTGTAATATGTTGATGAACAATCAGGCCATTTCTTGTTAATTCGGTATGAATCGTACCGAACTCGACGCGCTGATTGAGCAGGGCGAGGGCGTCCGGCTGGAGTTTAAACGGACACTCTCGTCGGCCTGGCGCATTGCCCGGACGCTGGCCGCGTTTGCCAACACGAGTGGCGGGACGCTGCTCAT
>JACMPG010000321.1 GCA_014377625.1 Spirosoma sp.
CCGTTCCCCATGTCCAAGAAAACCAAGATTGTCGCCACCACTGGCCCGGCTTCCGAAACCACCGAACAACTGCTGGCACTGGCGCAGGCCGGGGTAAACGTTTTCCGGCTCAACTTCTCCCACGGCACCCACGAAGACCACCTGACGCGGCTCGAACGCATCCGGCAGATCAACGCTGATTATAACCTCAACCTCTGCATTTTGCAGGATTTGCAGGGCCCGAAAATCCGCATCGGCAACGTCGAAAATAAAGATGGAGTCCTGCTCGAAGCCGGCAACACGCTCACCTTCACTAACGACGACATCATCGGCACCGCCGAGCGCGTTAGTACACCGTACAAGGACATGTATCGCGATGTGCACCCCGGCGAACGGATTTTGATGGACGATGGCAAACTGGAAGTGCGCGTACTCCGCACCGAAGGCACCGACGTCGTGACGGAAGTAGTGTACGGCGGCCTGATGAAGTCTAAAAAAGGCGTGAACCTGCCCAACACGAAGGTATCTATGCCCGCCGTGACCGAAAAAGACTGGGAAGACCTGGAGTTTGGTCTCGAAAACAACGTCGAATGGATTGCCCTGTCATTCGTTCGGGAAGCGTCGGAAATTCTCGAAATCAAAGAATACATCCGCTCCAAAGGCAAAAGCTGCCGGGTCATTGCCAAAATTGAGAAGCCAGAAGCCATCGAAAACATCGATGAAATCATTGCCGCTACCGACGGACTGATGGTGGCGCGGGGCGACCTCGGCGTTGAACTGCCCGCCGAAGAAGTGCCGATGATTCAGAAGATGCTGGTTGAGAAGTGCAACAGGGCGGCCAAGCCCGTGATTGTAGCCACGCAGATGCTCGAAAGTATGATTGACGCTCCCCGCCCCACCCGTGCCGAAATCAACGACATCGCCAACTCGGTCATGGACGGAGCCGATGCCGTAATGCTCAGTGCCGAAACGGCATCGGGCAAGTACCCCGTACTGGCTGTCGAGGCAATGTCCAACACCATTAAGCAGGTAGAGCAGACAACAGACAAGATTTACTACCGCTACCACGCCCACGTAAACGAGCAGCCGACCGAGAACGTCATCAATGACAACGTAGTAATGAGTGCCTGCCGCCTGGCCCGCGATACCCATGCCCGGGCCGTTATCGGCATCACTAACTCCGGCTATACGGCAGTCCGCATCTCGCATCACCGCCCCAAAGCTGACATCTACGTTTTCTCCAACGACCCACAACTCCGCAACACGCTGGGGCTGTACTGGGGCGTTCAGGTGCTGCCCTACGAACAGAATTATGCTCTGAACATCGACCAGACCGTTGAGGGCATCAAAAAGATATTGGTGAGCCAGAATAAACTCGACCTGGGCGACATCTTCATCAATACACTCAGCGTTCCCTTCGCCCAGCACCGGCGTACCAATACGGTAAAACTGAGTTCAGTAGAGTAGTCGCTGTTCGGGACACCCGTTCCGGTCCCGTTAACTGCGGACATCCGTCCGCGTCGATTGCAAAACAAAAAGTGGATGAATATCCGTATTTAACGGGTTCGGGCCGGGTGGCCGGGGCCATAAAAATCCCTAATAGCCTCTGCAATAATGGAATTTGTCAATAAAACGAGCTATACCCGCGCCGAAGACCTGAAGCGGTTGAAGTTCATTCAGTCGGCCATTGTGGAATTGAACCGACCGAACGCGAAAATTCTGGACGTAGGCTGCGGCAATGGGAACAACAGCCGCCAAATGGCTTCGCTCGGCTTCGATGTGCTGGGCATCGACATTTCGGCGAAGACCATTGAAACGGCCCGCTCGCTCAATACGTACCCAAACCTCCGCTTTGAAAATATCCCTGCCGAAGAACTGGACATTGACGACAAGTTCGATGCCATCATCTGCTCCGAAGTGGTAGAGCATCTGCACGCACCACAGCCCGTTGTACATACCCTCTCGACGTTGCTGAAACCTGATGGCGTGCTGCTCGTGACGGTGCCCAATGGCTACGGTCCCAGAGAGTTTTTCATGACCAAGCCCATGCAGGCCGCCATGAAAAATAAAGTTACGTGGAGTATGGTGGCCGGAGCTAAGAAAGCACTGGGCTACAAAGGCACCACCATTCAGTCAGAAGCCGAAGACCTGACGCACGTGCAGTTTTTTACGAAGACAAGCCTGAAAAAGCTATTTGAGAGTGAGGGTTTTGAGCTTCAGGCGTTTGGCGTTACCGATTTCATCGAATCGGTGCTGCCGTATTCCATGCTGGCCAACCGGGTCGAGGCCCTGCAACGATTCGACAACTGGATCGCCGATTTTTTGCCGCAGGCCCTTTCGAGCGGCTTCGTATCCGCCTGGACATTGAAAAAATAGGGCCGCTCCAACTGCGCTTTCTGAATAATGAAAAAAGCCGGTACGCTCGAAGCGTACCGGCTTTTTTACGGGGTCAGTCAGGTCTATTCAGCCGTTTCAGTTTCGGCCTTGTCTACTGGGGTATCGGTCGTAGATTCTGCGACTACGTCGGCAGGTTCTACAAGTTCCGTTTCAGCAGCTGTGTCGTCTTTCCTGAACATCTCCGGGGCGTATTGGCGCAGGGTAGTGTACCAGACAATAAGTTTCTTGATGTCGGTAGAGCGCACCCGGTCGCGGTCGTAATTGGGTACTACGGTGGCCATAAACTCAGCCAGTTCCTCGTTCGAGCCTTTAGGATTGACGGTCAGGTTCTCGCCGTATTTCTCGTTGACGTTTTGCAATACCACAGCAAGTGGTGCCGACTCGTTTTCTTCATCGCCATCGACGTAGATGGAAATATCATTCAGGACCGATACGCGGGCGGTTGGCCCCATCATAGTCTTTGTTTTTTTGTCGTCCAGGGTTTCGACGATAACGCCCGCCCGGCCCGGTTTCACGATGCGGTACAGACCGCTGTACCCGGCCACACTGGCAATTTGTTTTAAGCCTTCCATAGAGATGATTAATGAGTGAATGAGCGAGTTGTGAATGAGTGAATACCGCTGGCGCATCAGCCTTTTCGCGTCAGCAATATTCACTCATTCACAACTCGTTCATTCACTCATTTATTTTGTTGTTAACGATTGTATAAATGTGAGCAGTTCTTCGCGGCCTGTTCCGGCGGTGGCCGATGTAACAAAAATTTGTGGTGTTTCAGCCCAGGTTTCCAGCAGTCTGGCGCGATAATTGGATAACTGCTCCGCCAGTTTCGTACCACTTAGCTTTTCGGTTTTGGTGAAGACAATAACGAAAGGCAACTGGCGCTCGCCCAGATTAGTCATGAAATCGAGGTCGAGTTTTTGTGGGTCAATTCGTGAATCGACCAGCACAAACGTGCAGACGAGATTAGACCGGGTGCGGAGATACGTATCAATGAGAGCGGCAAATTTCTCGCGTTCGGTTTTGCTTACCTGCGCATAGCCATAGCCCGGCAAATCGACTAAATACCAGGTGTTATCGATTAGAAAATGGTTGACAAGCTGCGTTTTGCCCGGTCTGCCTGATATTTTAGCCAGCGACGTCCGGCCCGTGATCATGTTGATCAGCGACGATTTGCCAACGTTGGAGCGGCCAATGAACGCAAATTCAGGCCGGTCAGGTGCGGGGCATTTGGCGGGGTCGGAGTTGCTGACAATAAATTCGGATTGCTTAACGGGCATAATGTATTTACGGAATACGAACCCCAAAGTTCGGAAATAGTCTTGACAATGGCACACGAATTGTACATGACCCCGTATCGGACCGACGTCAGGTAGGCTTAAAACCCGGCTGGCGGAAACGAAAGGCGCGTCGGTCGGCGTTATTATCCAGTAACCTAAAGACAGCGGCCTGCCGCACATAAACATGACAACTATAACCTGGCTTTTAACACTTCTGCTGGCAAGTTTTGGCACCGTTACCCCCAATGCGGCTCTGCCCGCTTCTACTGACATGACTACGGAGATTGACATCTCTTCTGCTAAATCTGGCATCAAGTTTACTGACACGTCCTGGCGCGAAGTTCTGAAGCAAGCCAAAGCCCAGAAGAAAATAATTTTTCTGGATGCCTACGCCAGCTGGTGCGGCCCGTGTAAGATGCTGCAGAAGAATGTGTTCACCCAAAAAACCGTCGGTGATTATTACAATGGCCGGTTCATCAATGTAAAAATGGATATGGAAAAAGGCGAAGGCCCGGCCCTGATGCAGGTTTACCCGCTCGAAGCCTACCCAACGCTGATGTTCATTGACGGTAACGGACGGGTGCTGAAAAAAGTCCTCGGCTACCAGACGCCTGAAAATCTGATTGCCATTGGTCAAAGCGTGAAGTAATCGATCAACACCTGTTGATATCCAAATAAGGTCAGTCGTTAGGCTGGCCTTATTTTTTGGTCAGGCCTTCGCAAAAATCAAACCACATTAACCAGTTCAGGCTCTACAACCAACCGGATGCATTTAGCCATGTCTTCCACGATGGCCTGCCGATTAAACTGCCGCCGAAATTCGGGGCGATTTTGGAGACGGTATGGCGTCTCGCGCAGTTGAGCGGTCAGGCTGTGGGCATCGCCGGGATTAAAGAGGATCGCGTTGTCCAGGTGTTTCTGGACAAACTGAGCGGGATAACCGGAAACACCCGCCAGAATTGGCTTATCCGTAGCCCCGTACTCGAACAGTTTTGACGGCAGTACCCGCTTCAGTGCCCTAACATCAGCCAGGTGAACCAGCAGGTAATCAGCTTGTTGATAAAAGTTGAGTACGGTTTGCCGACTGACGGGTGAGTATATTTCTACGTTGTTTACGCCCATCAATTGCACGGCTATTTCGAGTTTGGGAAGGGTCCCCCCGTCGCCAATGACAATAAATCGGTACGTACTGCCCAGCAGCCGGGCGGCTTCGGGGATGAGTGTATGCAGGTCCTGCCCCGCGCCGATGTTCCCGGCGTAGAAAATGGTTTTAGTCTGATTCGATGCGGGTGGGATGGACGAAGGCATGTTTAGAAATTCGGCGTCGATACCGTTCGTAAAATAGCTGTACGATGCCTGTCCGAATCGGCTGAAATAATCCCGAAACCCTTCCGAAACCATATTAATGTGCCGCGCCCGGCCAAACGTGTAGGTTTCGATTATCCAGAGTATAGGCGCGAGCAACATCCGTACCGGAGTGTTCAGCATATCCAGCATCACTTCGCGAAACAAGTCCCGCACGTCCAGCACCAGCGGAATACCCAGCCGACTGCTTAGCCACGCCCCCAGCAAGGCTGAAAATAACCGTGATGACGATACGAAAACCAGATCGTATTGCTGTTGCTTTGCCAGTTTCCGTACCGTCCGGGCATATCCCCAGAATGAGTGCATCTGGTCGAAATAGCCATTTTGGTGCGTGGAAACCGGTACGCGGTCGATAGTCAGATTCCCCCGTTGTTCGTGGGCCGGAGCGGGGGGGCTGAACGATGGGTATCGGTTTGGCTGGGTCGTAATGACGTGAACCTGACCCCCATTGGGCGCGAGTTGGCGAGCCAGTTCCGCAGCCAGTGCGGTATTCCGAAACGATCCGGCACTCAGATCCGGCTCAAAGTAAAACGTCAGGTAGAGAACGCGCATCAAACGGGTGTGGACTAAATTTCAAAGGTGGATATTCGTCACTAAATCTGCTATAAATTTAACTTCCAGACAAACGCCGGGCTTTAACCGGTTGAACCCGTCGGCCATTTCGTAGCTCACTAACCGGAACATGATCGGGTCAGGGGAAGCAAACGTGATCCGTGTTGGGCCAAGCGTCGCACCCGTATCGGTGAGTTGCATCAATACGTCGGTATGGGCGTGAAACCGGGCTGTATTGGGCGGATTTTTGGGCCGCTGTCTGCCAATAATGCGGTCAGTTATCTGAATCGTGTCGGGAGTACATGACCAGCTTCGTTCGTGCAGCAGGCCGAGATGCCGGTAGCCATCGTGCCGGGCGGTTAGCATAGTGTCCGTATCGGTCAGTACCTCCGCCCGCGCCCGGCGCCCTACCCGAAACACCGCCCACACCTCCGATGAGTTTTGCCCGGCCACCGCCACCGTATTGTGAGCCACCGTGCTGCGTTCATGCTGCCGCCGTTGGCCCGCTTCGTAGGTGGAGGTACCCGTATCGACCAGTAGGGGCTGGTTATCCACGTGTAGCAAAAAACTCAGCGAATCGGCGTGAGCGTGGCCCGGCTGGTGATTTGACCCCACCGCGCCCACATCGGTCAGAAGTTCGTAGCGTGGCTGTCGAAACATCCGGTACGTTTCTGTTCGCCATGCTGATGTGCCGGTGTTACCTGCCTTAGCGATAGAAATGCCATCGTTCAGCATGGGCAAATCGCCATTTCGGAAGGTTACGGCCCCGAGCCACTGCTGCATCTGTGCTGCTTTTCTGTCGAGTAACGAGGTGAACAACGGGTCAGATAGCCACGGCTTTTGGGACAGGAAGTCGAGCACATACCGCAGCCGTCCGAGTATGTCGCGGTGGTAGGCAGGGCTACGTTCGTAGTGGCCGCCATCGGGTAAAATCTGTTCCTGGAGTTCGGCCCGGACCAGCCGAACGGCTTTTTTGTACCAGCGTTCATGATGCAGATACGCCGAGGCTATGAGCAGCGCAAATCCGTTTTCGAGCAGGTGATTACCGCCGAGGTGATACTCCAGGCGGTGCCGCAACAATCGCGTCTGCACCCGTAAACTGCCATCGACGCGGGCGTCGTGAATCTGATTTTTATGCAAAAAGCGAATCCAGTTTACCAGTCGTAGCGACGTTGGGTAGGGTTCCCGCCCATCGCGCAGGCCGGCATATTGGTCGATAAAATCATGAATCATCGCGAGGCTGGTTTCTGCGGAGGTCCCGGGTGCGTTGAGGGTGTCGAAATAGTTGAGGTGGTACGTCCAGAGTTTACCGTTTCCGGCATAATTCCAGTCGATACGTTCAGGAAAGTGAACGGTTTGGTTGAGAAAGGTAAACGTAACAGGAAAGGTATCCCGACCTGTTAACTGCGGCTCAGGAAATGGCAGTACGGCTATGAAGCCCTGAAATCTGGTGCGGAACCGGTACCAGACCTGATACACCAGCTGCCGGGCGGTCAGGTGCCGCAGTGTTCGCCCATATCGCCCCGCCAACCTCATATCCGTTCGGGTGTAACGGTTACCTCAACCCAGCACTGGCCACGTCTGCTTTGCAGAGCCGCCAGCATCGTTTGGGTGGCGTTGACACTGTCGGCAAACGGAATGGGTGGGGGGCCTCCATCGCGAAGTAATGCGGCTATGCGGGTCAGCAGAGCACGGTGACCTTTATCCTGCCGCCCTCGCAGGCTGGAAAAGTTTTTGAACCCGTAGCCCGTCAGTTTTCGATAATTGTCCAGCACCAGCGTCCGGCCCTGACTGTACGCTTCCACCCGCTCTTTAGGATAGGCCGTGCTGCCGTTGGCAAAGTAATGGACCGTACCCGTCGCACCGTTTTCGTAGTGTAACAGCAACGTAGCCGAATCAGTAGTATCAGTTGGATTCGTTCCCATCGCGTTCAGGCATACATGCGTTACGCGACTACCGGTCAGGAACGTAATCAAATCGACCAGATGCACCGCTTCGGCAATGAGTCGTCCGCCCCCAACGGCCCGGTCGTGCAGCCACGAATTGGGCGGTACGTTACCGGCGTTCATCGTCGCTACCACGTTTATCGGTACCTCTTGCGACGCGCTACTACCGAGTAATGCCTTCATTTTCTGCACAAACGGCGAAAACCGGCGGTTGAACCCTACCGTTACGGCCCGGCCCGACTGTTGTTGTGCGGTTATGATTTCGCTTAGTTCGTGGTCATACAAGGCCAGCGGTTTCTCCACAAATACGTGCTTTCCGGCTTGCAACGCGGCAATAGTCAGGTGGGCGTGACTGTCGTGCCGGGTGGCAATGACACACAGGTCGATGGCGGGATTGTCGAGAATCTGCCGGTAGTCCGACGTACTTTGGGCGATGCCGAATTTGCGGGCCAGCCGGGTCGCGTTCAGCCCGCCCACACTGGCAATCATCAGGGGCGTCAGGCCAGCATTTAGCAAGGCCGGGAGTAGGGTAGCATCGGCAAAATTACCCGCACCAATCATACCTACCCCACCCAAATTACCTGAAAACCGAGATTCACGTAGCTGAACAACAGGGTTTAGGTCAACGGTGTCAGGATAGCTAAACAGCGTAGCAATGGCCCTTTGCTGGCTTTTCGGGGCATAAACATCGGCAAATTCGGTCAGCGGTACAACGTCGGTAATCAGGTCATTGACTGGTAATTTTTTGTCGGAAAGTAACCGGAGTATCTCCTGAAAATTGCCGTTCTCGGTCCAGCGCACGTAACCAACGGGATAATCATGGCCGTGCTGTTCATACTGCACGTCGTGCCGACCGGGGCCGTAGCTGTGCGATACCTGAAGCGTCAGTTCTTTGGCAAAAAAATCAGCGCGGTTTAGATTCATCGGTACTACGCCCGACACCACAGCCCGCCCCCGCTGCCGACTCATGCGGGCGGCCTGCGCTATAATCTCGCCGGACTCCGATGCCGCTGCAACCACGACGCCGTCTGCCCCGTGTCCAGTTCGTTCCAGCACCGCCCGTACTACGTCGATTTCAGCGGGGTTCAGGGCGGTAATCCCGCGCTTTCGGGCTAGTATGCAACGGGTTTCGTCAGAGTCGATACCAATGACGCAGCACCCGTGAAGCTCCAGTAAGCTGACGGTGAGCAGGCCAATTAGTCCCAGACCGATGACCACCACAGTTTCGCCCAGCGTGGGGCCGATGAGCCGGACGCTTTGTAACGCAATGGCCCCGGCTACGGTAAACGCGGCCTCATCGTCGCTGACTCCGTCGGGAATCGGTGCAACCAGCTTGCGCGGCACACAAACAACCTCGGCGTGAGGGCCGTTGCTCGCTACGCGCTGGCCAATGCACACATCCGTAACGTTGGCACCTACGGCCATAACCTCACCCGTATTGCAGTAGCCCAGTGGCATCGGTTGGTCAAGCCGCCGACGGATGGCGTTGATGGTGGGCCCCAGTCCGTCGGTTTTAATTTTATCGAATACCTGCCGAACGCGCTCTGGTTGTTGCTGAGCTTTACTGAACAAACTACCCCGTCCAAACGCCACCAGCATCCGCTCCGTACCCGGCGACACCAGCGACCTCCGCGACCGAATCAGCACCTGCCCCGGCCC
>JACMPG010000039.1 GCA_014377625.1 Spirosoma sp.
AGGTATGAAGCGGTATCGCGTGTTGACCAACCGGGTACGTTCGCGGAACTGGTCGGGTTTTGACACGAAAGTAGAAGTGGGTGCGGGCCTGTGGAATTTTTATATAACTAATTGACAATCAAAGAAGCAACAAGTCTAATAGTGTCCATATAATTATCCAGAAGTCTTTTTAGCCCACCTGCATAATCTTGCCACATATCTTTTAGTGCAAAAAATCTAAGTACTAGCTCCGCATCTTTCATTTCTTGGTAGATACCGGAACTTGATTTAGACTTTATACCAAGCAATTTATGAAAATTTTTACTTTCAGATAGTTTAAGGATAGTATCGTTTAGGTATCCAGGGAATGCGCTATTCCTAATTTCTTGTGAGTTTAGTTTTACCCCACCTGTATTTAAACGTTGAAAAACTTCATATTTAATATCTTTATCTGACTGTCTGAGAATAATAATTGCTCTTAAATTTGCCCTAATCCTAAGTGAATTTTGAAACTCTATAGGTAAATCATAAAACTTTAAATCATTTAGATCTTTAAACACTGTTAAGCCTGAAAGTACTATTTTACCATCTAAAAACTCATTAATAGCTGACAATCTTTGTTTACCATCAATCACTGAATATTTTCCAAAGTCGTCTTCATTTAGAAAAATAGGTGGTACAGGCACATTCATTAAAAATGATTCAATCAACTTAGATTTTCTGTTATTATCCCATCTGAATCTGCGCTGATATTTAGGTGCGAGATCAATAATTTTTTTATTTATAAGTTGTGATAGACTTTCAAGGTTATAATCAATTGTGCTGGTAATAAGCTCTCTTTGCTTTTTTTCAAGAAAATTTACTCTATCCTCGTCAAGAGCATAATCGGTTTCTTCAATATCGTTTTTATAAATTGCTTCCATCTCAGTATACCACCGTTGTTATTGAACAGTCGCCAATATTACATTGAATTTGTATCATAGCCAAATATTGTAACCATACCCTAGAAGAAACCATGTTTTCTCTAGCTTGTCATCATATAAACGAGTGGTATATGATGACTAAAATATAGTTTTACAAACGTATGATGTTGGTAGTACGTTTGTAAAATCAGCCCGTTTCGGATACGTCAGACCATGGCTTTACACACCCACCGGTCAGGAAAATGCGTAATCAAGTACACCTGCTTTTATCTGGATGGCAGGTATGTTGACCATTCATCGTCCCCAACCAGTTCGCGGCTC
The DNA here is from genome assembly GCA_014377625.1 of Spirosoma sp. Classification (GTDB taxonomy): domain Bacteria; phylum Bacteroidota; class Bacteroidia; order Cytophagales; family Spirosomataceae; genus Spirosoma. The sequence continues at coordinate 1,224 of JACMPG010000039.1, forward strand.
ATCAGCCGCCCGTGCACTCTCGGCGCGGCAATACCCTGCCCAATCATCATCGGACTACGCAGCACCCGCATTTCGTCCCACAAACCGGCGTTGATGAACGAATTGAGCAGCGTGGTACCGCCCTCCACCAAAACCGACTGGATACGCCGTTCGTAGAGGTCGGCCAGGAGTTGAGCCAGAAACGGCTCATCGGGACTGAGCTGTACGTAGCTGGTTTGCCCGGTGGTTTCCGTCTTTGTGTAATTATACACCAGCGTCGGCTGCGAATCATCGAACAGGTTCAGCGTTAGCGGTAATTGCAACTGTCTGTCGATGACAATACGCGTTGGGTTTTGGCCGGTGGCATCCAACACGGGCCATCCAGCCTGGGGCCATAGGCGCACGTTCAGGCGGGGGTTGTCGGCGCGGGCGGTGTTGGTACCCACCATAATCGCATCTTCTTCGCTCCGCCATTTATGTACCAGTCGCCGGGCCAGCGGACCACTGATTTGCAGGGGTTCATTGCCTTCACCCGCCACAAATCCATCGTTGGTTTCGGCCCATTTCAGGATGATATATGGGCGCTGCTGCTCGATGAACGTAAAAAACCGGGCGTTCAACTCACGGCCAATCCCGGCCAGCAGTCCCGTCTCGACCGGGATTCCGGCCTCGCGCAGCTTCTGAAACCCCTGCCCGGCAACCAGCGGATTAGGGTCGTCGTTGCAGCACACGACGCGGCCAATTCGTTTTTCGATCAGCAGATTGGCACAGGGCGGCTGTTTGCCATAGTGCGAGCAGGGTTCGAGCGTTACGTAGGCCGTGCTGTGGGGGAGCAGGTGTTCATCGGCGGGCCGAACCGAGAAGATGGCGTTGCGTTCGGCATGGGCCTCGCCGTAGCGCTGATGCCACCCCTCACCAATAATGCGTCCCGGCGTGGAGTCGCCCGGCATGGAGTTGCCCCCGGCTGGATGGCCCGTACCGCCGTTCAGGTCATGCACAATTACGCAGCCTACCATTGGGTTTGGGCTGACCCACCCCCGGCCCAGCGTGGCAAGTTCAAGGGCGCGACGCATAAATTGGTCCATAAATTGTTCTGAGTTTAGCCGGTCCCGCAGACGCAGACGCCCCGGCTTTCTACCGGGGCAAGTTATGGGTGCAAAAATTCAGGTGGTAATTTCGGAGGAGAAAATAACTGGGGCCGATGGGAAACCAAAGCTACAAATCAGCCATCTGACCACCCCGCGCTACGGTAAACCGCAAACTGAAGACCGTAAACTTCTTTACTTTTACGCAAAAATTACTCTTCTGCAACTTTATAGTTTTCGACTCAACAGTCACTAACGGCATGGCAACTGCGAAACCGCTCTACGAACGACTCAGCAAAAACATTACGGCCTTCCCACCCGAAGAAGCCCGCGAAATGGCGTTTATGCTGCTCGACCACTATTTCGGACTGCGCAAAACCGACGTACTGACCGATAAACCCCTGCCCCCCAACCGCACCGAACCCGACTGGTTCAAAATTCTGGAACGGCTGAACCGGCAGGAACCCATTCAGCACGTCATTGGCACCACCATTTTTTGCGGCCTGGAGTTCGAGGTATCTCCCGATGTTTTGATTCCCCGCCCCGAGACCGAAGATTTGGTCCGTCTCATCATGCACGACTTCGCCGACCGTACCGACGACGTACCCATCGTAGACATCGGTACGGGCAGCGGCTGCATTGCCATCACGCTGGCCCGGTTCCTGCCGCAGTCGGTCGTAACGGGCTGGGACGTGTCGGAGAAAGCGCTTGCTTTGGCCAGAGAAAATGCCCGCAACCTCAAGGCCAGCGTTGATTTTGCCATTCAGGATATTCTGGCCGTGGCCGATGACTTCAACCGAAAATTCGCCTGTGTAGTCAGTAATCCACCCTACGTAACCCGCTCCGAAGCCGCCGGCATGGACCGCAACGTGCTGGACTATGAGCCGGGTATCGCCCTGTTTGTGGAAGACAACGACCCGCTGCTGTTTTACAAAGCTGTAGCCGATTTCTGCGTGAAACATCTGGCCAACAACGGAGCCTGTTACGTCGAAATCAACGAACGCTTCGGCGAGGCTACCCGCGCCGTATTTGTCGAGCGTGGTTTCGCCAATATCCATGTGTACAAAGACATTCATGGCAAAGACCGCAGCATACGGGCTGCTTTTTGAAAGTAGTTGTAGAGTTGTACAGTCATAGAGTTATAAAGTTGGTTGACGGATTAGAGATTGGCGCGTAGTGACTCATGTATCAGCTAACTCTACAACTTTATAACTGATGTTACGTATTGTACAAAGATTACGCCCCTCCGGGGCTTATAAAAACGGGGTTCATCTTCTTTTCTACAAAGATTCGGCCCTTCCGAGGCCGGATACAGCATACTATTCAGCCCCGGAGGGGCCTGATCTTTGTAGAAAAGTCGCACCACATCTATTCAGGAAGCTCCAGCGGGGCGTAATAGGAATTGGCGTAACATGAGTTCAGAATTCAAAAGTATATGGCTACCGTGAATCGGCTTGAAGACTTGAAAGCATGGCAGAAAGCGCGGCTTTTGTCGAGTGCCATTCACCAAATGACGCGCGATAAAACGTTTCAGGATGATTATGATCTGAAGAGACAGATACGGCGGTCGGGAGGGTCCGTTATGGATAACATTGCCGAGGGCTTTGGCCGGGGAAGTCGGGGTGAGTTTGTACAGTTTCTGGGTATTGCGAGGGGTTCGCTGATTGAAGTCAAGTCGCAACTGTACCGCTCGATTGACAACCAATATATTACGCAACAGCTTTTCGACGCGTTATATGGTCAGTCCGATGAAGTGGCTCGAATAATTGACAGCCTGCTGACCTATCTGAACAACTCTGACAACAAAGGGAGACGTTATTCGAAGGGTTCACCAGACGACCAGTAACCACCACGCAACATGTGGTATGCGACGGCACCGCAACTTTACGACTCTGTAACTTTACAACTTTGTAACTCTTAATGACGCCACAAACTACATTTTCCTACCATACCAAGATTCGCGAGGTATTTGACGAAATAAGTCAGGTAGTGGTGGGGCAGGAGCGGCTGCTGAACCGGCTGCTCATCGGGCTGTTTACGGGCGGCCATATCCTGCTCGAAGGCGTACCGGGCCTGGCCAAAACCCTGACCATTAATACGCTGGCTAAAGTGCTGGAGCTGGATTTTCAGCGGATTCAGTTTACGCCCGATTTGCTGCCCGCCGATTTGATTGGCACCATGATCTTTAACCAGAAAACCGCGGAGTTCGAGGTGAAGCAGGGGCCGATTTTTGCCAACCTGATTCTGGCCGATGAAGTGAACCGCTCGCCCGCCAAAGTGCAGGCCGCGCTGCTCGAAGCCATGCAGGAAAAGCAGGTTACCATCGGCGAGGAAACCTTTATCCTTGACCGGCCTTTTCTGGTGCTGGCCACACAAAACCCGGTTGAGCATGAAGGTACGTATCCGCTGCCAGAAGCGCAGGTAGACCGGTTTATGATGAAGGTCTTCGTGGATTATCTCAGCAAAGAGGAAGAATTGACAGTCATGCGCCGGATGTCAGATATGAACTTCGACTACGAAGTACAGCCGGTGCTGGGCAAGGAAGATTTGGCGGCCATCCGCAACGAAATCAACAGCGTGACCATTTCTGAGACCCTCGAACGCTACATCATCGAACTCGTTTTTGCCACCCGAAAACCGCTGGATGCCAACCTCCGCGATGAAGCCCGGTATATCCAGTTCGGCGTATCGCCCCGCGCGAGTATCAACCTGAACCTGGCCGCCAAAGCCCTCGCCTACTTCGACCGGCGCGATTACGTCCTGCCCGAAGACATCAAAGAAGTGGCCCCCGACGTGTTCAACCACCGCCTGATGCTCAATTACGAAGCCGAAGCCGACGGCGTAACAACCCTGCAGATCATTGACTCTATCCTCAGGAAAGTGGCCATTGGCCGGTGAACGGCAGCGGCATTCCGGTTGTTTTACCGGCATGAAACAATCAACCATTTTTCTCTTGATTGCCGGGTTACTGGCCGGTGGCCTCTGGCTCTACGCTACGTTCTTCGGCACCCCGCGCCAACCCCACCAACGGCCCACCGAAGCTACCTCACCCAACAATCGACGCGTGGAGAAAACCGACGCCGAATGGAAAGAACAACTGACTTCGGCAGCGTACCGGGTCATGCGGGCGAGCGGCACCGAGTGGCCCAACAGCAGCCCCCTAAACCAGGAACATGGCACGGGTACGTTTATCTGCGCCGGTTGTCATAACCCACTGTTTCCGTCCGAAACCAAGTTCGAGTCAGGCACGGGCTGGCCGAGTTTCTACGCGCCCATCGTCAAAAATGCTGTCTACGAAGAACGTGACGGGATGCGTACCGAAATCCGCTGCTCCGTCTGCGATGCGCACCTCGGCCACGTCTTCAGCGACGGCCCCGCACCCACCGGCCTGCGCTACTGCATGAACGGCGTAGCGATGCAGTTTAACGGTGTGAACAAGTAAGTGGCGGGGCCGGAACGGGGCGGATTGGGTTTGCCTTTCCGCCCCCGGTCTGTTACCTTGCAGTATGGAAAATTTCGTGGTCTCGGCCCGCAAGTATCGCCCCGCTACCTTCGACACCGTTGTGGGGCAGGAGCATATTACCACCACGCTGAAGAATGCCATTAAAACCAATCACTTAGCATCAGCATTCCTGTTTTGTGGTCCGCGCGGGGTAGGCAAAACCACCTGCGCCCGCATCCTGGCCAAAACCATCAACTGCCAAAATATCCTGCCCGACGGGGAAGCCTGCGACCAGTGTGAGTCGTGCGTGAGCTTTAACCGTAACGCTTCATTCAATATTCACGAGTTAGATGCGGCCTCGAATAACTCGGTCGAAGACATCCGCAGTCTGATCGATCAGGTTAGAACGCCCCCGCAGTCCGGTGCTAAATACAAGATCTACATCATCGACGAGGTGCATATGCTCTCGACGCAGGCGTTCAATGCGTTTTTGAAGACGCTGGAAGAACCGCCGTCCTACGCCATTTTTATTCTGGCTACGACCGAGAAGCACAAGATTCTGCCCACGATTCTGTCGCGCTGTCAGATTTTCGATTTCAACCGGATTCAGCCGGGGCATATCGCAAAACACCTTGCCGAGATTGCCGAAAAAGAAGGCATCACCGCCGAAACCGAAGCCCTTGACCTGATTGCCCAGAAAGCCGACGGTGGCCTGCGCGACGCGCTCAGCATGTTCGATCTGAACGTAACGTTTGCCGCCGACCGCATTATCCGGTACAAAGAAGTGCTGGACAACCTGCACATTCTGGATTATGATTATTACTTCAAACTGACTGATTTACTGCTGGCCGGTAACCTGCCGCAAACGCTGCTGACGGTCGATGAGATTCTGCGCAAGGGATTCGATGGCCATCAGTTTGTGGTAGGTCTATGCCGTCACTTCCGCGATTTGCTCGTTTGCAAGGACGCCACAACGGTGCAGCTGTTGCAGGTGACAGAAAACGTTCGTCGGCAATATCTCGACCAGTCCACCCGGTCGCCAATGTCGTTCCTGCTGTCGGCGTTGAGCCTCGGCGGGCAGTGCGACATGAACTTCAAAGTAGCCAAAGACCAGCGGCTTCATACCGAGTTGTGGTTCATGAAACTGGCCAACCTGCGCAACATCCTGGACTGGAACAGCCTACCCGCGCAACCAGCCAACGTCATACCTCAGGCGGCACATCCGGGCAATGGCGAACCCATTACCGAAAAAAAAAACGACTCTCCGATCAGTGGACCAGTAGTCAGCCCGTCCCTGCCTAAACTACCTCAAACCCCGGCAGAGCAGCACCCTATCACAAGCGAACCCGTAAACGGCTACCGGCCCACCGCACCCGCAAACGGCACAAACGGCCATGTCGTGAACAGCCAACCCGTGAATGGCTACGCTTTGCCAGACGTTGCGGTAGCCGAACGCCCGGCAAAGCACGTCATTGCCCACCCCATCCGCTCAGCCACGAGCCGACTGCGTACAACGGTACCCCTCACCAGCAAGCCCCTGCCAGCCGCCACCGTCGACGATGCACCAGTAGCCGTTATCCTGCCCGACAGACCGTTTGATTTCGAGGCATTGACAGATGTATGGGCCAGTTTCGCCAAACTCCGGCGGCAGCAAAACGACTCGGCCACCGAGCAGATGATTATGAACCGCGACCTGAACCTCGACGGCACCACAATCCGGCTCACCCTCGACAACACCCTGCAAGTGGGCGTGCTGAACGACTTCAAACTCGAGCTGGTATCATACCTGCGCAGTCAGTTGCAGAACAGCCAACTACAGCTCGAACACACGGTTAACCTGCAGGACGTAAAGAAGATGATTTACAGCCCGCAGGACAAGTTCAACTACTTAGCCGAGAAAAACCCCGCCCTCCACGACCTGCGCAAAGCCCTAAATCTGGAAGTGGATTATTGATTTTACGAAGGCCGGGCGACATAACGAGAAATTAAATACTTAGGAGCACTCTTTTGTTAAAATTACTCAAGTAGTCAAGAATAACTCCTAAAAATTAGTTTTGGATCAGTTCGATTCCATTTTCCAATCATGTCATGAAACGACGAAACTTTCTTCAAACAGCAGCTGTAGCGGGTACTATCCCCCTTTGTGGCTCTCCGATAGTCTCAACCTTCCCTACCCGTAAAACACCGGCCTTATCAGCCCAAGAACAGGATGCTATTGCTACCGCATTAGGCAAAAAAGGTGCTTACAATGAGGCTCAAGCAACTTATTCAGTGCCACTACCTCGAAATGATCTGAAAGTAACTATTAAAGGTGAGCCGGTACCCATTCCCTTCGGCTTCGGGGGATGGGTGGCCTTTAAGAAGACACTTGATGGCAAGCAAACTGTGATGATGAGCGATACCGTTCTGCTCGAAACTGAAGTGAATCCGCTGATCGACGCCACCCACGCGGCCGGGCTGGAAGTGGGCGCTATCCATAACCACTTTTTCTATGAGCAACCGCGTATCTTTTACATGCACTTGCATGGCATGGGCGATGCGGCTGATCTGGCTAAGAAATATGCCCAGGCTATCCGCAACACGAAGTTGTTTCCGGCTAATCAACCCGTAGCAGGTACTCCTACCAGCATACCAGTTCAAAGCAACAATAATGCAACTCCTGCATCTGGTCCGCAAACAGGCAAAGAGCTTTTTGATGTATCTGCGTTAGATGAACTCGTCAAGTATAAGGGTGTTGTCAATGGCCCAACCTACAAGTATACCGTTGGACGGGACGATGTGCAAATTGTAGCAATGGGGGCAGAAATGACAACTGCTATTGGACTGAACTCGTGGGCCTCATTTGCTGGTAAGCAAGATGCGGCTCACATCGCAGGTGACATAGCCATGCTGGAAGGGGAAGTTAACGAGGTTATTAAAGCCTTGCGTAGCCATAATCTGGAAGTAGTTGCTCTGCACCACCACATGTTGGGCGAACAGCCTCGTACTATCTTTCTTCACTATTATGGCCGTGGTCCTGCTGTAGATCTGGCCAAGGGCTTCCGAGCGGCTCTGGATCAGTTGGGGAAAAGGAAAACAAATGGTATGCAACACTAATTAGTGTTTTGAAAAGTTACTGACAATTGTGTATTTCCAATAATAGGGCGAGTCGATACATCTTTGTCATTTCTGGTATAATTCCCTTAACACAAGATTAGTTATAAAAACACCTCCCGGAAAAGTGCAATCGAGCGATTCGGTTTAGCGCAGACTGAATTTTCGTTTAGTGTACTACTTATACTGAATCAAATTTGGTTTGACGTATTTCTGATATAGGGGAAAGCCGTGATCGAGATGACTTTCTCCGCCAATGATTTTACCGCGTCCTCGACCGCTCGCTCTGCCGCAGCAAGCGTCTCGAATACTCGGCTTTTC
>JACMPG010000322.1 GCA_014377625.1 Spirosoma sp.
ACGTACCACCAGCATAGTACACCCGTAACAGCGGTTATGTATGTCGGCGACTCAGCGACAGGGTTGAAGATGACCTGAAAAATCAGCACCGAGGCCAGCAGCAGGAACCGAAACGACCGCTCACCAAACTTATTGATGTGTACATAAACGGTGCAGAATAACACCACGCCCAGCCCAATAATGAGCGCGGTCGGTACATTGGGTGAGATAAACAGATGTGTGAGTTTATGAATTGAGGTATTGGCCCATTTATCATGGTCTGACTTGATAAGCAACTGTCTGAACCACAGTTGATACTGCCATAGTAAACGGGTTGGGCTGGTCAGGAGAACCGGTATCATACCGATCACCACGCTCCAGAACACCATCGACAGCAGAAAACGCCCTTTGCGGGGATACAATAAAAACATCCCCGCTGTTACGATACTGTATATTTTTATGTTCGTGCCCAGTACGATAGCCAAAGCAGCCCAGAACGGCTGTTTTTTTTCAAAACTGACAAATGCAAACAGCGGAATGGCAGCAATGAGTGGGTTGGTTTGACCGTTTACGAGCGAGGTGAGCATTTCCTGGAGCGCGAACCAGTAGCCGAACGCCTTTTGTGGGCGCGTGAGGGGCATTTTGTAGACGGCAAAAACCCATACGCCTGCAAATAGAAAGTGCCAGATAAACAACCCGACAGAATAGGGCAGGGCAAAAACCGGCGCAAAAAGGGCCGCAAACGTTGGGGCGTAATGGTAATGGTCGCTGTACTGCGCCGGGTAAAGATCGTACAAACTCACCCCGCTCAGCAGATGTCTGAGCGAATAATAAAAAATACTGTAGTTATTAGAACCAGACAAAAAGACGGCCTGGATGCTGGCAATCAGTGCAATAAGACCGTATAAACCTACCAAAAGCCGGTAGTCCTGGAAAATGGGTCTGTTCAGAAACGAACGCATGAAGACAGAAAGCTGAGAAAAACTTGATTACGACAGCAACAGTTGTTGAGTAAACGCCTGCATTGTGCTGAACTCGCCCTGTGGCTTGAGATAGCGCAGTAATTCCTCCACCCGGTCAAGCAGGACATCGCGCGAGTGCCGCCGTACGTAAGCCGGAATTTTGTCATACATCGACAGGTCGGTAAACTCCCATGGATGCACGTACAGATTTAGAAAACCGTCGGTACGCAGCGTTTGGCGACACAGTTGTTTGTAGAGGGCGAACGGGAAATTTTTCAGGCTCAGCCAGAACAGTGGCAACCGCACGGTGGGCGTTACCGACGCCGGAATCTGCCACACCCCCAGTTCCTGAAACGGATGGCGAGGCTCCCCCCAATGATTGTACCGCCCCGGCAGCCAAGTAGGATGCAGCGATGAGTTGTAGGTATACCCCGCCTGCTGTACGTCAGTTGGGTTCACGTACCCCATCCGCGCCCGCCGAAATCCGGTAACGGGCTTTCCAAGCAGGGCTTCGAGGGCCAGCCGCGATTTGAGCAGGTCGGCGGGTTCAAACGTAGTATGGTAGTAGCCGTGCGAGGCAATCTCGTGCTGAATAGCCAGCTTCCGAATCAGTTCCGGCTCGTGCAGGGCGTAGTTGACGGTTGTGAAGAGGGTGGTTGTGGCTCCTACGGCAGCAAAACGTTCGGTAAGCGGAAGCAGCCCACGCGTTGATACAGCAATCTGTTCGGACAGCGGAATATCATGACCAAACTCCAGGGCCGTATCGAACTCTTCTACATCGACCGTGAATAAAATAGATCGGTTTCGGTGGGTGTTTGCCATGTCGTTACAGTCTCCTCAATCTCGCTTGTGTCGCCGATGATATAGGCCGGACGCTGTTTAACTTCCACAAACGTTTTGCCCAAATATACGCCGATGATACCGATCATAATGAACTGCACCCCGCCAATAAGAGCTATCAGCACCACCAGCGTAGCCCAGCCCGATACGGTAGCATCGGTAAAAAAGTACTCATATGTCACCTCCATGCCCATCAGTAGTGCAAACAGCGACATAACAAAGCCAAGCCCAACCGATAGGTACAGCGGACGCGTAGAAAACGAAGTAATGCCCATGGCAGCCAGTTTCAACATCTTCTGAAACGAATACTTCGATTGACCAGCGTAGCGGGCAGCGGGTTCATATAACACCCGGCACTGCCGGAAACCAACCCAGGAAATGGCTCCGCGCAGAAACAGATCGTTTTCTTTAAACTGCTTCAGCGTATCAACAACCTTCCGGTCGAGCAGCCGAAAATCAGCCGCGCCGTCTTCAATGTCAAGGTCAGAGACTTTACGCAGCAGTTTATAAAACTGGGCCGACGTAGTGCGCTTGAACCACGACAGTTTCGGGTCGGATTTCCGAACGGTATAAACCACTTCATAACCCTCCTGCCACTTGTCAATCAGGGCAGGAATCAGTTCGGGTGGGTGTTGCAAATCGGCGTCGAGACAGATAACGGCGTTACCCTGCGCGTGATCGTAGCCCGCCCGCAGCGCCATTTGGTGGCCAAAATTGCGGGAGAACGAAATAAACCGGACAACCGGGTAGGCCAGACTCAACTGCCGCAGCACGTGGCGGGTCTGATCGGTACTGCCGTCGTCGATGATCAGGATTTCGTAGTCGGCGTAGGGCTTCATGACGGCCATAAGCCGGTGAACCAGAACGGGCAGGTTTTCTTCTTCGTTAAAGGCTGGGATAATCAAGCTGATCATACCGGTGTACTTATTCATATTCGACAATCCGGGTCTGCGGATCATTACGATAGAGTAATTTTGAGAGAGAGAGAACAAAATTAAGTATTTATACTCAATTTTATCAAATGGCCGCTATTATAAAAACGTTAATTTCTTCTTCTGCTCAATTTAGGAATCAATGAAAGGTAACTTTGAATCAAAGCAACCCCTAAGGCGTTTTCTGGCATATATCAACAATTTTATGAGCACTCCAAATGACAACACCCCTCAACAGGAAGGTTAGTAATCAGCAACTTCGCGGTTCCGACAGTCAGTTGGTTGAACAGGAAGAGAAGCGGCAGGACCTGGGCTTCGGCACCAAGCTCAACGACACGTATTCGCGGCTGATTAACAAAGACGGCAGCTTTAACATTAACCGCGTTCATGAATCGTTCTGGGACCGGGTCAATCTGTATAACCGCCTGATTACCATGCCCTGGAGGCAATTTTTAGGATTGATTCTACTGGTGTATTTCGCGGAGAATCTGATTTTTGCCAGTCTTTATATGCTGGTCGGCCCCGAGAATCTGATGGGCGTGGGCAACGTAACTGGCCCGTCGTTCGTTGGGCAATTTTGGGGTTGCTTCTTCTTCAGCGCCCAAACGCTGACGACCGTTGGCTACGGTCACATCAGCCCCATTGGCTACATGACCAGTTCCATTGCCGCGCTCGAGTCTATGATTGGGTTGCTGGCTTTTGCTCTCATTACGGGTTTACTGTACGGGCGTTTCTCAAGACCGGTGGCGCACATACGTTTTTCCAGACACGCGGTTTTTGCACCGTATCTGGACGTGAACGGCTGGATGTTCCGCATTATCCACCGCCGGTCCAATCAGCTCATCGATGTGCAGATTGAGGTATCGCTGTCCCGGCTGGAGATCAAGCCCGACGGCACCCGGCAACGCAGGTATTACGCGCTGGAACTGGAACGCAACAAGGTAAATTTTTTACCCACGAACTGGACACTCGTACACCCGATCACGGCCGACAGTCCGCTGCATGACATGACTCCGGAGAGTTTTGAAGCATCGGACGCGGAGTTTATGATTCTTATGCGGGCTACTGACGACACCTTCTCGCAGATGGTCCATACCCGCTATTCCTACCGTTATGATGAGGTATTATGGGGTCAGAAATTCCGGCCTATGTTCGACGGTGAACAGGCAGGGGCCGTGTTGTTCGACCTGCGGAAACTCGATGATACCGACGAGGTAGCCTTGAACTGACCCGCTGTCCATTCATGCATACCGGTTATTCGTCAGTGGGAATTTCGGTCAGCAGCTCATCCAGTCGGGCATCGGCAATAGTTGACTGCTCAGCCTTATCATAAATAGCGATGAGATAAACGGTTTCGGCGATGACTTTCACGTAGGTAATGACCCGCGCCCCACCGCGCTTCCCCGTTCCCTTCGATTTGATGCCCAGCCGGATTTTGTAGAATCCGTTTTTGAGGGCCACGCCCATAAGTGGGTTTTCTTGGAGAGACTCCCCTAAGTCTTCAATTTCGGCACGGAGGGAAGGAAATTTCTTGAGTCAACGCTTGGCTTGTCGTTTGAAAGACGTGATGGTTTCGAGTCTAAAGTTCATCCAATTCTTTCAAAAACTCGTTGAACGGAGTTGATTTCGCTTTTCCCTGCTCAACCAGACGCATCTCTTTGGCGGCTTCCCGAATGTGCTCGATGATGTGTTCGTCGGTATCGCCATCCAAATTCGTTTCGTGAATGGTGACGAACGGGAAATGCCGGATCATCTTCTTGAAAAATCTTAGTTTTTTATCTTCTACGTTTAAAATAACCGTTGCCATATCCGTACTATTAATTGATAAAATCAATCAGCGATCTAAATAATCAATAAAAATACGCATCATTGGCAGAACTAACAACGGCTGGTGTAACAACGAATGGTCATTGCCGACGCCAAAAAGTACCTGCTTTTCATGCAAATCCCTCCGTTTCTCAAACCCGGCGATACCGTAGGCATAGTGGCTCCGGCCAGTTGGTTCCCGTATAGTGAACTTACCGACGGGCTCCGCATTCTGCGCGACGACTGGAAACTCAACGTTATTGAGGGCAACAGCCTGCGGGCGCAGGATGGTCCCTTTGCCGGGTCAGATGAGTTGCGCCGGGCCGATCTGCAACAGTTGTTTGACAACCCTGCTGTGCGGGCCGTTTTTGCCGCGCGGGGGGGCTACGGTTGCTACCGCCTGGCCGACGGCCTTGATTTGACCGGGTTACAGCGTAATCCAAAGTGGCTGGTGGGGTTCAGCGACGTAACGGTACTCTTAAGTTTATTTTGTAACGCTGGTATCGTAAGCCTGCACGGATTGATGCCCCGCCAGTTTGGTCAGCCCGAACGCGCCGACGCCCTTGAATCGGTGCGGCAGTGGCTCTTTGGCGAAGTTCCAGACCAATACACCGTACCGGCCCATCCACTGAATCGGACGGGTCAGGCTGCGGGGCCGCTCGTGGGGGGGAATCTGACGCTCCTCGTCAACTCGATTGGTACTCCGACTGATATTGACTATACCGGCGCAATACTATTCATCGAAGACATTAACGAGACGCTTTTTTCGCTCGACCGGATGATGACCCAGTTACATCGGGCCGGGCGGTTGAGAAACCTGGCGGGCCTGATTGTGGGTCAGTTCACCGATATGCGGGACAGCGCGTCGCTACCATTTGGAAAAGACGCCAGCCACATCATAGCCGACGCGATGTCGGACTATGATTATCCCGTATTATTCAACTTCCCGGCGGGTCACGTCGATTATAACCTGACCTTGCCGATTGGGTGGCGGGTGGACTTACGGGTTGGTGAGACTGGCGAGGTGATTTTTTGATTGACGCAATGTTTACCGCTGGCGGTAAGCGTTCTGCGAATTGTCGAACCGACGCTCCAGCTGTACTTTCAGTTTGTCGGTCACATTATGGAGCAGTTTATCCCAGTTGTCGCCGGTATCGTCGGCCACTACATCGTTGCCGGGTACGCCAAACTTAATACGTAAGGAGCGGAAGTCCGGCCCACTATGCGATGCCTTCTCCATATACACCTCGGCGGTGATGACGTCGCCACTGTAATACCGGCGCAGCTTGGTCAGGGCCAGCAGAATACGGTCGCGGAAGTCGGGGTCGATGGTTATGTCAACGGCCTGAATGTCGAGCCGAACATCGTCTAATTTTGCCTGGTTTTCCATATTTGTTATCTGTTTGTTATCCAGATAACCCGGAAAAGCGTCAGTATGTTAGGTTTGTCCGGCGGGATGCTCATCCTGCACGGGTAACCTAATGGCCCCCCAAATAAAGACGGGTCGGGCAGTTTCCCGCCCGACCCGTCTTTATTTGGGGAATGAGTGTTATCGCACCTGATCAAATTTCCAGAGCTGACCGCTCACATTCTGGCGGGTGTTCAGAAAGGCGTTGCCTCCCATGGCCCCTTTCATCTGATTGCCTTCCAGGTTGTGCTCTTTCCCCTGAAACATGGTCGTCAGGCGGTAATTTGCTCCATCTTTGTCAATCTTCCAGAGCTGGCCGGTCACATTGCGGCAGGGGGTTACGAAAGCAACGCCATTTTTGGATTTACCCTTCATTTCGTTACCCTCCAGGCATTCGTTATCACCGCGATCCTGGGTTTTCAGGCGGTAGTAACCGTCTTTGCCGGGTTCTGGTATAACTTTCCAGCGTTGGCCGGTAGCTCCTTTCTGGGGCGACATGAACGATGCTCCGTTCATGTACGTACTGGCAGCTCCATTACCCTCCAGCATTTCGGCATCACCCCGAAATTGCGTTTTCAGGTTATAGTACCCTTTGTAATTAGGGTCGAACTGCGCGTAAGAAGCCGAGATGCTGACCAGTACACAGAGAACAGCGGGAATGAGTTTAATTAACTTCATGCGTGAAAAAGTTTTAGAAATTTGCCTACTCTCTTCAGGGATTTTTCGGCGTCCTCCCGTCGTCATCATCACTAAGGCTTCCGAAAACGACACCACAAATGTTGAGCAGTTGACGGAACATTTTCCGTCAACTTTGTAGCAAAATCCGTCGATATTGGCCTAAAACGGCCTTAAACTACCAACTGCCGGGGGGGTATAACCCCGTCATAACGGTCGTACCCCGCATTGCCCACCCCCGTTATGGCTTCACTACTTTCACAGTCTGAGTCTGCCTGTTGGTCCCCGGCTGAGTGGCCCGCAACAGATAAACCCCCGATGGACGCGCCGTTACGTCCCACTCAATACGCTGGTCAGCATCGGCCACTGGCCAGGTCTGCGAACGGATAACGTTACCCCGCGAATCGACCAGTTCTACCGACAGCAACTCGCCACCCGCACCCCGCACCACCGCCCGCAACTGACCGTCGGCCAGCGGGTTTGGTGTCAGCGTGATACTCAGCGGCACCTCCACCACGTCAGCAGCGGCCATCCGACCCACAC
>JACMPG010000323.1 GCA_014377625.1 Spirosoma sp.
CCTACAATTACTTTAGCGAACCGAATGACTTTGTCGTTCAGGTAGTAGCCTTTTTCCGTTTCGTCAATCACCCTGCCTTTAAGATCTGCGGACGGGGCCGGGAACTGGGCAATGGACTCATGCAGATCAGCATCAAACGGCTGCCCTACCGATACCATCGGCTTCAATCCTTTACCTTCCAGTGTTTTGAGTAATCTGTTATAGACGATGTCGATGCCTTCCCGCACAGCAGTAATGTCGTCAGTTTTTTCCGTGGCCTGCCTGGCCCGCTCAAAATCATCGATCACTGGCAACATGGATTTAATGGTATTTTCGCCAGCATTATTGATGAGATCCAGTTTCTCTCTGGCCGTACGACGACGAAAGTTTTCGAAATCAGCGTAGAGCCGGAGGTATTTTTCCTTGAGTTCGGCCACTTCGTTTATCGGCTGAAAATCGGCGGTTGGCTCGGCTTCGTCAGTAGATATCGTTTCGCCGGTTTCGTCGTTGGTCGGGTTGCCGCCGTTTACATTGATGGCTTCGTCGTTATCAGGAAGTTCACTTGTCAGGTTGTCAGGCTCATGCGCGTTAGCATGCGCCTGCTGGTTTAGGTTATCTTTATTTTCCATGTCTCTGTGTTGAGTTCGATTCCAGAAATGCATAGCCAATCACGGGCAAAAGATCGGCCAAACCAACTCAGACTGACAAGTTGTCTGAACCAAAATTTCTGTACGATCGAAAACAGCAACAGGATTTTTCAGTCTATTCGTTCTGTTTACAAAGAAGAAGTTTAAAGTCAGCCTCAAATCGTCCCTGTTTTGCATCATCCTGCCGCCATCTATTCCCAACGTATCAAAGCCGAAGCTACCCGGCTGGGGTTTGATTTGTGCGGCATAGCCAAAGCCGATTTTCTGGATGAAGAGGCCCCCCGGCTCGAAACCTGGCTCAAGAGTGGCATGCACGGACAAATGAACTACATGGCTAACCACTTCGACAAACGGCTTGACCCACGCCTGCTCGTCGACGGAGCCAAATCAGTTGTCACGGTCCTGCTCAACTATTATCCCAAACAGCAGCTACCCGAAGGCGACGACGATTATAAACTCTCGAAATACGCCTACGGCGAAGATTACCACTTCGTTATCAAAGACAAACTCAAAGCATTACTCGATTTTATCCGGGCTGAAATTGGCGACGTAGGCGGGCGGGCATTTGTCGATTCGGCCCCGGTCATGGACAAAGCCTGGGCCAAACGTGCCGGACTGGGCTGGGTGGGCAAGCACAGCAATTTGATAAACCGGCAGATTGGCTCGTTTTTCTTCATCGGTGAGTTGATTCTGGACCTCGAACTGGAGCCTGATGGCCCCATTACCGACTATTGTGGCACCTGCACCCGCTGCATCGACGCCTGCCCTACCAACGCTATTGTTGATCCGTATGTGGTAGATGGCAGCAAGTGCATTTCTTATTTTACCATTGAACTGAAAGAAGCTATCCCCAATGAAGTGCGGGGTAAGTTCGATAACTGGGTCTTTGGCTGCGATATATGCCAGGATGTTTGCCCCTGGAATCGGTTTGCCCGCCCGCATCAGACGCCCGCTTTTGCTCCCCATCCCGATCTGGTCGAATTCACCAAAACCGATTGGGAAGACATCTCCGAAGCTGTATTTGGCGAGGTTTTTAGACGATCTGCGGTGAAGCGTACAAAAATTGATGGTCTCCGCCGAAACGTGGCTTTTTTAGGCAAAGACCCTGACTGACAACTCGTTCGTTAATTTTATCAGGTAAGTAGATTTACCGTCTGCTAAATAGGTAGAAGTAAACTTACGTCAACGCATCATAAAGGGGTTATATTGCTTCGTAAGTGTTACTCACTTCTACTACAGTTTATGCAGCGAAGCCGCATTGATACGGAGAACAGATTACTTGACGCAGTTGGTCAACTAATTGCGGCAGATGGTCTTGATCAAATCGGAATTAACCGCATAGCAAGCCATTCCGGGATAAACAAGATACTCATTTACCGATACTTTGGTGGACTGGATGGGCTTTTAAGGGCTTATTATGATCGAACAAAGCCTATTGTATCCGTTCCACCTATTGACGTGAACGCCCTGAAAGGCGCCCCACTGTCTGAGTTTTTCGACGTCTGCTATCAGTACGTTATTGATGAGTTCAGAATGTTACGAAACAACCCTGAAGCACAGGAATTTTTAAAAGCTGACCTGATCAACAATAGTGGTCTTTCGAGCATTCTGGCCGACCAGAAAGAAGCCGCATTACTGAACATGGTTGATGAGCTGGGAAAACTCATTGGCACCACGAAGGGACGTTCATTTGCCACCGTTGTTGTGAGTGCCATGACCTTACTAACCTTTATGGGCCAGCAGAAACGCGTTATGATGGATATTGATCTCAGTAGTGATGAGGGCTGGACCGAGATCGAGTCGGCCCTAAAAAGTATCTTCCGGGGAGGGTATCTCTTAACCCAGGAAAGGATGGCCAGTGAGCAGCAATACAACCAAAACTCAGCCGAAAAAACAACGTAGCCCCTCACCCACCCGCCAAACATCTTCGAACGAGTTATAGAGCGGTACAGGGGCCAGCCGGATACAGTCGGGTTCGCGCCAGTCGCCAATGATACCCGCTTCTGTGAGGTGATTGAACAACACTTTTCCGTCAGTACGCACCAATAGGGATAACTGACAGCCGCGCTGTTTGGGATCGCGGGGTGTCAGGATTTGTATATCGTTGAACGGGGCAACCAGGTAGTCCAGGAAGCCTGTCAGCAATCTGCTTTTCAGGTGCAATGCAGGCAGGCCCACTTCGGCGGTGATGGCCAGCGATGCCCGGTGCAGACTCAGGCTCAGGATATTGGGCGTACTGACCTGCCAGCCGTCGGCACCGGGGGCGGGTACGAAGCCGGGTGTCATGGCAAAACGCCGATCTTCGCGGTAGCCCCACCAGCCCGCCAGCCGGGGCAACTCTTCATCATGATGCCGCTCATGCACGAACACACCTGATACCGCACCGGGACCGCCATTCAGGTACTTATACGAACACCAGGTTGCAAAATCGACGCCCCAGTCGTGCAGGTTCAGCGGAATATTGCCAATGGCATGGGCCAGATCAAACCCAATCAGGATGCCGCGTTGCCGGGCGGTTTGGGCAATAGCAACCATGTCGTAGACCTGCCCGGTATAGTAGTTCAGCCCGCTCATCCAGATGAGGGCCAGGCTGTCGGCATGTTCGGCAATGGCGTTTTGTATATCAGCAAGCTCAATCAAACCAGTTTCGGGACGCGGGGCAATCTCTATGATCGTGTCCGCAGGATTAAAGCCCCGGCTTCTGACGTGCGTTTCGAGGGCGTACTGGTCAGAAGGAAAATCACCCTTTATGGTCAGGAGCCTGGCTTTCTTGTTGGTGGGCTGATAGAACGACGTCAGCAGCAGGTGCAGGTTTACGGTCAGTGCGTTCATCGGGCATACCTCAATGGAGGTGGCTCCAATGATGCTGGCTAAGTCGGTTTTGCAACGTTCGTGGTAGTTCAACCACGTATACGCTACGCCCCCGCCCGGCGAAGCGTCGCCCGACTCAAACCAGCCTTCTACGCCCAGATTTTGCCAGGTATTCAGTTCCTGCTCCAGGGCCGCCCGGGCCGTTTTGGGTTGCAGCCCCAGCGAGTTACCGCACAGATAGGCCAGTTCACGCCCGTTACGCTGCGGAATATGAAACCGGTCGCGGAAGGAACGAAGCGGATCGGTGGCGTCGAGGTGCCGGGCAAAATCCAGCGAGTTTTCGTAGGTCATGCCGCAAAATTACGCATCGGCCCGCTGTATTAGCGATAGTCCACTACTGGTTCAGGCAAACTGTATCAAATCGGTATCCAGCCCCAGCAAGACATCGGCAATGTAATTTAGCTGTTCATTGTACTCCTCAGCGGTACGCTGGCCGAGGGCTATCAGGGCCGCAATGTTGCCGGGAGTTGCATCGTCGAAGTCAGAACTGGCGTTGCCCAGGTCTTTGGGCTGAATCCGCACGTACTGATTACTCCGGTCTATAGCCGAAAATATCTTTTTCAGGTGATAACTGGTCGTAGCCGATGCGCCTGACATCATGATGTCGATAACCGGCTTTATCCACTTGATTTTACCCCAGTTTTTGGCCTGTTTGTATGCGTAGGCGCGGTTGGCCGTCCCCGTACCGAGCGAGACGATAAACATGTCCTCAGCACTGGGTTTACCGATGGCGTTGCTGACCTCAGAATAGGCGCCAAGGGTTGGATTATTCATGAAAATACCCCCATCAATCAGCGGGTACAATACGCCGTCTAAAGCGGGGGTCAGGGCTGCCTCAAAGTAAGTTGGTGCCGCCGATGTGGCCCGGCACACGTCTTTAATCAGAAAATCATACCTGTTGCCCCGCTGTTGGGCTTCGTGCTGGGTAAAGAAAAATTCGGTCCGGCTCTGAATATCATACGCCGGAATAAAGCAGGGTTTGAGCAGTTGGCTGAGCCTGATTTGGCCAAAGTACAGCTCCAGCAGCCGCTCCAGTTCACCAGCGTCGTGTTTTTCGTCCGATAGGCCACTCCATGACGTAATGCGCTTCCATAAGGATACATGAAAGATACTGCCGCCGTTGGCAACATACAGCTCGACGGCCTCCCGCGCCGAAAACCGGGCCTGTTGGGGATTGTCGACCATGGGACACAGGTACAGGCAGGTCAGGATACCACCCGTACTGGTACCGGCAACGAAGTCAAAATAATCGGCCAGCCGCGCGTTTGGGTTTTGGCTTCGTCGCTGTAGTTTTTCTTCCAGCGAAGCCAAAACTAATCCCGGTACAATACCGCGGATACCCCCTCCATCAATTGCCAGTATCCGTTTCATACAAACATGTAACCACCAACATAGTCTACCCCATTAGTCATTTAGCAGGGCCGTGGTGACTTTTGTCGAAATATCGTCTTTGTCAGGAAACTCGCCTACGAATTCGTCAAACTCTTTCCATACCCCTGTTTAGAATTTTGATGGTTCGTTAGTTAACCGGCAATTTGTAGCCCGGGCCTCCGGGTCCGGGCTACAAATTCTATACGACCTTCATAAAAACGGAGAGGCCCGACCCAGCTTAGTTGGGTCGGGCCTCTCCGTTAAAAGCCTTTTCATTATTAACGGCCTGCCCTTAATCTACGTGGTCAGCCGCGTCTTTCTTGCAACAGGCAGGTAATTTAGCATAGCTCTTCTCATCGGCCAGCACCTCATCTACATCGTAACCCGACTTGCTCACATTAGCTTTCAGCTTGGCTACGTCGGTCTTATTCGGGTTATACTTGATGGTCACAATCTTCGACTTGACGTCGAGCGTGGCCTCTTTTACGCCTTTCTCGAACGATAGATTGCGCTCGATGCGGGCTTTACACATGCCACAGATGGCCGATGTCTTGAGTTTAACTTCTTTGTCTTTGTCATCGCCCGGCCCGGCAGTGGCGAATAGGTTTCCCAAGAGAAAAAGGGACGTCAGGGCGGTCAGAAACAGGTTACGCAACATAGTGATTTGTGGTTTATGGTGAACTGATAACGAAAATTCAAGGTAAAAGGTGTCGACCTTACCGGCGCCGATGATTCATGCCTGGCAAGTCCATGCCTGGCATGGACTTGCCAGGCATGGACTTGCCAGGCATGCCCATACTGCTCATCATTGAGCGCATGGTCATCAGGCTGGGCGAAATGCGCAGGTAGATCAGACCAGACACAGGGGTATTGCCGTAGAATGTCTGCAACGCTTTTTCGGGCATGGCCGCCGTTACCTGCGCACCCAGCACAAGATCAGTCTGGCGATGCTGAGCCAGCCGGTAGTTTGCGCCGAGGGTCAGGTTGTTGATGGTAAGTACCCGGCTTTCCGGCCCAATGCGGTCGCTCAGTACCAGTTCCTCTACCGATTTACCCACGTTCTCAAACCGTCCGTAAAACGCGGTACGGTTCAGTTGCAGGCTACTTTCGGCCAGAAACGAGTTCTCGCCAATCCCATCGTGCCCGTTGTGACCCCAGACGAACGCCGAGGTTACGTAGCGTTGCTCACCCAATCCTTTACTGTGCAAAACTGATGCCGTAGTGCGGGTTACGTCCTCGTTGGGATGGGCCGGTTCGGGACTGGTCAGAAACCCCTGAGAGAATTGCAGCGCGAGCGACGGCGATGGGTTTACCGATAGCCGATACGAATAGCTGTCAAACTTCGGGGTATCAAAATTGTAGCGGTTTTCGTCGGGTTCGCGGCCCTTGAACGTCGAGCCTTCGAGTTTGGCCCATTTGTACCGGAAACCAACGGTGGCAACGCCAAACAGAATGTGCGTGGCGTCCTGCCAATGGTGACCAAGGGGCGCGTTAGGATCGTTGAACGACGACATTCGGTGCATAAACGCGGGCGGACCAAGAGCCGGTTCGCCGGGGTAGCCCACGTAGCCATACAGGTCAATGTCTTTGCTGAAGGCATGCGCGTAACTCACCGACAATTCCGAGACCAGATCGTGCGGGTGCTGCCGGTCAATGAGGGGCTGGCCCTGATAGCTTTCGCCGGTCTGAAACAGTAGCGGATAGCCGCCATTGCCCACCAACAGGGCATCGGGCGAGAGCATGATGCGCGCCTGAAACAGACCACGCCGACCCACTTTACGCTGCGCCATGCCCATAAACCAGCTCGGCACGCCAAACTGACTGTCGCGTCCGCGCCCGCCGGTGTTATTCACGTTCTGACTGGTATAGCGCAGGTACAGGGCGTAGTGCATCATGTAACTCCAGCGGCTGTTGGCGGGCGTTTTCATGTAGGCGTACATGGGCGTATTGTCGGGATGCCAGGACGTGCCGGAGCCGTTGCGGTTCATGGGCAGGTTACGCGACAGCGAGTTGGTCATGCCCGGCATGGATGTGCCCATCGTCAGGCCATAGTTCATGGCTTTCGCGTCGCCCATCGAACCGCTCATATCGTGCATTGACTGCGCGGTATCGGCAGGCATCGTCATCCCTTTATGGTGCTGATGCTGCGCCAATGTGACAACCGGCAATAGGGCAAAAAAGAAGAGAAGATTTTTCATAGTTCGTTGAGAAAGAATACGCGTCGAAACGGCCCACAGACGAGCCGTTTCGATGCGTATCGGCAAATCAGTTCATCATAGAGTGGCACACCTCGGCGCATTTGCGGCAGGCTTCGGCGCAGGTTTTGCAATGGGCGTTATGGTCGGCGTGTTTTTCGCACTCGTCGGCGCAGGCCTCGCAGGCTTCGGCGCAGACGCGCATGAACGACGGCGAAAACTGCGAACCGCGGGCCGTGAGTCGTCCACAAAGGGTAGATAGGTCGGCGCAGTCGCGGCTGAGGGTGATACACAGGGTCATATCGTGACCTTTGGCATCAACATCGCCCATTTGAATACAGGCGGTGGCGCATTCTTCGCAGGCTTTGGCGCAGTCGAAGCAGGTTTGTACGTGAGCAGACATGTCCATAATCAGAGTTGAGTTTTGTTAGTCGACCAATAGCGGTCTATGTAGTAAACGGATATAGTGGAGTTCCGTTTTTACATAATTCCCAACCACTTTAAATAGAATCAACACTCCGGCGACTAACGGTGGCCGCTTTCCTGAACTGTCCCGGCGTCTGCCCCATCACCTGCCGAAACTGGCTGGAGAGGTGCTGTACACTGCTATACCCCAGCCGCCAGGCCATTTCGGTCAGGGTCAGTTCGTCGTATTGCAGCCATTCTTTTACTTTCTCGATTTTCAGAGCAATGGCATATTTCTCCAGCGTCTGCCCTTCGCTGGCCGAGAACAGGCCGCTCAGGTACGAGTAGTCATAGCCGAGTTTACGCTCCAGAAAGGTCGATACGTTTTCGGTGGAATGCCGTTCGCCTTTGAGGTGCTGGATTTCGTTGATGAGCAACCGCTTTGTATGCTCCACCAGCGATTGCTTTTTATCGTCGACCAAATCGAAACCGTTGGCCAGCAGCATCTCCCGCAACTGGTCAGTCGAGACAGACGGCGGCAGGTCATCAACGTCCACCTCGCCCAGATCAACCCGGTTCACGGTCAGGCCCAGCTTCTCAAGTTCTTCGCGCACCACCCGAATACACCGGTCGCACACCATATTTCGGATTGTCAGAATCATAGCGGTCAGTACTGTCTGAACCGCACGGGCGGCCCCGCAGGATTTTCACAGGATTAAAGGGATTTGCAGGACCATTCGGGCGTCAGCTTACTCCTGTAAATCGTTGAAATCCTGTAAAAATCCTGCGGGGCCGCCCGTGCGGTTCAGAACTTAGTGTTGGGGTTTAAAACGAAAACCGAGGTAGACCATCTGCCCCGTAATAGGTCCCCACACCCGCGCCCCGGCGTCGAAACTCGGGCCAAAGGGGTCGTTGGGCGCTACGATGGGGTTAGCCTGACGAAACCCGGTCAGGTTCTCGCCCCCCAGATAAATTTCCCAGCCGCTTTTAAACGCCCGGCTTACCTGCGCGTTCAGGTTCGCAAAACCCGGCGCGAACTCAATGGGCATGTTTTCGTAACTGGTATGTACGTAGCCCTCGCGCAGGTACGGAATGCGCCGGGGGCCGTTCCATTGCAGCGTAGCGTCGAATTTCCACTTATCGAATGGCAGCGCGTAGCCCGCGTTAAGCAGCACCCGGTCGCGGCTGACCATCATGCGGGGCAGCAGTCGGGCCTCGCCAAACGGCCCGCCCATGGTCTGCTGCACATCGAAAAACCGATAGGCGGCTTTGACCTCGAACCGACGGGCGGGCTGCACGTTCAGCTCGGCCTGAAAACTGTTGGCAAACGACCGGCCTTCCAGATTATAAAAGTGCAGTTCGCGCGGGTGTTCGGCATCCACAATTAACTGATTCTGGAAATCAGTGCGAAAATAATCGAGTACGAACGATACTTTTTTACCCAGCAACTGAAAATCCTGCGACGCACTCAGACCGTAGTTCCAGGCCCGTTCGGGTTGCAGCGGACTGTCGAAAAACACCGCCCGCGATGATACCAGATAGCCAATATTTTCGGCAATGCGGTTGGGTACCCGAAAGCCCCGCCCCGCCGACGCCCGCAGGCTCAGATGCTGGTTGACGTCATATTTCAGATGCGCCCGCGGTGTCCACTGCACACCAAACAGGTTGTGGAAGTCCACCCGACCGCCCAGCACAAGGGTCAGTTTTTCGGGGTAGGTATAGGTATATTCGCCAAAGACGCCCGGCACAGATTCGGTCCGGTTCAGGGGCGTAGTACCAAACTGTTCGCGGTAGTCGTCAAGCAAATAGCTGACGCCGGTTTTGAACGCGTGATTCGTATTGTCGATGATGCCCTGATAAATCAGGTTGGCGTAGATGGTCCGCTGCTGACCCGTGTAGGGCCGGTAGCCGAAGTTCATGACCTGCTCGTGGTTCACCGCATTCAGAATCAGCCCCAGCCCCTTGTACGGTTTATCGGGATAAAGTTTCGCCGTTTTGGAAAAGACTTCTACTCGCTTCGTAGTATTGCCGAAGATGTACCGGTCCGCTCCAAAGCGCGATAGCTGACCTCCCTCGCGGGTCTCGTGCAGTACCTTCACACCAAACTGCGCCATGAACCGCTCCCCATTGTACTTATAGCGGTTGATGGCATTGAGCTGGGTATAGAACGGCAAATCGCGAAAACCGTCGTTGTTCTGGTCAATCTCGCGTTTGAGACTACTGACGTGGCCCAGTACACCCATACTCCACTTTTTGCTGAGCGGCTGCGACCAGTTGACGTTACCCTCTACCCGCCCAAAACTGTTGACGTAGCCATTCAGAAACAGATGGTTTGGCAAGGGTCCGGCATTTTCATCAGGCTTTTGGAGCTCGACGTTCAGCTGACCACTGATCGACTCGTACCCGTTCACAACCGTTCCGGCTCCCTTACCCACATCGATGCCCGTTATCCAGGTGCCGGGAATGTAGTTCAGGCCGAAGGTAGTAGCCAGTCCGCGCACAGTTGGAATGTTCTCAACATTGGTCTGCACGTACTGACCGCCCAGCCCCAGAAACTGAATCTGCCGCGCACCCGTCACCGCATCGGCATAACTGACACTCATGGACGCGTTGGTCTCGAAACTCTCGGAAAGGTTGCAGCAGGCGGCTTTGGCAAGCGTACGCTGCGAAATAAACTCGGTCTGAATGGGGTTCACCCGGTCAACCTGCCCCGGCTGCGCCGATACGGTCACCTCCTGCAACGTCTGTTCGGTGCGCAGGGTAACGGCCAGTTCAGACACGGGGTTCGTAACCAAAACGGTATCGGTCTGGTAGCCAACGTAGCTGACCAGAAGGCGGTTGTGGCCCGCTTCCTCCACCAGCGAAAACCGGCCCACCGAGTCGGTAACGGTACCCGTCGATAAGCCTGCCCAGCGCACGGTAGCCCCAATCAGGGGCTGGGTTTTATTGTTCACCCGCTCGCTAACGGTGCCGCGCACAAAGACAGAGGGCGTGGTAGTAGCAGATGAGGGAGACAACGTATCGGACTGTGCCCATGCTGGCGTACTGCACAGACAAAGGAAAACACTCCAGATAGAATAGTTCATGATATGCTGATTGAAGTAAGAAACAACGCAAACAGCCCGCGCCCAGAATGGACACCGGCAATGGTGATTCAATCAGCAAATTAAATAAGGAGAGAACGCACGAGCGTCAGAATGTCGCGCCCGGAGGGTGAGGGCGGAGCCGGAAAGGAGGTAGAAACCTCCGTATTGGTGTCGAAAACCCAGCCAACAATCCAGGTCAGCAACGTAGTAACACTTGTCAGAACGGCTTCGGTAATGACCTTGACGAACTTGGCTACCTGTTGCGACAGTGACGACTGCGTTTCTACATTTTCAAATCCCTGTTCGTCCTGACAGCAGGGCGTTTTCTTGACGATGGTCTGGTCCGTCTTCATGGGCAGACCGTCTTCGGTGCAGCCGGACGTTTTTACGTCGCTGAACGCCGTAACGACTGTTTTTTTCTTGCCGCGCATCTGACACGAATGCTCAACCAGACCAAAGCCGGTACTGCTCATCAGTACGACAAAAGCCATCAAAAGGTTGACAATCTGGGACAGGGTGCGTTTCATAGCGGGCCAAATATCCGAATCAATACACGTACGTGCAAACCGTACGCTCAGGAAACGGATAATTACATACAGCAGTTCCTGCAAACCGAACAAGTTCAGAGCAGGTAACGTGCCGTTTGTCTCAATTCATGGGTCTATTTAACCTTGACAACTTCACCGAAGTAATTCATGTAGACCAGATAATCCGTCCGTTTGCCACTGATGGGTTCTTCCAGACGCGCCGTCAGCGTAACGTATTTCTGGCCGTTAAAGCTGGGCTTGTACGTTACGTTTTGCAACACAGACTGGCCGAGCGTTTCATCGGACGGCCCGAAGTAGCGCAGATCATCTTTACTGAAGGTCCGGGCAAAGAGTTTACTGCCCGATTTTTTGACTGTTTCTATCGTGGCCACGTAATTATGGTAACAGCCTTTCGGGGTGGTGGTGTTACTGGTATCCTGGTTCATGGTCAGCGTTATCCGAACCGGCTTGGCCGATTCCTGATAAACCTTATCGGTACCCAGTTCGGGCATACCAGCCAGGGTCTTACAGTCTGATGTTGGTGCAGCAGCCGCTATGGTAGCAATTTCGCCCGGTACGTCCGTCGGCGACTTAATGGTTTCTGTAGCGTTCTCGGTGTTGGTACAACCAAAAAACAGACAGGTCAGAAGAACTGGAATTACGGTAATTTTCATTCGATAAAAGTCAGATACATCTCGTAAACGGACGACATGGTCGACAATGATGCGACCATGCAACCTAATCAATTTTATGAGTCATCGTTTTCTCACCAGTAAAATAATACCTATGATTGATGCGATAACACCCAGTATTATGTAGGTTTCGGGGCCACTATCTTCTGACCCTAAAAAGCCAGCCACCTGCGACTCAAAGGAGTTCTGAAGATTTAGTCCATACGCAGCCAGCGCAACACCGGCCACGAGAAGAATGATGCCAATAATCGTACTGCTTTTCATGTCATTTGTGGTTTAGATGTCTCTCCATTACCAAACGATAAGCCTGGTCAACTTACCTGAGAAGGAACGTTGACCAGGCTGTTTTATCTGAACCGGACTTGCCGGTTCATGCTCGGATTACGCGTTGTGCTTCATACGGATGATGTTCAGGGCCGCACCCGCTTTGAACCACTCAATCTGACCCTCGTTGTAGGTGTGATTGGCCATGAACGTATCGGTGGTACCATCGGCATGGTTCAGCACAATTTCCAGCGGCTGGCCGGGTGCAAAACTGGTCAGACCGTTGATGTCGATGCTGTCATCTTCCTGTACCTTCTCGTAGTCGGCGGGGTTGGCAAAGGTCAGCCCCAGCATACCCTGCTTTTTCAGGTTCGTTTCGTGAATCCGGGCGAACGACCGTACCAGAATGGCCCGGACACCCAGAAAACGGGGTTCCATGGCCGCGTGCTCGCGGGAAGAGCCTTCGCCGTAATTCTCGTCGCCAACCACTACCGAACCAACGCCGGCGGCTTTGTAGGCCCGCTGTACGGCAGGAACTTCGCCGTATTCGCCGGTGAGCTGGTTCTTCACGCTGTTGGTTTGCTCGGTGTAGAAGTTCACCGCGCCAATCAGCATGTTGTTCGAGATATTGTCGAGGTGCCCCCGGAACTTGAGCCACGGCCCGGCCATCGAAATATGGTCGGTGGTGCATTTCCCTTTGGCTTTGATGAGCAACTTCAGCCCTTTCAGGTCATGACCTTCCCAGGCTGCAAACGGAGCCAGGAGTTGGAGCCGGTCGGACGTGGGCGATACTTTAACCTGAACGCCGGAACCGTCTTCTGCCGGAGCCTGATAGCCCGCATCGTCAACGGCGTAGCCTTTTACGGGCTGCTCAATACCCTGCGGCTCGTCGAGTTTCACCTGCTCACCGGCTTCGTTGGTTAGCGTATCGGTCAGGGGGTTGAACGTCAGGCTACCGGCAATGGCCATAGCCGTCACGATTTCGGGCGAGGCCACAAACGCGTGGGTGCTGGCGTTGCCATCGTTCCGCTTGGCAAAATTCCGGTTAAACGACGTAATGATGGAATTGGGCCGGGTTGGGTCGGCCATATGCCGCGCCCACTGGCCAATGCAGGGACCACAGGCATTGGCCAGTACGACACCACCCATGTCCTCGAAGGTACCGAGCAGACCGTCGCGCTCCGCCGTAAAGCGAACCAGCTCCGAGCCGGGCGTCACGGTAAACTCCGACTTTACTTTCAGATTCTTACTCACGGCCTGAGCCGCAATCGACGCCGACCGGGTCAGGTCCTCGTAGCTGGAGTTGGTACAGGAACCAATCAGACCCACTTCGAGCGTTTCGGGCCAGCCGTTTTCTTTCACCGCTTTGGCGAAGTTAGAAATAGGCCAGGCCAGATCGGGTGTAAACGGACCGTTGACGTGCGGCTCCAGCGTATTCAGGTCAATCTCGATGAGCTGATCGTAGTATTTTGCCGGATCGGCATATACTTCGGCGTCGGGCTGGAGGTGTGCTTTCACGCCGTTGGCCATATCGGCAATATCGGCGCGGGAGGTGGCACGGAGGTAATCGCCCATCTTATCATCGTAGGCAAAAATCGACGTCGTAGCGCCAATTTCGGCACCCATGTTGCAGATGGTACCTTTGCCAGTTGCCGACAGACTTTCAGCACCGTCGCCAAAATACTCGACAATGCAACCCGTACCGCCTTTTACGGTCAGGATACCGGCCACGCGCAGGATTACGTCTTTGGCCGAAGCCCAGCCGCTCAGTTTACCGGTCAGTTTTATGCCGATAAGTTTTGGCATTTTCAGCTCCCAGGCCAGACCCGCCATAACGTCACAGGCGTCGGCACCACCCACGCCAATGGCAATCATACCCAGACCACCCGCGTTGGGCGTGTGCGAATCGGTACCGATCATCATGCCGCCCGGAAACGCGTAGTTTTCCAGTACAACCTGGTGAATAATGCCCGCGCCGGGTTTCCAGAAGCCAAGTCCGTATTTATCGGAAATAGACGACAGGAAATCATAGACCTCTTTGTTCTTGTTCTTGGCGATGTCCAGATCAGCTACGGCACCCACTTCCGCCTGAATCAGGTGGTCGCAGTGAACCGTAGAGGGTACCGCTACTTTGGGCCGACCGGCCTGCATGAACTGGAGCAGGGCCATTTGGGCCGTAGCATCCTGCATGGCCACGCGGTCAGGCGCGAAATCGACGTAGTCTTTGCCACGCTCCAGTGCCTGGGTGGGCAGGGCGGATTCCAAGCCCGTTCCGGCAAAGAGGTGACTGTATAGAATTTTTTCGGACAGCGTAAGGGGGTGACCCACTACCTGCCGGGCTGCTTCGACGCGTTTGCCTAAACCGGCGTATACGCGCTGAATCATATCGGTGTCAAAAGCCATAGTGTAAGGAAAGAAAAACGATTACTGAATGAGACGTCTGCTAAGACAACCACCGAACAACGGGAATAGATTTCGGTTAGCGGCTCAAAAGTAACGGTTTCCGGTTCGTTTTGGAAATAGATGCGCACAGGCAACAGGGACTGGTTCAGGAGTCTCCACGGGCCGATAAACCAACGGCTACTAAAAAGCCACCTGCTAAGCAGGTGGCTTTGGTAACATTCTACGATTCGGCGAATTGTCAGTACAATTACTCTTTTTTGAGTAACGTAACCGTTTTAGACTGGGTGGAAGTAGACACCCGCAACAACAGCGTACCAACGGGCTGGCGACCCACGTCAATTACATGCGTTTCAACCAAAGCTGGCTGCTCCACACGGTGGGTGTTAATTACGGTACCACGCATATCGGTGAGCATAAACTGCACAGGCTGACCGGCTGCGCCCGCTACCTCAACGTGTACGCGCCCGTTAACAATCGGGTTGCCCAATACCCGGACGCTCAGCGAAGTCTCATCCCTACTCTCTTTAGCCACTTTGCTCATCGTAGTACCCGTGCCACATGCCGCCAGCCAGTCATAGACAAATACCGCGTCGGTGGGTGTACCGGTTTGGGTAGCCCTGAGCCGGATGGTTGGGTTGTCGATGTACATGCGCAAGGTGTAAGGACCGGCAGCCATCGTCGGCTCAATCTCA
>JACMPG010000324.1 GCA_014377625.1 Spirosoma sp.
ATCGACATTATTGGGCGGCTCATTGAGGTGCTGACCGGTCAGCCGTTCGACGTAGCCATGCGGGAGCGGGTGCTGGAACCGCTCGGCATGACCGACACGTATTTTTATCTGCCCGACAGCAAAGCCAGTCGGCTGGTAGAATTGTACGGAAAGGGCAAGATAAATGAACCCCTGACCCTGAGCGATAATGTAACGTACCGGAATTTTGCGGTGTCAGGTGCGAAAACGTTCTTTTCGGGCGGGGCTGGGCTGGTTAGTAGGGCAGAGGATTACGCTAAATTCTGCCAGATGCTGCTTAATGATGGCACGTTTGCTAATAAACGCATCATTAGCCGCAAGACCATCGGCATGATGCTCCGCAACCAGATCGGTACCGCCGAGGTCTGGGACCGTCGTGACAAGTTCGGGCTTGGTTTCCAGCTCATTACCGAAGGCAGTCACTACGGCGATTTGGCCACGCCGGGGTCCTATACCTGGGGAGGTATGTACTGCTCCGAGTTCACCATCGACCCCAAAGAAGATATGATTTTGCTGGTCTTTACCAACGTGTACCCCTATGCCCACTACGGCGACTTCGTCCGCAAATTCCGCACCGCCGTGTATCAGGCGCTGGAGTAGGCTGGATGATTTATGAAGCAACATTTCTGGCAGATCAGAAATGCTGCTTCGTTCAAAACGGTTACCTTGCCAGTCCACCTCATTTTCCTTCAGCAATATGCGTTCCCTACTTCTTTCCTTTTTCCTGCTTACCAGCCTGTCTCTTTTCGCGCAGCAATATGACGTAGTTATCAAAAATGGCCGGGTGGTTGATGGGAGCGGTAATCCCTGGCAACGGGCCGACATCGCTATTCAGGACGGCAAAATTGTGCGTATTGGCACGGTCGATGCAACGGGTGCGAAGCAGGTCATTGATGCAGTCGGGCAGGTGGTAGCCCCGGGGTTTATCGACGTACACACACATGTGGAGGGTAGTATCATAAAAACGCCCCTCGCGCCAAACTTCCTCTACGATGGCGTTACAACGCTCATCACGGGCAACTGCGGTGGCTCGGCAGATGACCTGACCGTATTTTTCGATTCATTGCGGATTATCGGAATCGCCCCCAACGTAGCGGCAATGGTTGGTCACAATACCGTGCGTCGGCAGGTGATGAAGATGGCGTTCCGGCAGCCTACCGCCCGCGAACAGGCCCGGATGGAAGACCTGGTCGAGCAGGCTATGAAAGCGGGTGCGGTTGGGTTATCGACGGGGCTGATTTACACGCCTGGCACCTGGGCTAATACCGATGAGGTAGTTGGCCTTGCCAAACAGGCCGCCAAATACGGCGGTGTTTATGCGTCGCACATTCGAAATGAGGGGGCTGACGTAAAGATTGCCGTGGCTGAAGCCATTCAGATTGGGCGGCTGGCTGGTATTCCGGTCGAGATTTCGCATTTTAAAGTAGCCAGTAAACCGATCTGGGGCAGCAGCACCGAGACCGTCGCGCTGGTGGAAGCCGCCCGGCAAGAAGGCATCGACGTAACCGTTGACCAGTATCCGTACACGGCGTCGAGTACCTCGCTGGAAAGCATCGTACCAAGCTGGGCGCTGGCCGATGGCGATTCGGCAGTGCTGCTGCGGCTAACCAACCCAACATCCCGCGCCAAAATCAAGGGCGAAATGCTGATGAGTCTCAAAAAGAACCTGCGCAAAAATTACGAGTACGCCGTCGTCTCCATGTACCGGCCCGATACCACCTACAACGGCATGAGCATTGCGGCTATCAATCAAAAACTGGGCCGAAAAGCTAATGCCGACACCGAAGTAGAAACCATCTTCGACCTGATGACCCGCGCCGAACTCAAGCGTATTCAGATGGTCTATCACACCATGTCGGAAGAAGACGTGGCCACGATTTTGCGCTATCCCAACACCATGATTGCGTCAGACGCGAGCGTGGCGCAGTTTGGGTCGGCCATGCCGCATCCCCGCGCTTACGGCACCAACGCCCGGGTGCTGGGCCGGTACGTGCGCGAGAAACGGGTAATTCCGCTCGAAGAAGCCATCCGGCGTATGACCTCGCTACCCGCCCAGCGCTTTCGGCTCACGGGGCGGGGACTGCTCCAGCCCGGTTATGCCGCCGACATTGTCATTTTCAACGAAAACACCGTTGGCGACGCGGCCACTTACGAAGCTCCCCATGCGTATTCGACCGGATTCAGCCACGTGCTCGTTAACGGTACGCCGGTCATTACCAACGGGAAGCAAACCAACGTGCGGCCCGGTAAGGTCTTGCTGGGCTCGGGGGCGAAGGAATAAAAAGCGCCATGGTCAGCCCAAAGTCTGACCGTTACATCACGAACTACGTACCGTTCGTCCCATATAGGTGGCTGATAACGAGCGACGTAATAGCTTTGAGGTACAAAATCAGTTAATCAAACCTCATGAAACAACTAACTACCTTTCTGCTCGGCCTGACCGTGCTGTTGCTGCCTGCCCTCGCTTCGGCGCAGACCAAACCGAACCCAGCCCGGACTCCGGCCAAAACAACGGGACAACCGCCCATCATTGACCGGCAGCTGTTTTTCGGTGACCCTGAAATCAGCGGAGCGCAGCTCTCGCCCGATGGTAAATTCATGTCGTTCATTAAGCCCTATAAAGGCACCCGCAACATCTGGGTCAAGGCTATCGACGCGCCCTTTGCATCGGCCAAACCCATGACTGCCGACACCACGCGGCCCATCCGGGGTTACTTCTGGTCGCGCGATGGCAAATACCTGTTGTTTTCGCAGGATAAAGGGGGCGATGAGAACTTCAATGTCTATGCCGTCAACCCCGCCGAAACACTTAAAGCCGGGCAGGGCGTACCCACTGCCCGCGACCTGACAGGAATCAAGGGCGTTCGGGTGGAAATTTATAACGTACCCCGAACCAACCCGAACCTGCTGTACATCGGCCTTAACGACCGCGATCAGGCCTGGCACGACCTTTATACGCTGAACATTGCCACGGGCCAGAAAACCCTGCTGCGCAAAAATACCAGCCGGATTGGCGGCTGGAACTTCGACTGGAGCGATCAGCTTCGGTTTGCCGTCCGCTCCAATGCCGACGGCAGCACCGACATTCTGCGCGTTGACCCCGACACACTCACCAAAGTCTATTCGGCCAAACTTGGCGAAAGCGCGGGGGCTGTGGCGTTCACCAAAGATAACAAACAGGTGTATCTGCTGACCAACACTGGCCCGGAGCGCGACCTGACTGAGGTGCTGCTCATGGACCCGCAGACCGGCAAACAGGAACGTTACGAAATGGACCCGCAGAAGCGCGTGGACCTCGGCGACATTGCCTTTTCGGAGAAAACCCGCGAACCCCTATACACGGTTTACGAAGACGACCGGACGCGCTACCAGTGGAAAGACAAGGCGTTTGAAGTCGATTATACCCTCGTTAAGAAAAAACTGCCCGGCGTCGATGTATCCTTCGGCAGCCATACCAACGACGAACGTTACTACCTCGTTTCGGCTACCAGCGATGTGGACCCCGGCGCGACGTACCTCTTTGACCGGGACACCAAAAAACTGACGTTCCAGTACCGCCCGCGCCCCACGCTGCCCATCAATGACCTGGCTTCCATGCAGACGCTGCGCTACAAATCGTCGGACGGGCTGGAGATTCCGGCCTACCTGACCCTGCCGAAGGGGCAAATTGCTAAAAACCTGCCGCTCGTGGTGTTTCCGCACGGTGGCCCGTGGGGGCGCGATACCTGGGGCTACGACGCCTTTGCGCAGTTTCTGGCCAATCGGGGCTATGCCGTGCTGCAACCCAACTTCCGGGCCTCGACCGGCTACGGCAAGAAATTCCTCAACGCGGGTAACAAACAGTGGGGTTTGCTCATGCAGGATGACATAACCTACGGCGTAAAAGACCTGATTGCCAAAGGAATTGTTGACCCGAAGCGCGTGGGTATCATGGGCATTTCGTACGGTGGTTACGCCACGCTGGCCGGGCTGGCTTTCACGCCTGATGTGTATGCTGCCGGGGTGTCGTACGTGGGGCCGTCGAACCTGATTACGCTGCTGAACTCGATTCCGGCGTATTGGGAAGCGGGTCGCAAACAGATGTACGAGTGGATGGGCGACCCTAACACCACCGAGGGGAAAGCTATTCTCATAAAAGCCTCTCCGCTGACGTCTGCCGACAAAATCAAAGCCCCGCTGCTGGTATTGCAGGGTGCCAACGACCCGCGCGTGAACAAAGCCGAGTCTGACCAGATTGTGATTGCCCTGCGCGACCGGGGCTTTCCGGTCGAGTACATCGTAGCCCCCGACGAAGGACACGGGTTTGCCCGGCCCGTGAACAACATGGCCGCGCTGGCAACTGCCGAGAAGTTCTTAGCTAAGCACCTCGGTGGCCGGTATCAGGAAAGTATGTCGGACGATGTGGCCAAACGCCTGAATGAAATCACGGTCGATCCCAAAACGGTAATGCTGGCGAAGAAAGTAACCGTTTCCAGCGAAGCCCCCAAGCCTGCCATGGCTCTCAAGCCGGGTACGTACACCTACAAAGTCACGATTCAGGCGGGTGGACAAACTATAGCGATGGTCAAAACGACCGAAGTTGTGGCTGACGGCGATAACTGGAAGATTCGTGACGTGGCTAAATCAGCGATGGGCGAGATGAGCGAAGAAACCGAAGTAAACCAGAAAACGCTGGCTCCGCTGAGACGTACCGTTAAACAGGGACCGGCCATCATTAACGTAGCGTATTCGGCAGACAGCGTATCGGGTACAATGGCTATGAACGGCAACAGCCGCCCCATCAAAGTCAAAACCGACGGAGCCTATTTTGCCGATGGTGCGGGCGCGTCGATGATGATGGCCACGCTACCCCTTAAAGCCGACTACACCACTACGTTGCGCAACTTCGACTTGATGAAGCAGCAAACCAAAGCCTATACCCTGACCGTGGCGGGTAAAGAGTCCGTTACAGTACCCGCCGGTACGTTCGAGACATGGAAAGTACTGCTCAAACCCGCCGATGGCAGCGCGGGCGGGCAGACGCTATACGTAGTGGCCGACGGCAGCGGGCGCGTAGTAAAAGAAGAAGCCGTTATTCCGCAAATGGGCGAGGCCAAAATGGTCTCAGAATTAATGAAATAAGTACTGATTACCGTACGTACTCTGCTTCTAACTCATACGCCCAAAGAAAACGTCCTCTTTGTCTTTAGCGAATCGCTCGATCCGTTAAAGACAGAGAGGACGTTCGTATTTTTACGGCCTTACATTCCAACCGATGGTTAAGAAAATTGCTCTTGGGTTTGTAGCTCTGTTACTGATAGTCGTGGTGTGGCAGTGGGAACTGGTGCGGCACGGCTACCGGCTGGCGAAGGGTCAACTGACCATCATGCTCAACACCCGGCCCGTTGCCGACGTACTCAGTGATGCCGCCTACCCTGATTCGCTGAAGCAGAAAATCCGGCTTATTGGCGAAATTAAACGGTTTGCTGTGGATTCGCTGCACCTCGACCCGTCGGGGAGTTACGAGTCGTTTTACGATTTGAAGGGCAAGCCGCTGATGTGGGTGCTGGTGGGATCCGAAAAATACCGGCTGGTGCCGTGGGAATACAAGGTGCCCGTTTTGGGCGCGTTTCCGTACAAAGGGTACTTCGACCATGACCAGCTTTTGCACGCCGATACGCTACTGATGCAGGAAGGATACGACACGCAGATTAATGAGGTCGCGGCTTTCTCGACGCTGGGTATCCTGAATGAGCCGATTTTGTCGAACATGCTGCGCCGGTCTGACGGGAGCCTGGCCGAACTGATTATTCACGAACTGACGCACGGTACGCTGTTCATTCCCAATAATCTGGAGTACAACGAAAACCTGGCCGATTTTGTGGGCGAGTACGGGGCGCAGCGGTTTCTGGCTGGCAAGTACGGGCGCGACTCGGAGCCGTACCGAAACTATCTGAGCCGGAAAGAGTACGGCGAACGTTATGACGAACATATCCTGCGCGGCACCCAAACCCTCGACAGTTTATATAAACGTTTTAAACCCCAGACGACTATAGTAGTCAAAGATTCGTTGAAATGGCAGGCCATCGGCCGCATCGTTACCACTACCGATACCCTGACAGACAACCAGATACGAACGAGGCCTGCACCAAAAAAAGAACCACTGAGCAAACTAAACCTACCCAATAATGCGTACTTTATAGGGTACCTTACTTACCGGAAACAGCAAAATCAGTTTCGTGCCGAGTTTGTAAAGCGGTTTGGCCAAAACTTTGATCCTTATCTTACGTACCTCAAAAAGACCTATCCATCCCTGTAAAATCGACTCGACAAATACGTTTCGCTATTATGAAAAAATACATCTTTGCCCTTCTCGCCATCGCTGTTCTGGCCACCGGATTTACCTACGTGAATACGTACCGGCGCGTAGTGAACAACAGCTTCGGGCCTGGCGAACACCTCGAATACCGCGTTCACTACAGTTTTATCAATGCCGCTACGGCCGTTATTGATGTCAGTCCTACGCTTTATAAAGTGAACGAGCGGCCCTGCTACCGCGTCAACGTGGACGGGCGCACGGTGGGCGCGTTCGACCTCGTTACCCGCATTCGCGATACCTGGCGGTCGTACATTGATACGTCGGCTATTTTACCGCAGAAATTCTTTTCGAGTCTTCAGGAGAACAAGTACCGCAAGGAAGAAAATATCACGTTCTACCACGCCACCAACACGGTGAAAGCCGAAGAAAAAACCGATCGTGATGTGTTTAACGTCCCGGAAAATGTTCACGATTTTGTCAGCGGCTACTACTTTTTGCGGACTATCGACTTCAATAAAATGGCCAGCGGGCAGATGATTGAACTTCCGGCTTTCTACGATGATACACTCTACAACATGAAGGTCAGGTACCGGGGCAAAGACGTAGTGAAGACTAAATCCGGCAAAATCAACGTCATTAAACTCAATCCGGTTTTGCCCAAAAACGGCCTGTTCAAAGAAGATGAGTCGATCCGTATTTTCGTGTCCGACGATGTCAATAGAGTACCCGTCAAAGTTGAGGTGGACCTGTGGCTGGGCGCGATGGTCATGGATTTAAAGAACTATGACAACCTGAAACAGCCGCTTCACTTTTTCTAACGGGTCAGTAGCCATCTGAATAACCGCTCCGGCCACGTCAGCCGATCCCAGCGTACCGACCAGAACGGCTGTATTACCGCCCCGAAACTGGCATAAAAGTCCCGAATCAACGCTTTTTCGGGGCTTTCAAAATCTAACAAAACCGGGCCGGTCAGCAAGCGTTGACCGGCTTTTTGCTGGATGAACTGGTCGAGTAATAACGTTCGGGCGTTGCCGCTTCGGCCCGCTTCGGTAGCTGCGTTGAAGAGGTAAAGGATTCGGTTCTGGTGCTGCACAAACAAGGCTCCGGCTTCTGTTTTTCCGTTCCGTTCGGTGTAGAGCAGCGTGGCCAGGCCCCGTTTCTGTAGTTCGGCGCAGAGGTTTTGGAGGATGTTGTAAGCCCAGTCAGCCACGCCCCCCTCAATAGTATGCGCGTGGTTATCCCGAAATAGCACGATAAGTGGTTCGACGTCGGTAGTTTCCCGGACGTACCAGCCCGCGGTTTTCGCCCGGCGCAGATTTCGCCGGCGGTCGGGCGTGTAGCGGGCATGGATAGCTGAATACGTATCAGACAGGTCAAGTACCTGCGTACTCAATGGCCGTACCAGCCCGAACGGCACATCAACTGGCGGATGCTGCCCCACCTGCCAGACTGACCCATAGGAAAAACGCTGGTAAACCAACTGGTAAAATGGCCTTGTGTCGAGGAGGTGATCGCGGCTGAATACGCCCAGTATCTGACAGAAAAACGGCTGATGCACTCGCCATACGCCCCACTTCTGGCGCAGCGGAACCGGCATTACGGCGGCATACCCACCGTTCGTATCGGTTTCTACCAGACCCATCCATTTCCAGTCCGGGCCGGGCAGCACGGTGTCCAGATACCACGAAAAGCCATAGATAACCCGCTGTGCCGAAGCCGCTACGCAGGCATCCCAGGCGCGGGCATCAATCCGGTGGCGGGGGAGGAGTTGCATGGCAGTTGGTGTGCCGATGCGAACCAACCTCATTTAAACTGTGCCCGCAGTTTAGCCACGGTGTCGCGGGTTTCGGGGTGTTTGCCCACGAGGTCGCTGACGGTCTGTACGGCATGAATGACGGTAGTGTGATCGCGCCCGCCGAAGTGGTAGCCGATGGATTTGAGCGACAGATCGGTCTTTTCTTTCGCTAAATACATAGCTACCTGACGCGGATGAACTACCTCGCGTCGGCGGCCTTTGGACTTCAGATCGGCTATTGTTACGTTAAAGTAACTGGCTACGGCTTCCTGAATCGAGTCGATGGTTACTTCGCGTTCCGAATCCACCACGATGCTGCGGAGGGTGGTTTTAGCCAGATCGAGGTCAATCTCGCGCCGGTTCAGCGATGCCTGCGCCATCAGCGAGATAATGACGCCTTCCAGTTCGCGTACGTTGGTGTTGACGCTGTGGGCCAGGTACTCGATCACGTTGTTCTCGATAAAAACCCCCTCGGCCTGTAGCTTCTTCTGAATAATGGCAATGCGCGTCTCCAGATCGGGTGTTTGTAGATCGGCAGACAGTCCCCACTTAAACCGCGAGAGCAGCCGGTCTTCGAGTCCGTCGAGAGCGCGCGGGGCGCGGTCGGAGGTCATGATAATCTGCTTGCCGGACTGGTGGAGGTGGTTGAAGATGTGGAAGAAAATCTCCTGCGTCTTCTCCTTCTTCTGCAAAAACTGCACGTCGTCAATCACCAGTACATCCACCTGCATGTAAAAGGACGTGAAGTCGCGGATACCATCGGAGCGGACGGCGTTTAGAAACTGGTTGGTAAACTTCTCCGACGTAACGTAGAGGACAAATTTATTCTGATTGTTGTTTTTGATGTAGTTGCCAATGGCCTGCACCAGATGGGTTTTGCCCAGCCCTACACCTCCGTGAATCATGAGTGGATTGAACGACGTAATGCCGGGTCGCTCAGCCACGGCATAGCCCGCCTGCCGGGCCAGCCGGTTGCAGTCTCCCTCAATGTAGTTGTCGAAGGTATAGCTTGGGTTAAGGTACGAGTCGAGGGTGAGCGAGTCGAGGTCTTTGAGTTCAAACGGACTCCGCAGCAGATTGGGCGTAACGTTGTCGGGCCTGGCGGTTTGCGGGGTTTTGGTGGTGGGCATTTTTACCGTCAGCGGCTTGTTCTGACTGTCGCCATTATCGACAATAATCGAGTACTCAAGCTGGCCATCGCGGCCAATGGCCACGTCCAGCGCTTTCCGCAGCGCATGAACAAAGTTTTCTTCGATGTGTTCGTAGAAGAATTCGCTCGGTACCTGAATGGTCAGGACTTTTCCGTTGAGCCGGGCCGGTCTGATCGGCTCGAACCAGATATTGAAACTATCTTCGGGAACAATATCCCGAATCACGCTCAGGCAGCGATTCCAGACCGTAGTTACTTCACGCTGTATGTTGGGCTGGGGTGTTACGTTCACGGGTACTGACAAATTACGATGGCCGACCAGCGAGCTGGTCAGTCAAAAAAAGGGGAGACAAAAGTAGCAAATAAGCCGATGGGAAGCCCCCGTCAGACCAGCTTTATTTCGCGGAGTCAGGCTAATACTCAGCTATTGTTAAGCGAAAGTTACGCCTTCGTACCAGAAGGTCAAACGCTTAGGTTAATCCCTTTGAATAATGCAAATCGAAGGGCCATACGCTCTTTCAATCGCTTCCTTGTCCTCGAAAAGAGAAACTACTACTTTTACCCGTATTGTTTTGGACGAATAAATGAATACAGATAAACAGCCCGATTTTCCATCTGCCACCAAAGCCGACTGGCTGGCGCAGGTGCGTCGCGAACTTAAAACTGAACGTACCGCCGATGCCCTCCGCTGGAAGCTGTCCGGCGTGGATTCGCCCGGCGTGGATTCGCCGGATGGGTTTTTGCTGGATGCCTACTATACTGCCGACGATCTTGCCCAACTGCCGCTCAATGCCATACAATCGGTGCAGAAAAACCAGCCCGGCTGGCTCAACACGCCCCAATACGCCATTGACAACCCATTGGCCGAACAAAATGAAATCCTGCGTAATGCGCTGACTACCGGTGCCGATGCCTTTTTTCTTGCCGTACCCCGCAAATGGCCGGTCGAGCAGTTGTCCCGGTTGTTGCACGGGATTAAGCTGAGCGAAAAGCCGGTCTTTTTTCGTCTGGCCAATAACGCCGTGCCGTTTGTGGAAGCCCTGAAAACCGTTGCCCCGTATCGGCTGAAAGGCGGTCTACTATTGGGAAACGACGTATCAGCTACCGACCTCGCCGACGTTACCCAACTCACCGCCGACTCCCCCCAGTTCCTTACGGTAGGCATCGGTAGTCACGATTTTCACAACGCCGGAGCCACCGCCACGCAGGAACTGGCCTTTTTGCTGGCCCGCCTGACCGAACGCTATACCGCGCTGACGCAGACCGGACTCGCGCCCGGTTTGTTCGTGCCGAAAACGTGGCTGTCGGTATCGGTCGGTACGAGTTACTTTGTTGAGATTGCCAAACTCCGCGCCCTTCGTGTCCTGTTCCAGCGGTTGTTGACGACAAACGACGCCTGGCTAACGACCAACAACTCCGTATTCATCCACGCGCAGACCTCAACGTTTTACGACGCTGCGGCCACGCCCTACACCAACCTGCTGCGGGCTACTACCGAAGCGATGTCGGCCACCATTGGTGGCTGCGACGCCCTGACCGTGATGCCGTTTGATACGGTACTGACCACGTCGGCAGACCCGGAATTCAGCCAGCGCATGGCCCGGAACGTATCGCTGCTGCTGGCCGACGAAGGGTACATGAACAAAGTGGCCGACCCCTCGGCGGGCAGCTATTACGTCGAAACCCTGACCCACCAACTAACCGAAGCCGCCTGGCCCCTGTTTGAGCAGCTACAGGCAATGGGCGGGCTGACGGCTGCGTTCGGCACCGGGTTTGTGCAGACCAAACTTGACCGGGCGTATCAGGAACGAATCGAAGCCGTGAAAAACGGGCGGGTGCTGGTGGGCGTTACCAAATACCGCCACGACGAAGAGACTATCCATAAACCTAAAAGGTCTCCCAAAGACCTTTTAGGTTGGCTGCCCGAACGGCGGCTACCGACGGAGTTTGAATGAATCCCTCTAACAAACAAAAGCATGGCCAAACGCTGGCAGGAACGATACGAGACATTTGACCGGGCTTTCAACCAGTTAAAAGCGGCTGTGGAAAAGCCAGAGTATAGCGAACTGGAACGGGCCGGGCTGATTCAGGTTTTTGAATATACCTTCGAATTAGCGTGGAAACCCATGCGCGACTATTGCCTTGAAAACGGTTACGATGAGCTAAACTCACCCCGTGCTGCTATTCAGAAGGGCGTACTGGCTGAGCTGGTAAGCGAAGCCGACGGGTACGAATGGCTCGACGCGCTTAAACAGCGAAACTTGCTGGCACACACCTACGACGAAGCAACCAGTTTAACGGCTGAAACCCTTATCAAACAACGTTACTTTCCCATTACGGAACGACTATGGATACGCTTCCAGACTATAGCTTGACCTACGGCCTGCGTGATACCGACCTGACGTACATGAACGAACTCTTTGCTCAGCGTTCTGACATTGAGCAGGTATGGCTGTACGGCTCGCGGGCCAAAGGTACTAACCGCCCCGGCTCTGATGTGGACCTGGCCCTTGTTGGCCCCGACGTCAGTCGCGACACCGTAGCGCACATTCATTTTACGCTCGAAGAAGACAGTCCCATGCCGTTTTTCTTCGATGTGTTGCATTGGAATATCCTTAGTAACCAGAAGCTCAAAGCCGAGATTGAACGCACGGCCCAACTGCTTTATCAACGAACTCTATGACCACCTCACGTACCACCGCCCCCGCCCAGTCAGGTTTTACTACGGCAGAGGGTATTCGCCAGAAACCCTATTTCACCGCTGCCGACGCGCCCGACGTGGCCGGAGAGCAGGCTGGTATCCCGCCGTATCTGCGTGGGCCGTATGCCAGTATGTACACGCAGCGGCCCTGGACCATCCGGCAATACGCGGGTTTCAGCACCGCCGAAGCCTCCAACGCGTTTTACCGGCGTAACCTCGCGGCTGGCCAGAAAGGGTTGTCCGTAGCTTTTGACCTCGCCACCCACCGGGGCTACGACTCCGACCATCCGCGCGTAGTAGGCGACGTGGGTAAGGCGGGCGTGGCCATCGACACGGTGGAGGATATGAAAATTCTGTTCGATCAGATTCCGCTGGATGAGATGTCGGTGAGTATGACCATGAACGGGGCTGTGCTGCCCATCATGGCATTTTTCATCGTAGCTGCCGAAGAGCAGGGTGTGGCACCGGAGAACCTGTCGGGTACGATTCAGAACGACATTTTGAAGGAGTTCATGGTGCGCAACACCTACATCTACCCGCCTGCGCCGAGCATGCGCATCATTGGCGACATTTTTGCGTACACCAGCCAGTATATGCCGAAGTTCAATAGCATCAGCATCAGCGGCTACCATATGCACGAAGCGGGTGCCCCGGCCCATATCGAACTGGCCTACACCCTGGCCGATGGTCTCGAATACATCCGCACGGGCATGGCGGCTGGTATGGCCATTGACGATTTTGCCCCGCGCCTGTCGTTTTTCTGGGGCATCGGCATGAACCACTTTATGGAAATTGCCAAACTGCGGGCCGGTCGGTTATTGTGGGCGAAGATTGTGCAGCAGTTTGCGCCGAAAAGCCCCAAATCGCTCATGTTGCGGACCCACTGCCAGACCTCCGGCTACAGCCTGACCGAGCAGGACCCGTTCAACAACGTAGCCCGAACGACCATCGAAGCCCTGGCCGCTGTACTGGGCGGTACGCAGAGTCTGCACACCAACTCGCTCGACGAAGCCATTGCGCTCCCCACCGATTTTTCGGCCCGTATTGCCCGCAATACGCAGTTGTACCTCCAGCACGAAACCGACGTAACCCGCGCCATCGACCCGTTTGGCGGTTCGTACTACGTAGAATACCTGACCCATGAACTGGCCGAAAAAGCCTGGGCGTTGATTGAGGAAGTGGAAGAACTCGGCGGCATGACCAAAGCCATTGACACGGGGCTGCCCAAACTCCGCATCGAGGAAGCAGCCGCCCGCAAGCAGGCCCGCATCGACAGCGGTAAAGACGTAATTGTGGGTGTGAATAAGTACCGGACCAACGCCAATACCCAAATTGACCTGCTGGATATCGACAATCAGGCCGTGCGCGAAAGTCAGTTGGCCCGACTCAAAACTGTGAAAGAAGGGCGGAACGAGCCGAAGGTACAGGCCAGTTTGGCCCGGCTGACCGAAGCGGCTGGTGCGGTCAGCCGGGCCGGCGAGGGAAACCTCCTTGCCCTCGCCGTGGAAGCCGCCCGCCAACGCGCTACGCTGGGCGAAATCTCCGACGCACTGGAGAAGGTCTTTGGGCGGCACAAAGCCACCATGAGGGCCGTATCGGGCGTGTATTTGGCGGAGGTGTCGGACGATGAAAACTTCCGGCTGGCCCGCGAGATGAGCGACCGCTTTGCCGAACTCGACGGCAGAAGACCGCGTATACTGGTGGCCAAGATGGGGCAGGACGGACACGACCGGGGCGCCAAAATCATTGCCACGAGCTTTGCCGACCTCGGCTTCGACGTAGACAT
Organism: Spirosoma sp.; assembly: GCA_014377625.1. Lineage (GTDB taxonomy): Bacteria > Bacteroidota > Bacteroidia > Cytophagales > Spirosomataceae > Spirosoma. Next base: position 13,749 of record JACMPG010000324.1, read on the forward strand.
GGGACCGCTGTTTCAGACCCCCGCCGAAGTGGCCCGGCAGGCCGCCGAAAACGACGTACACATTGTGGGTGTGTCCAGTCTGGCCGCTGGCCACAAAACGCTGGTGCCGCAGTTGATTGCCGAACTCAACGCCATTGGCCGGGGAGATATTATGGTCATTGCCGGGGGCGTTATTCCGGCGCAGGATTACCAATACCTCTATGACGCGGGCGTAAAAGGCGTGTTCGGACCGGGAACGGTCATTTCCATTGCCGCTCAGAAGATTCTGGCTGAATTAATCGGTGCTGAGTCGGACGTTGCGTAACAGCGGCAGGTTGGAGACTCCGTTGATGGTAGTCTATGAAGGTGCTGAATCTGGAGGGGGCTTATTGATTGGCTGTCAACGCTTTTTTTACTTTTTCGTAAAAGGCGGGTACTTTTTGGCGCGGGTCGCCCTTGCCCAGCGTTTCGATGGGTAGATAGCCCCGATAGCCGGATTCGCGCACGATCTGCGCAATTTTCCGCAAATCGGTCTCTACCTCCTGCCCGTTAACAAACATGTTTTCTTTGATTTGCCAGGTAGCCGCATACGGGGCCACGCGGGCAATCTGTTCGTAAGGGTCGCCGATTCGGAAACTGCCAATATCCAGGTTAACTGCCAGCCATTCGGAGTTGACCCGTTGTAGGATGTCCAGAATATGGTCAGCCGTCTGGATAAAGTCAGCGTGATTTTGTAACACAATTAGTACCCCTCGTTTAGCGGCATAATCAACGCATTCCTGAATGGCTTCGACTACCCATCCCGTCACCTCCTCCCGATTGTAGCCCACCGGCAGCTCTTTACCCGTACCGGCAAAAACCCGGATAACGGGTGCCCCCAGTTTGGCCGCCAGGTCTGTCCATTTTGTCACCAGCCCCACCTCAGCCTTTCGGCGGGCTGCATCGGGAAGCGTAAAATCATTGCGGACACCCGTTCCGCTGATGTCGAGACCCAGACGAAACGCCTTTCGTTTAATCTGATACACGTAGCTATCATCCGGGATGGCTGGGTAGTTGGGGAAGTAGTAGCCGGTTGGGTCAACGGCATCGAACCCAATCTCGGAACAGAGTTTGATTACATCCTCCAGCGTCATTTGCCCACTCATCAGGGGTTCATTAAACGAAAACAGGTTGCAGCTTAATCGCAGATGGTCTGGCTTTCCCGGTTCTCCTGTCCTGCCTGGTATAGGTAGTATACGTGTTGCCAGCGGCAGACTGGCTATAGCCGTTTTAAAAAACGTTCTTCGGTTGGGTTGCAGGCTGTCCATCTTATAAGCGGTTTAAGACTATAAAGCAAAATCGGCTTTTCATTTGACTATCGCAATGTAGTGACAGTCAAATGAAAAGCCGATCGTAAAAGATACTATACCTCAATCAATACCCATCATTCTGCTTCAGGTAGCCCGGCAGGTTGGAGGCTCCGTCGATGGCGGTCTGGGGGATGGGGAAGAGCCGCTTTTTAGGGTCGCTGTTGGTTTTTTCGGTCCAGGTGCTTTCGTATTTACCGAAGCGAATCAGGTCGGTCCGGCGTTGGCTTTCCCAGTAAAACTCGAACCCGCGTTCGCGCAGGAGCAGGTCCAGGTTCATGGTTGTCAGGGCAATTGGAGCGGGTTGACGGGCGGTGCGGCTGGCGCGAACGGTATTTACGTCGGCGAGGGCAGCGGCCGCATCGTTGCTCTTGCGGAGTTTGGCTTCGGCCCGCATCAGATAGGCATCGGCCAGGCGGAAAATCACGATGTCGGCATCGCCGAGGTTACGCCCGCTGGTCGATTTTTTACTGAACTCATACTTCTCCACCCGGTAGCCCGTATTGTAATCGCTGCCCGGCACGGTGAAATCAATCTGCTCCGTGAAGTTAACGGCCAGCGTGGGGCGGTTGCGGGTCACGTTGAAGAGTTTACCCACTTTAAATTTCCCATCCGGGCATTTCACAAACGCACCGTTTACCCGCAACAGGCCGTACTGCTGCCCGCGCAAAATTCCCCGGTTGATGTTGAAATCGCCGGCTGCCACGCATGAGTCGCCCGGATTTGAATAAATCGACAGGTTCTGCTTGTAAAAGCGCGGGTCCGTTGCCGGGTCTTTGGTGCCATTGGCTGCTACCCACGAGCGGTAAAAATCCGACGTGATGGCCGGGCCGTCGGTGCCGTTGGCGGCTGGGAAAGCGGGTAGTGGAAACTGGTCGCCGGAGAGCGAAAAATAGGCCAGGCGGTTGTGTCCGTTAAGCTCGGCCCGCTGGTCAATGGCAAACACCAGTTCCTTGTTTGTATGGTTGTCCGAATCGAACAGCGAGAAATATTCGGGAGCCAGCGCGTGCTGACCGGAGTTGATAATCTTGTCGGTGTACTCAACTACTTTGTCCATGTCGGCAGGCTGAAACGTGAACGACGTAGCGTAGCGGTCGCGGTAGACAGCCGAGTTCAGGTGCAGCCGTGCCAGCAACCCATATATGGCATTTTTGCTCAGCCGACCGGGGTTATTGACGTTGGTTAAGTCCGGTTCAACGGCCAGAAACTCCTTCTTCACGTATTCTATCGCGTCGGTTCCACGCAGAATGGAAGACGTAGCATTTACATCTTCTTTCACGAATACCAGCCCGAACATGTCCAGTAGCATCATGTTGTAAAACGCCCGCATCCCCCGCGCTTCGGCAATGTAGGTTTTCGCACTTGGATCGTTTAGCGAGGGCAGCGTGTTGAGGGCCGTGATGCTCCGCGAAATACCCTGCAACGCCAGCAGCCAGGCATTCCTGACGTTAGGGTCGGTGCTGGTGGTGGTGTGCTGGTGCAGTGACAGATAAATGCCGTTGTCGCCCCAGTCGGTGCCGCCCCGGTAGGGCAGAATAGCCTCATCGGTCGAGATTTCCTGCAAAGCAAAATAGATCGTATGCGTGTACAAATCCGGCAGTCGGGCATACACCGGGGCCAGGATACCATCAGCCGCCTGTTTGTCCGATAAACCCGACACCGACGATTCGTCGAGGATCTGCTCGTTCAGGTTCGTGCAACTGCCCAGGTAAAGAAGGCCAGCCACAGCCAGTAAAGATGTGAGTTTCGTTTTCATTAAAATGTGATATTTAGTCCCAGTACAAACGTGCGGGGTTTGGGATAACTCAGGTAGTCAATGCCATACGACGAAATGCCGTTCACGGTGCGGTCGGTGTTTACTTCGGGGTCGAAGCCGTCGTATTTCGTAATCACGAACAGGTTCTGCCCCGTTGCCGACAGCCGGATGCCCTGAATCCAGCGGCCCATACCAATCAGTTTGGGGTTCAGGCTGTAGCCCAGCGTGGCGTTGTTGAGCCGGAAGAACGAACCGTTTTTCAGGTAGCGGCTCGACACCGGTGCCGAGTTATTGACCGACTCATTCGGAAACTGAATGGCTTCGGGTGTGGTGTTCAGCCCTTTGGAGAGCCGCAGCTTGTAAAAATTGGCGTTAGCTGTGTTGTCGTAAATCTTGTTTCCCGATACGCCGTTGAAGTTCAGAGCTAAATCGAAGCCTTTCCACGAGGTGCTGGCGTTAATATTGAACTGCTTTGTAGCCAGAGCTGAGCCAACCGCCACCCGGTCTTTGTCGGTTATGATGCCGTCGCCGTCCACATCGCGGAAGGTACTGATGCCTTTCTCATCGAAGCCCGTAAATTCTTTCAGGAAGAACGTACCGATGGGCTGCCCGTTGATGTAGCCGTTGATGGTAGCCGACGAAAGCCCCGACCCTGACGCTGACCCTGACTGGATGACGGAATACGGCGAATTCCTGACAATGTTGTCGATAAACGTCATGTTGCCGCCAATATCAAACCGAAAGCCGTTCAGACTGGCGTAGCGGTAGTTGAGGGCCAGTTCAAGCCCCTGGTTCGTGATGGTCATGTCCGGCACGTTGGTCCAGAACGTACTGGCGGGCTGCACGGGGTCGGCGGGTATAACTTCGAGCAGGATATTGTTCGATACTTTGTGGAAATAATCGATCGAACCGCTGAACGCACCTTTGAACAGACCAAAGTCAAGCCCGATGTTGGTCTGATTCGAGACTTCCCATTGAATATCGGGATTGGCCAGCCGGGTGTAGGAGGTACCTGCGGGGTAGGTTGTGCCGTTGTCGAGGGGGTAGCTGGTGGTAGGGCCAACCTGCGAGGTGAACAGGGCCTGCGTGATTTTCGACGGAATTTCCTGGTTGCCGGTACGGCCGTAACCCGCGCGGAGTTTCAGGTCGGTGAAGGGGCCATTTTTCAGGAAATCTTCTTCCGAAATACGCCAGCCGAGCGAGAACGATGGGAAAACACCGTACTTATTGTTGGCTCCGAATTTACTCGACCCGTCGGCCCGGACCGTTGCCGTGGCGAGGTACCGGTCACGATACTGGTAATTAATCCGGCCAAAGAACGACTGAAGTTCATTTTGGATGGCAAAACCGCCGGGCTTGTTGTTGGCCAGCGACAAATCCTGTCCTAAACCCGGATTATAAATCGGCTCGATGGGCGAAATCGGAAATTTGTTGATGCTGAAATTCCGGCCCTGAATAAAAAACTTCTGGTACGAATGCCCCGCCAGTACCGTCAGGCCATGATCGGGCCGGTTCAGTGTGTAGGTCAGGTAGTTCTCTACCAGCGTGTTGCGGTTAATGGAGTTGACCGTCTCGAATCGACCGTCCTGCTGCGGTACCGCACTCGCCAGCGACTGCAAATCCTGGGTAGCCGTCGAATAATCGGCCCCGAGGTTCAGCTTATACACCAGCCCGTCGATGATTCTGAACGACGGACTGACGTTCGCAATAATCCGGGTCGTTGACGTTACATCTTTCTGCAATGCCAGCGTCGTCAGCGGATTTCCACTCTGGTATTTGAACGGATTGCCGTCGGCATCGTAGGCCGGATAGGTGGGGTTGGCCGCGAGGGCACCGCCCACCAGACTGCCCGGACTGCCCGGTGCCGAACCGCCCGACGAGTTGTCGATGGGGGGGCGTTGATTGTCCGTGTAGGATGCGCTCAGATTTACATCTACGATAAGCCGGTCTTCGATCAGTTTTTGCGATACGTTGATGCGGCCCGTGTAGCGGTCGAGGTTACTGTTTTTGAGGATGCCTTCCTGCCGCTGAACGCCCACCGAGCCATAGTACGTCGTTTTGTCGCTACCCCCGCCAAATGACAGGTTGTAATTTTTAGTGTAGGCCGTGCGGGTAATCTCCTTCTGCCAGTCGGTATTGGCTCCTTTATCGTCCAGCACCCCGCCGAGGGCCACGACCTGTTTGCGGTACTCGTCGGCAGAGAATAAGTTCAGCGGACGGCTCAGGTTCGAGATACCAAGACTGACCGATGCGTTCAGCGTTGGCTTGCCTGATTTTCCTTTTTTGGTCGTAATCAGAATAACCCCGTTAGCCCCGCGCGACCCGTAAATGGCGGTGGCACTGGCGTCTTTCAGCACGTCGATGCTTTCGATGTCCTGGGGGTTCAAAAAGGTAAGCGGGTTGGTAGCACCGCCCGTGCTGGAGTTGTCCAGTGCCAGCCCATCCAGTACGAACAACGGCGTACTACCCGTCCGAACGCCCCCGGGGCCGCGTACCGTAATACGCTGTTGGGCACCCGGCTCGCCACTTGCCGACGTAACGTTTACGCCTGCCACTTTGCCCTGAATAAGCTGCTCCGGCGAGTTGATGACGCCCCGGTTAAACTCCGTGCTTTTGATGGACGTCACGGCCCCGGTAATGTCTTTCCTGGCCGTGCTGCCATAACCCACCACCACCACCTGCGCCAGTTCAGACGCCGATGAAGTGAGGGCTACGTTGATGGTATTTCTGTTACCAACGGCTATCTCCTGCTGGTTGAAACCGATAAAGCCGAAGACCAGCGTGGCGTTTGCATCTGGTACGACAAGGCTGTACGTGCCATTGGCATCGGTAGTGGTACCACGCTGAGTACCCTTCAGGACAACGGTACAACCGGCCAGGGCCTCATTGGTAGCGGCATCGGTCACGCGCCCGGAAACGGTGATGTCGGCGGGTGGTCGGGTAGTTGGTCCGTGAATGGGTTTGGCCATTGCCAGCACTGGCGCAGTTGCCAGAAGCAGGCAAATCAGCAGCCGATACGTACCCGAAATTGGAGAGAGGTAATGAACCTTCATACGGTTGGAGAGTTAATTGAAGCCGCAAAAATCAGCGTTGAAGCCGCCAAATTTCAGTCCTTCAGGAATGATAAAGAAAGGATAATCTACTGTGTGACTTTTCTAAGAAAAAATAAAAATTATTATACTATAAAAAGATGGATAAAATTTATAAAATCTTGATTTTCAGTATTTTGAATGAGATAGGTTGACTGCAAATACTGCACTGATACACTAAACAAGAATCATATATTACCAAAGTGTGAACGTTATCACGTAGGCCAAAGAAATTAGGTTAAATCATTTCAAAAAAGCGTTTTTGTCATGCTGAGATACGAAGCATCTCACGTACTCAACATGCATAGAGATGCTTCGTACCTCAGTATGACAGGGAAAGTTCGCTGACCTATTCTCTACGACCTACGTGCGTAAGCCAGTTCGATTCACATTGTGATCGTATCCCATCAAAACGCCACTGCCAGCAGCCCCGGACCGATGCGGTAGCAGCAGATGGTCAACTGCTCATCGTGGTCGGGCAGGCGGACGTGGCCGGTGAGCTGGGTAGCTCCGTCGGGAAAGGGGTCAATGAAGAGGTGCTGCCGGAAGGTGAGCTGCCGCTTGCCGTAGAGTTTATACAAACTTTCTTTGGCACACCAGTACATGGCCAGCCGCGCGGGGTCGCCAGCCGCGTGGGCAATTTCGGGTTCCGATAAAATGCGCGGTACTACCCGCGTAAACTTGTCGCGCATGGGTTCAATGTCGATGCCCACCGGGCGGGACCTATGGAGTACCGCCGAGGCCCAGCCCCCCGTGTGCGACAGCGAGATATAGGCGTTGTAGCCCGCCAGGTGGGGTTTTCCGTATTCGTCTTTCTGCAAACCCGCGTAGTGCCAGCCCTGCCGCTCCACCAGTTGCCGCACCGCCACC
>JACMPG010000325.1 GCA_014377625.1 Spirosoma sp.
AAGCGGGATTTTTGCGGAGAATTTCTTTCCCGATAAATCCGTGGCCACGCGCCGGAAGGTGCTGGATGACCTCTATGCCAAAACCGGGAAAATCACTCGGGTAGGGGAGTTGCAACCCGAAAACCAGCTGCGCGGCCACTTTCTGCTATACGGCGAGCGCGGCAACATCGACGTATTTTTCACTCTCACCCCGGAGACTCCGGCTCTGATTCAGCAACTGGACTTCCGGGAAAAGTAAGTTCTGACACAGAGGGAGGGGAGATTTCACAGAGTAAAGGAGTTTTCGTCTGTTTTTCTCTTTTATCCCTTTGGCATCTCTGTTCTCTCCATGATTAACCGACCCGTCGGACCGCTCCTTTCCTCTGTGTTAAAAAAACTCCTCTTCCTCCTCCTCCTCACCACCGCTGCCCAGGCGCAGACGGTTGAGGCCACACTCGCCAAAATGGGTATTACGCTGGCCGCACCCAGTAAACCCGTTGCCAACTACGTGAAAGCCGTATGGACGGGCAATCTGGTGTTTCTGGCCGGTCACGTGCCGGCCCACGCCGACGGTACGCCGTTTACGGGGCGGCTTGGTCAGGATTTGAGCATCGAACAGGGCTACGATGCCGCCCGGCAGGCTACCATCTCGATACTCTCGACGCTCAAAGCCGAACTCGGCACCCTCGACCGTATCCGGCGCATTGTGAAAGTGACGGGCTTCGTAAACTCCACCCCTGATTTTCCTGACCAGCCCAAAGTCATCAACGGCTGTTCCGATTTGCTGGTAGCCGTCTTCGGCGACAAGGGCAAACACGCCCGCTCGGCTGTGGGCATGGTCATGCTCCCCAGTAACTACGCCGTTGAAATTGAGATGGTGGTAGAGGTTGATCAATGATGAACCCCGCCGGTATCGGTAGTCTTTGCGTCAGCTCCCCCCCTTACTCCTTTGTCAGGGCGTAGCGTCCCGGGCCGTTGAGAAGCAGGAAAATGGACACGGCCAGCAGGTTGAGCGAGGGAAAGGTGTTCTGGTACGTATCGCCGATGGACAGGTGCGCCAGGCCGAACGCAACGCTGAAGTTGACAATCAGAAACACTGTGGCCCAACGCGTATAGAGGCCCAGCAGCAGCAGAATACCCCCTACAAACTCGGTGTAGGAGGCCAGGTAGGCTCCAAGGGTTGGGAAGGGAACCCCGAGTGAGGTCAGGTAACCCATAAACGCCGGGATGTTCTCAGCCGGAAACAGGGCGTAGGTGTAGGAAACCCGCACCAACTGAAACCCAAAAGCCAGCCGGATGACCAGTACGCCAATATCGCGGTAACGGGAAAGGTCTTTCATGGATTTATGGTGTATCATGCACTCTTTACTTGCTGCCAAAGGTTAAACTGCCCCAGTAGCTGTGCCAGTTGGCGGGTTGGTAGCGGGCCTGAGCGGTGTCGCTGGCCGGGATCATGTGCACTACGCTGACCATATTTTTGCCGGGTTTGAGTGCGAACTGAACCCGGCCCTGGGCGTCGGAGCGTTGCTTTTCTTCCGAAAGCTGATTGGTCAAATCGCGGTTCCAGTACCGGACCAGCGCGCCCGAAACGGGTTTATTACCGAACAGAATCCGGTACCCGATGGGCTGGCCAACGCGCTGGCTATACGGATTTTTATCGGCCATAATCTCCAGCGGCATCCCGGTTGGTTTGGCGAAGGTGTTGTCGGGTTTGTTGCCAACCTGTACTAGTGTTTTCACGCACCGCTGGTAGAGTTCGCGGCTGGGTTTGCCGGTTTCGCTGCGCTGCTTCCGGGCCGCAATGACATTGGTTAAGCCGTCTTCCTGGAGATATAAAAGAAAACTGTCAGCCTTCATGGCCAGAAACTTGGGGGTATTGGCAAAACTGAACAGGTGTGTGCCGGGCGTGTTGAGTTGTACCGTCACGTTGCCGTAGGCGCCATTGGTCAGGGCGGGGGCAAGGTCGGTGCTGCCGATAGTGGTGTGGTGCCGGTACTGCACAATGCGGTTTTTCACGCCTTCTGAACGTTCGCCGTCGAAGCTTTCGCCCACCATCACCTGAATGTTGATGCGCGCGCCGGTGCGAACAACATATTGACTGGGCTCCAGCCAGAACTCATGTGCTAAAGCTAAGCCCGCCAATACGCAGAAACCGATGACCAATGGGAACTTCTTCATGTTTGTTATTTGTATTTAGTCTAAACAATATCACTTTTGTGGCGTATTACCCACAGCCAACGGCATGAACACTGAACCCCCCTTTTCTGACGTAACCGAATCTACCTCTGCCCTTCGCTCGCTGGTACGCCCGTCACTGGGCGAGGAGTGCGTTCTGAAGAAGTGTTGCAAGAAGTACAAAAAGGGCAAGCGGTGCAAGAGTTGCCCGGAGCGGTAACGGTCTGAATGTCTGCTATTCAGGGATATACCAGAATGGAATCTCCGTGTACGTTTTCGGTTTGCTGGTCGAGTCAGGTATGGTCAGCCGCAGCGTGTTTTTTCCCGTCAATAGATTCCCCGGCAGCAGGATAGCCGTTAGCCCGCGTTGCTGATTTTCGGTACGTTCGGTAAATAGAAAGTCGGGTTTTCGGTACAGAGAATCATTGATATATACCCCAAAGTATTGACTGATTGCATTCAGACGCCACGCGGCCCGGCGTTCGCGTCGCTGTTGCCGCGTAAGGGTATCGGGCCAGACTGGCTCCCTGTTTAGCTTAAGCAGGTCTTCGTCCAGTTGTTTCGGGTACGCCACAAACAGCCGCAGATACGGCTCCCGGATAACGTCGGCCTGTATAGATGCCAGGTCGGCCAGTTCGGGGGCGGGGCGCAGGTTGTCATAATCCGCATCGTTCACCACGTACCGGGCTGCGTTCAGACTCATAAACGCCCGGTTGTCGAACACGTCCAATCCTTTAATCCGGCTAACGTCTATGAACATCACCACCAGTTCAATCAGGATAAAAAAGATCATAATTACTCCAAATCGCTTATAAAGGGTCTTCCTGGGGACATTGCTGAAGAAGGTGTAAATAATGTACTGAACAGGTCTGCCAATGCCGGGCATGAGGAGGTAGGGGGCTGTGGATGCCCGAAATACCAGCGGTGCCAGACGCGGATGATCCCGAAGCGCAGGAATGGCAGCACTCAGCGAGATGAGCATATAGAAGCCGAGTAAGGCCAGTAACACATACCGAAGCACCAGCATTACCGTGCCATATAGATTGGGTGGCACGTACCACTGCAACAGGGTAGCTACCATAACGAGCAGGACATAACTCAGGGCAACGATAAGAAAGATAATGGCCATGACCGATGCCAGTGCAAAAATGACGTTGCAGCGTTGGTCAAGCCGGATAATGTAGCCATCCAGCGAACCCAGCCGTTGCGCCTGACGCTCCTGGCCGTATTTGCTCAGCATAGCAATCTCGTTGTACCGAATGCCGCCGGGAAACGCAGCCAGCAGACCAACCAGCGATACCCAAAAAGCCCGCATCACAAAGTTGGCCAGAAACGCGCCGAACAGCACGTAACAGGCTACTTTACACAAACTCACAATCTGAACCGGCAGTATATCGTGAAAATAAGCTTCATCGGGCATCAGGTTGTAGCGGTAGTAGGTCAGTGCCTCGTCGAGACTACCGGCCAGACTGAGCGTAGCAAACAGGGCCGCGCCCGAAATGACCAGCTCCAGATTCCAGCTCTGGCTGGTCAGCTCGCGGAGTCTGGCCCGCTCGTCGGCTAAATCGTGTTGGTCTGCTTCAGGTAACTGGTTTTGCGCGTTCATGCATCAGCGGGATTCTAAGCCAAATATACGGGCTGATCCGCGTCTGCCGCACCACGATGCCACGTTCGTGGTTCATAAAAAGCCCGGAACCCCCCGCCCGGCTTTGGTGTCATACAGCTATATGCACCTGTATCTGCACATCCCGTTCTGCAAGCAAGCCTGCCACTACTGCGATTTCCATTTCAGTACGAGTCTGCGGCAGAAACCGGCCCTGATTGACGCACTTTGTCAGGAAATTAAGCTCCAGAAAGACTACCTGCCCGGTAAAACCCTCGAAACCATCTATTTTGGCGGGGGAACGCCCTCATTGCTGACCGAAGCGGATTTAGAGCAGATTTTCGGGGCTATCCACCAACATTTTACCGTTGACCCCACCGCCGAAATCACCCTTGAAGCGAACCCCGATGACCTGACGCCCGACAAACTCCCATTGCTGCGCCGGTACGTGAACCGGCTGAGCATCGGCATTCAGACGTTCGACGAGGCCACACTGCGCTGGATGAACCGCGCCCATACCGCCACCGAAGCCCAAACCTGCGTACAGCACGCTCAGGACACCGGTTTTGACAACCTGAGCGTCGATCTGATCTACGGCATCCCAGTCCTGAATTTTCAACCCCTTCTCTCAGCGGGGGAAGGCGAGAGCATTTGGCAGCGCGATCTCGATACAATGCTGTCGCTGAATGTGCCGCACCTGTCGGCCTACGCCCTGACTATTGAACCCGATACGGCGTTTGGGCGATGGACCACCAGCGGGAAACTCCCGGCGACGGACGAGGAACTGGCCGCCAGTCAGTGCGAGCAACTGACCCGTGCCCTGACCGGAGCTGGCTATGAACACTACGAAATCTCGAATTTTGCTACGCCCGGTCACTATGCCCGGCACAACACTGCCTATTGGCAACGACGTCCGTATCTTGGTATTGGCCCCAGTGCGCACTCGTACAATGGCCCCAGCCGTCAGTATAACGTCGCTAACAATGCTCGGTACGTAGCTGATATACAGGCTGGAAAATTGCCCGCTACGGTGGAAGTACTGACTCCTGCCGACCAGGTAAATGAGTATTTGCTCACGGGTTTACGGACGCAGTGGGGCTGCTCGCTAACCGAACTCGACATACTGTTACACGCTGACTTTGCCCAGCGGCAGGCGCGGGAGCTTGCTCGGCTGTACACGACTAACTGGCTTGAACGGACTGGCAACCAGTTGCGCCTGACCGAAGCCGGTAAACTCTTTGCCGACCGGGTGGCGGCTGATTTATTTATCGATTAACTCTTGTCATTCACTGGTCATTCATAGTCATTTGTGGTCATTTGACGTTACAGAAGCATGAACCCACCCCGTCGCCGTAATACCTTCCGCACCGACGCACAGCCACAGCCCCGGCCCAAAGCCGCTCATGCCACGACCGACCGGCTTCAGAAACGGGGCCGCTGGCAGCAGACGCGGAGCTTCATCCGCGAACGTCCGTTGCTGGAACGGATATACTGGTTTGTGGCCAAATCTTTTTTGTGGCTGTTTGTCGGTTCAATTGGTTACGTCATCGCCCTGAAATACGTACCGGTCTGGATTACGCCCCTAATCGTATCGCGCTGGGTGGGTACGTTTGGTGCAGACGAGCCGGGCCACGTGTATAAAAAATGGCGGAGTTACGAGAATATCAGTAAAGAAGCCGCGCTGGCCGTGGTAGCCTCGGAAGATCAGGATTTTCCAAGACACTGGGGCTTCGATTTTGACGAAATTCAGGATGCTATCAAAGAAAATCAGCGTCGCAAACGCCCGCGCGGGGCCAGTACCATTTCGCAGCAGGTAGCCAAAAATGTGTTTCTCTGGAATGGTCGCAGTTACATCCGTAAGGGCCTGGAAGTGTACTTCACGGTGCTGATTGAATTGATCTGGGGCAAAGAGCGCATTCTGGAAGTATACCTGAACGTGGCCGAAACCGGGCCGATGACCTTTGGCGTAGAGGCCGCGTCGCAGCGGTATTACCACCACCCGGCGGCTGATTTGAGCCGCGACGAAGCCGCCCGCATCGCTGCCGTGCTGCCCAACCCCCGTCAGTTTTCCATCACGAATCCGTCGGCCTACGTACAGCGCAGAACCCGGCAAATTTCCCGACAAATGCGGGCGTTGGGCGGGCAACGCTATATTCGTACTCTGTGATGAATAAGAAGCTGTTTGGGTTAGCGATTTGCCCAAGATTTGCCCAAGTACGTATTTACTTATGACTTGGCGTTCTATAACCTGACCAGCCCAACCGGTTGCTGACTATGACAATCCAATCCATCAGGCAATTTCTCGCTGATTTCTGGGCACTACTGTGCGACTCGTTCAATGGCTTCATTGACGACCGCTGCCTGAAACTGAGTGCGGCTCTGGCGTACTATACCGTTTTTTCGCTGGCTCCGCTGCTGGTAATGATTATCTCGCTCATCAGTATTTTCTTCGGCAAGGATGCCATTCAGGGGCAGATTTTCTCCCAAATCAAGGGCTTGGTGGGCAATCAGGCGGCTGCGCAGATTCAGGAGATGATCAAAAACGTGCAGCTATCGGGTAAAACCAATACGGCCCTGCTCATTGGCGTCGTAACGCTGGTGATTGGCTCAACCACGATTTTTGTGGAGATTCAGGATTCCGTCAACCTGATCTGGCGGGTCAAAGCCAAGCCAAAACGGGGCTGGCTCAAGCTGATTAAAGACCGGCTGCTGTCATCGTCACTGGTGATCAGTCTGGGGTTTCTGTTGCTGGTTTCGCTGCTCGTCAATGGCATGGTGCTGGCCCTGAGCAATTTTATGACGCGATACATCCCGCGTATCAGCGTGGTACTCATCAGCGGAGTAAATTTCTTTATCAGCATGGCGGTTATTACGGCCCTGTTCGCCATTATTTTCAAGGTGCTGCCCGATGCCAAAATTGGCTGGAAAAGTGTGCGCTGGGGTGCCGTGTTTACGGCGGTTCTGTTCTCGCTGGGCCGGTATCTGATTGGGTTGTACATAGAAACTACCGCTACCACTTCAACCTACGGCGCGGCTGGCTCGCTGATAGTAATCCTGGTCTGGATTTATTACACGGCGGCTATTCTGTACTTCGGGGCCGAGTTCACGCAGGCGTATGCCAACCGCTTCGGCGTCCGGATCGAACCCGCCGATTACGCTGTTTTTGTAGAGACAGTTGAACGCGAACGTGAGGTGGCAGCCCTGCCGACGCAGAAGAAAAAACGGAACGGCTAAGAACCGCTTACATAAATGAACTCATGGCCGACTCGTTGGCGAGGTCTTCGGCGTGTTCTTTACCGAGGTGGCGGTCGATGAAATAATGCGCTACGTACAGCAATGGCGTCAGTAAAATGGCCGTAGTGGCTTTGTAGAGGTAGTTAATAATGCCCACCGCCACTACCTGCGCCAGTGACCAGTTGCCGAATATGTAAAAGGCAATTCCCAGCACCACAAACGAATCGACCAGTTGCGAGACCAGCGTAGAGCCAGTGGCGCGGAGCCAGATTTTGCGGCTGCCGGTAATGCTGCGCAGGTATTGAAACACCCACGCGTCGAGAACCTGCCCGATCAGGAAGGCCGTCAGCGAACCAATGATGATACCGAGTCCCTGCCGGAAAATCATCTTGAAGGCATTGTCGATATTGATGGGCTGTCCCGATGGATCGGTGGCGTTGACGTCGAGCCAGAACTGCGCCGGGGGCAGCACCGTGACGGCGTAAATAATCACAAAGCTATAGGCCACAAACCCCGCCGTTAGGAACGAGATGCGCCGAACGCCCGCCTTACCGAAGTACTCGTTGATGATGTCGGAGGTGACGAACACAAACGGCCAGATCACCGCTCCCGCTGTGAGGTTGAAATCTAATACAAAATCGCCAAACAGATGAATCTGCGCCGGTTTGACGCCAATCAGCGTTTCGGCAGAGAAGATTTTGACGCCAATGATTTCGGCAATCAGGGCGTTGGTCAGGAACACCGCACTGAGCAGCGTGTACAGGCTGGTTCTTTTGTTGGTGAAGGAGTAATTAGAATTAGGCATGGTGGTACGATTTACGGTTTGCGGTTGGCTGACGCGCGAATACCGCCGTCACCCAACCGCAAACCTACTTACGTTTATAAACATCAGGGGTGGCGGTTCTTTCGTAGCGGTTGGCCAGGGCGGGTGCGCGTTGAAATAGTTTCTGGATCACGTCTTCGCGGTCGATGATATAATCGGGCGGATCGTTTTTAAAGTGGTCGAATACGTTGATGACGGCTTCGTAATTGTCCAGATTATTGAGATCATACTTGGCCAGGTCCCAGTTCAGGTAGGGCGTGGCCAGCCGGTTGGTCCGGTACGCGCTGAGTTCTTCGCCGATAATCAGGACCCGCTGATTCCGAATCTCGCTGGGTAGGGGCGAGGGCTTTACCTGTAGCTGACTCAGTCGCCCCAGCTCTGCGTTTGGTAACAGGCCCATAGCTCCCTGATAAAAGAGGAGTAGCATAGCGACAAAAGCGACCGTAAAGCCCAATTCGGCCAGCCACTGTTTGCGCATATTCTCAAAATAAAAGACCGTGAAATACGCCATTGGTGGTACGAAACTCAGGAACGCCATCGGAGCCAGAAACGGCATCAGCACAATAGTAAGCACGGACACGCCGAACCAGATGACCATGATCTGCTGCACCCGCTGCTGAAAATTGACGTACCGGCCCGTAGTGTTGAACAAACTCAGGAACCCCAGCACCCCCAGTCCCACCGGAATCAGCAGCGAGGCAATGAGCGATTGATAATTGGAGAGGGAGTACTGCCGTACCCGAAACACCGACCCCAGCAGATTCCGGTTAATGTCGGCTAAGCTATCGTTGAGGTAATAAAACAGAATAACCACCGCTACCGGAAACAGAAAGCCGAATAATGACAGTGAATATTGCCGGAACGAGGCCCCCGTGTATAGCAGCAGCGACAGAGCCGCCCAGATCACAAACACCGCCGAGGGCAGGTAAAACAGAACGGCAATGCCAATGTAAAACCCCACCTCAAATACTTCGTCGGTAGCCCCCCGGCGTTCCATCTGCTTCACCAGCGTACCCAGCGCCAGCAGCAGAAAGGTAGTAGACATCAGTACGGGAGAGAGCGTCAGGCAGTCGAAAGACAGATGCAGAAAAAGCATGTACACCAGACCGGGCCAGAACGTGCGGTTAGAGAAGAACGCGCGGGCGTTGGCAAGGTAGTTGAAATAGACGATCTGAAACACCGACACCGCCGTAGCGGTCATATGCAGGACCAGCGTAGAACGACCGAATACTGCGTTCAGCCCCCAATATACCACTGCCGACAGCGGACTGACGTTATCCCAGATGTCGCGGTAGAGCAATTTGCCCGAACTCATCTGCTCGCCCACCAGCAGCCAGTCCAGTTCAGGAATGAGCAGCGGGAAAGGGTGCAACAGTAACGGAAGCCGAATGAGGAGCAATAACCCCAGCAAAGCCGCATACAGCAGCGGATAATACGAACGAAAGAAGCTAAGCACAGTGAGTAGTTATCAATGAACAGGTATCAGTGATGGCAAAATTGATGGCTGATACCTGGTCATTGTTCACTGTAAAATTACGGGCAATTTCGGCAGAACGGAAAATGCATCGGATATTTGCCGATATTGATTTCTGACCCCGCATTAGTGCGATTAGTTGGATTGAATAAACGAAGACTATGGAGTCGAAACGACAGCAAAAAGTGTCCCGGCAGTTGCAGCGGGATTTAAGCGGGATTTTTCAACGCGATGTGCCGCACCTTTTCAATGGTGCCTTCATCACCGTAACCAGCGTCCGCGTATCGCCCGACCTGAGCATAGCCCGCGTATATCTGAGTTTTCTGGGTACGAACAATAAAGACGTACTGCTCGATGAGATCCGCGATAAGGGTAAGGTGATCCGTCAGCACCTCGGCGACCGCGTCCGGCATCAGCTCCGCATTGTACCCGAACTGAATTTCTTTATCGACGACACCGTCGAATACGCCGACAAGATGGACAAACTCTTTTCCGGCTTAGACATTCCCCCCGCCCCGGATGAGGATGACGAATAATGAGCGAATTGTGAATGAGTGAATCGTTGCTAACGCGAGTTTTCCGACTGCGTCAGCAACCATTCACTCATTCACTCCGCTTCGGCGTACCGATTCACAAGTAAACTATGAACCTCCCCGTCTGGATTGCCCGCCGGTACTTTTTCTCGCGTAAGAAACGCAGCTTCATTAGCTGGCTGTCTATTCTGTCGATGCTCGGCGTCGGCGTGGGGACAATGGCCCTGATTGTGGTGCTGTCGGTCTTTAATGGTATGGAGGAACTGAACCGGCAAATCTTCCAGAATTTTGAGGCTGATATGACCGTGATGCCCCAACAGGGCAAGCGGTTTACGGCGTCGGATGCGTTGCTGACCAAAATTCAACAAATGCCCGGCGTCGCGCTGGTGTCGGCGGTGGCGCAGGATAATGCCCTTGCCCGCTACCGCGATGGGCAGGCCGTAATCCGGCTCAAGGGCGTTGACGATACCTACACCCAACGCAGCAGTATCGACTCGACGGTGATTGGCGGGCAGTTTCTTATTCGGCAGGATGGCGTCAATTATGCCGTGGTGTCCAACGGCGTTCGTAGCGACCTGAGCATCTCGACGGTTGATATTCTGACGCCTTTAGAAATTCTGTATCCAAAACGTAATCAGTCACTGAGTGTGCTGAATCCCGATGCGTTCAACAGCGATGCGCTAACGGTGGCGGGGGTATTTTTCATCGAATCCAACAACTACAACAATGTGGTGTTTGCCCCCATTACGGTGGCCCGTTCGCTCTTCGGCTATGACCCCGGCGAGGTAACGAGTTTAGAAGTTCAACTCAGCCCCGGCACCAATGAAGAGCAGGCAAAAGAGGCCCTGATGGCGGTCGTATCGTTGGCGGGGGGCGGTACCAAACTAACCGTACTGAGCCGCGACGACCTGAACCGCGATTTGTACCGGGCCGTCCGCGTCGAGAAACTGTTCACAGGCGTCGTTCTGGCGTTTATCATTCTGGTGGCATCGGTCAATATTTTCTTCTCGCTATCAATGCTGGTGATTGAGAAACGCGAGGACATCCGAATCCTGTACGCGCTGGGCGCAACGGCCAGTACCGTCCGCCGGATCTTCCTGATCGAAGGGGCCATCATTGCCCTCACCGGATCCATTACGGGGCTGGTGCTGGGGATCGGTATCTGTCTGGCCCAGCAGGAATACGGCCTGATTTCGATGGGCACCGTCTCGTCCATCGTGGATGCCTACCCCGTCCGGCTCGACACGAGCGACGTTGTGCTGACGAGCGTACTGGTGGTGCTGATGACTGTACTTACGTCGTGGTTTCCGGCGCAGCGGGCCGCCCGGCTGGTAGTGTAGTTACCACTTCGTCTTTTTGTGGCCCGCTATGGCGTAGTAAAGGATGAAGCTAAACAGGGGAAGCAGTAGCGCGTAGGCCATCTTGGGGCTAACGGCATCGGTAAGGTAACCATGCAGCAGCGGCAGCAACGCACCTCCCGAAATACCCATAATAAGCAGAGCCGAACCCAGTTTGGTGAAACTGCCCAACCGGTTCAGCGCCAGCGGCCACACGGCGGGCCATACCGGCGAGATAGCAAAGCCCATCAGCGCGATGCATAGAATGGAGGAAAGCCCACTCGTGACCAGTGCACCAACCGTCAGGATCAGGGCCAGAATCATGCCGTAACGCAGGGCGTTCTGTTGCGAAATCCAGCGGGGAATAGCCACGATACCCAGCAGGTAACCAACCAGAAGTCCGGTCAGTGTGTAGGTCGTGAAGTGCTTGGCCTCGTCGTTGCTGAAGCCGATTGCCGTACCATAGCTGATAATCAGATCGCCGGTCATTACCTCGGCTCCTACGTAACAAAAGAGGGCAATCACGCCCAGAACCAGGTTCGGAAACTGCCAGATGCTGGTGTGTGCAGTCGTTGAAGTGGCGGGCAGGTCGTCCTGTTCTTCGGATACTTCGGGTAGATTCGAGTAGCGAATCAGTCCCGCCAGCACAACCAGAATGCCCGTCATAATCAGGTAGGGCGTGACCACTTTTTCGAGCGAGGCCGCGTTGATAACTTCGTTGGCCCCCGACAGTAACAACCCGCCAAAAATAAGCTGACTGCAAATACCCGCCAGCTTGTTGGCAATACCCAGAAAACTGATGCGCTGGGCGGCACTCTCGCGCGGCCCCAGGATGGTGGCATACGGGTTCGACGCCGTTTGCAGGACCGTCAGGCCAATGCCGATGATGAACAACCCCAGCAGAAACAGCGGATACGATACTGCTTTGGCCGCCGGTACAAAAATCAGCGTACCAACCGCCATCGTGACTAGTCCCAGTGACATTCCGTTCTTAAAACCCGTCCGTTTCAGCACCGCCGACGACGGAATGGCCATGACAGTATAGGAAATGAAAAAGGCAAACGCTACCAGCGTAGACTGAAATGAAGACAGATTGAAGGCCTGCTTGAAGAACGTAATCAGCACACTGTTGACCCAGGTAACGAAGCCAAAGACGAAAAATAACGCGCCAATAATGAGCAGCGGACCGGTGTAGTTCTGGGGTTTGGGGGGAGAAGTAACCAAGATTTTAAAGCGATTTAGGTGATTGACAAACTACTGTGTGGTCATAAACAGGCGTCAAGTTCAGTAAAATCCCGTACATTTTTGTAAAAATGTATGAACCTGGGCAGCAGACTCTCATGATGTATGTAAATTGTATCATCTACTTGTGCGTTTCGTCCCGATTCTGCGTGGCGCAGACTACCCTGAATAGGTTTGTCTGCCGACTCTTCATACCTGTCCCCCTCCCGAAGCGCGGCAAGCGGTAGAGCTTGCTCCTCCCACAAACTACCCCTTCATCCCGAACAATAGCCGTGTCAGCCTGAACGGGCGGATAAGCAGCAGAATCAGGGTTGCGCAGACCAGACCAGACAGCAGGCTGATGAACAGAAAGCCTTCATATACGCCAAGATTCAGCCGGGTAAGCACCCAGTAGCCGATGAGGACGATAACGGTTTGGTGCAGAATGTAGAACGGATACACGGCTTCGTTCAGGCGGGGTAAAATGGGGCGGCTTACGTTCAGATAGCGGTAGCCGTAGCCAATCGTTGCCAATACCGAGGCCACCATCAGGCAAAGGCTGTTGGTGAAATACCAGAAGTCGACCCAGAAAATCCGGTCTATTTCGTCGTCGCTGAAGCGTAGCCGCACGCCATACAGGATCAGGGTAAACACCAGCGTGGCCACCATGAAAATGCGTCGCTGGCCGGTCAGGATTTGCCAGAATTCCCGGCGGCTGATTAGCAGGTAGCCAAACCAGAACAGCAACAGGTTTTCTACGAAATACGCCCAGTCGTTGGTCAGGGCGTGGGTTTCGTCGGGGTAAAACGGGCGCAGGGCGTACTGACTCAGGCAAATGACCACCACCATCAGCAATAACACCCCGCCGGGCCGCGCAATGATCCGTCCAAACCAGTCGGTACCCCGTTGTCCGGCGTCGCTTTTAAGCCAGCGAAACACCGGAATGCTGAGCAGCGAATAAAAAAACAGGTAGCAGACAAACCACAGGTGATGCCAGCTAAAGGCTCCGCCCGTGCCGCCATCGTGGTACGGATGAAACGCCAACACATTGGGGTAAAAGTCGACGTAGCTGCCCGTAAACCGGCCCCGGAATAACCATTCGATGTAAATCTGGGGCGGCACAATCACGAACATGCCAAACACCAGCGGCACGAACAATCGCTTAACACGCTCTCCGGCATACTGCCCCAACGACCGTTTACGCAGGGCGAAAAATGAGCCTGCGCCGGAAATGAAAAACAACAGCGGCATTCGCCAGCGGTGCAGCCATCGCATGACTTCCTCCATCGGCTGACTATGTTCGGGGCTTTTGATGTGCCAGCCCCACGATACGTAAATCATACCGGTATGGTAAAACAGAAGCGTCAGAATGGCGATGATGCGCAGCCAGTCGAGGTCGTAGCGACGCTGACTGGCGGGTTGTAGCGATGGCGTTTGGCCGGTGGTTTCGGTAATCGGCAGCATGGTGGCGGTTGGTTTGGTTTGACGGGCAAACGTATACTGCTGGGCTGCCTTTGGGCCTATCTGCCGGAGATAAGGAAGTTTGTGCCTATCGGCAGGAAGCGCTGTGCCGCAGAGGTGCGCAGCGGAAAAGAGAGATACGCGGAGGATATTTAGTTGATCTCGGCGAACCTCTTCTATCTCTGTGTATCTCTGCGGTATAGCTCACTTGTTCGGTATTGCGCCGGGGTCTGGCTTGCCAGCCGCTTAAACGCGGTATGGAAAGCCGAGGGCGAGTTGTAGCCGACGCGTTCGGCAATTTCGTCGATTTTGAGATGCGCCGTGGCAGGGTCGCTCAGCAGTTGGCGGGCTTCGGCAACACGCTGCGTGGCCAGCCAGTCGAAGAAGGTCAGGCCGAGCCGGTCATTTAGGAGTTGCGAGAGGTGATGCGGACTGGTGCCGAGTTGCGCGGCCAGTTTGGGCAACGATAATGTGCTGTCTAAGCAAGGCTTTTCCGTAGCGAGCAGGTGACTCAGCCGGGCCAATACAGCGTTTTCAACCTCCGGCGACAGGGCCGATTTTTCGTACTTCTTTTTCGGTTCGTCAGGCTCCGGCGTGGCATTAGCTGATTCGGGCGGTAGGCCGGAGAAGAACGCAGAGCCGCGCATGACCATAAAACTCGTCATGTAAATGACCCCGGTCAGGTAACAGGCCAGGATATAATCGCCGAGGTCTTCAACAAACTGCGGCTTCACGATGACAATGAGTACCGGAACGATCGAAAACAGCAACGCCAGATTACGCAGCGATCCCAGCGAATTCGACTCCCCGCGCCAGAACGACTGCCCCCGCGCCCGGTACGCCCGGTAAATTGTTAGTAACGCCAGTACGGCATAGATCAGGCAGCTTACCAGCGTCAGTTCATTGATGTAGTCGCGTAGGCCGAAGAAATCTTCGGGTAGGTATTGTTGTGGTTCAGGAATAGGGGGCAGCTCAGGATGCCAGGCATTGAGAAAGTTGTTATACTTGAGTTCGGCGGGCTGGTATAGCCATGAGATAGCATTAATGGACCATAGCCCCGCTGGTATGAAATGCAACGTCCAGAAGTGGGGTAACTGTCCCCGCAGCCGGGCCACAACGAACAGGAAAAATAACGGACCTATCACGAAATTAAGCGGCTCCGAAAAATCGACCAGGGCTGGTACGAGCGCCATGTAGTTGCTGTAACACAAAAACATCTCGCCAATCACCGCCGATACCGCCAGCATCAGCCAGCCCTGACAACGGTTGGACACGTCGGCCCTGCGCGTACCGGTTAGGAAAAATACGCCCAGAAACACCCCCTGTGCTACGCCCAGCAGAATAATCAAGGCGAACAAGTCGAGGTTGAGGGGTAGAGTATGCATAGTTTTCTGCGAAACTTCGTCACAGAGTTACACAAAGACGCACAGAGTTCCACAGAGTTTTCTAACTTTTTCTCTGTGGAACTCTGTGCGTCTTTGTGCACTCTGTGGCAAAAACCCTTTACCGGATTTCCATCTCGAAGGGCAGCCGGGCCTGTACGCCATCCAGCGTTTTCAGCTTTTTCACGTACTTGACGTACGGAGCCAGCTCGCCAAGCTGAGCCATGATACGAGCGTCCTCGTCACCGCCGAGCGAACTCATCAGCTTCTCGAAAAACGGCTTCTTACGGGGCTGATACTTTAGTTTATAATCGCCGTCTTTGAGTTTGGCTGACTGAGCCGCCAGTTTGATGGCATCGTCCAGACCGCCCAACTGATCGACCAGGCCGATGGCTTTGCCCTGCGCACCTGTCCAGACGCGCCCACCCGCAATGGCCCGCAGGCTATCCACAGGCAGTTTACGCCCAGCCGCGGCCTTGCTGGTGAAGTCACCATAAATCCGGTCAACGCCTTTCTGAAGTACCTGCTTCTGCAACGGCGACATCTCGTGCGTGAGGGCTGGAAAATCGGCGTTTTCGTTGGTCATCACCCGGTCAAATGTTACGCCGAGTTTGTCTTTGAAGAAATTGTTGGTGTTGAACAGCAGCGCAAATACGCCGATAGACCCCGTAATGGTGTTGGGCTGGGCCACGATCTTGTTGCAGCTCATGAGCATATAATAGCCACCCGATGCCGCGTAGTCGGACATGGACCCAATGACGGGCTTTACTTTTTTGGCCAGCTCCACCTCGCGGTACATTACGTCGGACGCCAGCGCACTGCCCCCGCCCGAGTTCACCCGCAATACAATAGCTTTTACTTTGTCGTCCAGCCGCGCTTTGCGGAGTTCTTTCACGATGGTTTCCGATCCGATGCTGTTGTCGTTGCCCGTGCCGGAGTTGATATCGCCGGAGGCTATGATGACCGCAATCCGGTTTTTCGATGAGCCGGTGTCGTCTTTCCGGTCGGCGTCCTGGTATTTGTTCAGGCTGATGTACTCGATTTTCTTGTCGGCGTCGAGTTTGAGTTGGCTTTTGATGATGGTTTCGAGTTCGTCCTGGTAGCCAACGTTGGTTACGAGTTTAGCCCGCAGGGCATCTTCCGGCTCCTGAATGGTTAGTTTATTGGCGTAGTAATTCAGCGAATCGACGCGCAAACCCCGGCTTTTGGCGATGTTGACCAGCATGTGGTCGTTGATCGAGTTGAGGAAGGAGCTGACCTGTAGTTTGTTGGGTTCGCTCATGTCCTCGCGGATAAACGGCTCGATAGCACTCTTGAACTGTCCCACCCGGAAGATTTCGGGTTTCAGACCGAGTTTATCCAGTGCGCCCTTGAAGAACGTCAGTTCGGCGTTCAGGCCGTTCCATTCCATACCACCCACCGGATTGAGGTAAATCTTATCGGCTACCGACGCTACGTAATAGCCTTTCTCACTCATGGTTTCGGCGTAGGCATACACGAATTTTTTCGACCTCTTGAAGTCGATCAGCGCATTACGAACTTCTTCGATGGAGGCCCAGCCTGCCTGTGGGTTTTCGCTTTGCAGGTAGATGCCCTTGATGTTATCGTCGGTTTTGGCGGCTGTCAGGGCTTCTTTGAGTTCGATCAGGCCGAGGGCGCTGCCATCGCTGCCGCTGAAGCCGAGGTCACTGAATGGGTTATCGACGCTACGCTCCTGAATGGGCTGGTTGAGATCAACTTTAAGTACTGAATTTTTAGCCACGCTGACTTTGCTGTCCGATGACGAGATGGCTGCTCCAATACCGATCAGCAGTAAAAAACCGACGAATGAAAACAGCAGCAACCCAACGATGGTGGCCAGAACGTATTTAAGGAATTGACGCATGAATAAAGAAATGAATTAGATGATTTGCTATCTGTACTAACCAAAAATACGTCGGCACCGTCCGTGTCCTGCGTCGGAAAATGTTGAATGGAAATATAGAAACACAGCCGGTCTGTGCTGTTGGCAGATGCATCAGCGCAGCGCCAGATAGAGATTTCGTAGGCCCAGAAAGAGAGTAACGACTACCACCAGCACCAGTGCCGCGTTTTGCCAGCGGTTGTTGCGGTACGAAGCGGGCAGCAGCGTCTTGTTATTGACCGCCACCAGCAGGAATACCGTTACAACCGGTAGCAACAGCCCGTTTACGGCCTGCGCCATTACGATAACCGGCACGGGCTTTACATTCAGCAACCCGAACACCAGGCCAACGCCCAGCACTCCGAGCCACGTATACCGGTAGGCTCCCGCCCGCGACGACCAGCCCAGCAGACTCTGACCCGTAATGGCAGCCGCCAGCGGGGCCGTCAGGGCGGAGGTAAAACCCGCTGCGGCCAGGCCGAAACCGAACAGCGCACCCGCCCCGCTACCCAGCCGGTCGGTAAACGTTTTGGCTACGCCCGCCAGCGTAAACTCGCCCGTAATGAGCGTGCCCGATATCAGAATCGCCATCGAGATCAACCCGCCCAGTAGCACCGCCACACCGAGACCCCAGCGCATTTCGGACAGGGATTGTCGCTGGCTGGCCTGCCCCATGCCCGATCCCATGAAGAGGTTGTACGGCACAATGGTCGTGCCAATCAGACCAATGACCAGCACCGTTGAGTCGGGTGGGAGACTCGGAACCACCAGCGACCAGGCCAGATGCCCCAGATTGGGCGCGGTGCTGACGGCTACCCAGGCAAAGGCAACGCCCATCCCGAATACAATCAATCCCAGCAGTTGAGCCAGCCGCTGGGTTGATCCCTGCCAGAGTAACAGACCGCAGCTTAGCCCCACCAGTCCCGTCAGCAGCGGAACCGCGGGCGAAGCCGTCTCGGCATACAGCAACAGCGACAGCCCGGAAACAGCCCCGAGAATATTACCCGCTTCGTAGGCCGCGCAGCCCAGCGTAACGGCCCCAAACAGGCCTATCATCAGCCACCGGATGCGCGGGCCGTAGGTTTGCGTCAGCACCTGCCCCATACTCAGCCCCGACGCCAGCGTAATGCGGGCGGCTGCTTCCTGCAAAAGAATGGTAGCCCCGGTCGAGAACGTCAATGCCCAGAGTAAATCCAGTCCAAAGCGCGACCCGGCCAGCGTACAGGTCGTTACGGTGCCGGGACCAATAAAAGCCGCCGAGATAACCGACCAGAGCAGTACGCTGCCCAGGCCTGAACGGAACGAGATCGATTTTGCCATATATAGCTACGGTTGGAGACAGGGCGCAAACTACGGATTCTGCTCTGTTGTCGCTTACTTTACCGAATAGATTCCCTATCTCTCCCGTTTATGCGTCCTGTTATTCGTTGCCTCCTGCTTTGCCTGCTCATTGCCACTATCCATCCGGCTATCGCCCAGAAAGCTCCCGCCCGTACCGTTCTTTACAACAAAGTGCTGGGTATGCTGCTCGGCTCGGCCATTGGCGATGCGATGGGTGCCCCCACCGAGATGTGGACCCGCGACGCCATCGCGCTGGATTACGGCCTGGTGAATCGGCTGGATACCATGGTGCGCGAACCCTCGCCGGAGGGAACCTGGGTGTACAACCTGCCCGCGGGCGGCACTACCGACGATACACGCTGGAAGATGCTGGCCAGCCGGTACCTGCTGACCCAGTCGCGGACGCTGGACCCCAAAGCCTTTGCGCAGACCATTCTGAACGAGTATCAGAACAGCATTCAGAAACTCAAAAAAACCGAAGGTCTCGACCCCGAACCTTACGAACAGCGCAGCCGCGAAATGGCCTGGCTTCAGGAGTGGGTGCGGGTGGCAAGGCCGTATCTCAAAAACGATCTGACGGGCTACGCCAACGCGTTAAGCCGGTTTTACGGGGGCGAAAACGTCTGCGCCGGGATGCTCTACGCCCCGTCTGTTGGGGGTTTCTATCCCGGCAACCCCACCGACGCCTACGCCCAGACCTACGCCATCAGCATCTTCGATCAGGGCTACGCCCGCGACATTGCAGGGCTGACAGCCGCGCTGGTGTCGGCGGCCATGGCCAGTAACGCCACGCCTGAGTCGATCCTGAACGTGCTGCGGGATGTGGACCCGGAGCGGTTTTTTGAGAGTCGGCTGGTGGGGCGTTCGTCGTACCGGGTTTATCGGCAGGCCCGCGCCATTGTGGCCGACGCTAACAGGATTCAGTCGACGAGGGGACTGGTTCTGACCATGCCGATGCCCCGGCGCGGACCGGTAGATACGCTGATGCTGGCCCGGATGCAGCGGGCGTATACGTTGCTCGAAGCCCAGAACGAAGACCTGCCCTTCCATGCCGCCGAAATCCATTTAGTGAACCTGACGGCTTTACTATTCAGTAATTTCGATTTCGAAAAAGCCATGACGTTCGTGATCAACTATGGCCGCGATAACGACACAACCGGGGCCGTAACCGGAGCCATCCTCGGCGCTTACTGGGGAGCCGACAAGCTGCCGAAAGATATGGTCGCCAAAGTCCTGGCCGTCAACAAAGAACGGCTTGGCACCGATCTCGAAGATGTAGCCAACAAACTCACCGACCGCATTATGGCCCGTTAACGAAATCATTATTCAAGGTTGTTCTACGATAAGTTCCGGCCAGACCACTACCGAATGATAAACTGAACGCGCTGATTATCAGAATATGTCGTAAATCGGCTTGTCAATCTACCACGCCATAATCTGTCGATGTTTTACCGTAAGTTCCCACCATCTGCTCACCTCACTCCCTTTGTGGAGTGCTATTTTGTGTGGGAAAACCAGGCGGTATTAGCGATGCCCCTCCGCATCGAATCGCCCCCGAGCGGGTTTGGGTCGATGGTGTTCAACTTCGGAGATGCCTACTGGGCATCGACTGCAAAGCATGAGTCATTGCTGGCACCGGCCGCTTTCGTGACGGGGCAGACTACCCAAAACTACACCTTAGATTTGGTGGGCCGCATTGGTATGGTGGGCGTGGTGTTTAAACCGGCGGGGCTGTCGTCGTTATTTGGCTTGCCGATGTACGAGTTTACCGATGAGCGCGTAAATCTGACCGACGCGCTGGGGCAATCAGTCAGGTATCTGCACGAGCAAATTCTGGAAGCCTTTACGCCCAATGCCCGTGTTCAGGTGCTGGAGCAGTTTTTAGCCCGGCAACTGCTCAAAAAAGGCCCCGTTTTTGACCGCACAGATTATGCCGCCAACCTCATTGTTGACCGAAAAGGTATGGTTAACGTGAGCGAACTGATGGACGATTTATACGTGTGTCGTCGGCAGTTTGAGCGGCAGTTTCTGCAAAAAGTGGGCGTAAGCCCAAAATACTACGCCCGCATTCGGCGCATTGGTTATCTGTGCGCCCAAATGGCGGCCCAGCGCTGGCAGGTGGCCGACTGGCACGAGTTGATTTATCAGTGTGGCTACTACGACCAGTCTCACTTTATCCGGGAGTTCACGGCCTTTACGGGCAAGCGGCCCACGCTGTACGCGAAAGACAACCAGGAACTGACGCATTTTCTGGATGCGTAGGTAATTGGAGCAGAATGTCGCATTTGTACAATTTCCGGCCCTGTACGGCCCATAGCTTTGTCGTATTATTCACACTATTTTTACCAATACGACAATGAAAACCCTCATCCTGATATTCCTGCTTACCAGTCCCGCACTGGCCCAAACATCCGCCAAACTCTGGATTGAAGCCGATCGCCAATACACGCTCGATAACCTCCGGCGCACCCGCAACGACATCATCCGCGAAACGGAAAACCTCAGCCCAGCCCAATGGGCCTTTCACGAATCGCCCGACCGCTGGAGCATCGGCGAGGTGGTTGAACATCTGGCTCTGTGGGAAATTATCTGGGCGAGGGAAGTACAGATAGGTATCAGTAACAAGCCTATGCCCGAACTAAATCAAACCTGCAAAGCCGACAGCAACTACGTGATTTGGATTATGGAACCCAACCCCCATAAATCGCCCGATTTTTCGCGGCCAACGGGATTCATAGAAGGCAGAAATAACCTGGCGTTTTTCCTGAAACTTCGTGAACAGACGATTGGCTTTGTCGAAAAAACAAAGGCTGACATGCGTGCATACTTTGAACTGACCCAAACCGATAACCCCCGAAATATGCACCAGGTCTATATTTATCAGTGGGGCCACGTGGACCGGCACCTGCGCCAGATCCGTAAAATCAAACAGCACCCGAATTATCCGGCGACTTCGCTATCAACCAAATAAACCTCCGAAACCATGCAAACCACACAATACCAATCTGTTTCTGAACTAAGCCGCCAGGGAGCCTGCTTAGCTTTCTTCACCGCCTATGACGACCTCGACACCGCCCGCATGATTGGCCTGGCCGCCCCCGACGCTACCGTGCATTTTTTGCCCCTCGGCAACGATGGCAAGGGTACGTTCTGGGAGTTTGGTAAAGTCGTCTGGGACTTACTCATTGACTGTTTCCCCGACATCAGCAACACCGTCGATAAACTCACTACGCACGATGACACCATTACGGCGAACGTAACCATTGGTGGCACTCAGGCGAAAGACTTTATGGGTATTGTAAGCAAAGGCTGCCGCTTCAACTCCGACCATATTTTTGTATTTCAGTTCAACGAAGCTGACCAGATTCAGCACCTCACGATTAACTGGAACCATGCTGGTTTTGTGAAGCAGTTGGGCAGTTAGGGTAGAAACAGGTTCGTTTTGAAGCTGGTGGGGTAGTTGGTTTTGCCACCCCACCAGCTTCTGTGTTGGGCTGTTTGCACCGGATACTAAACCAGCGACTAATTAGTGGTTACTTTTCTTTAGTTTTCAGGCTCATAATCAACCGCTTCCATGAATGCCACCCGCCTGTTACTTGTTGATGACCACCAACTGATTTTAGACAGCCTGCAAACCCTATTCGCGTCCATACCGAACGTACAAGTTATCGGTATCCTGAACGATAGCCGCCGGGTGTGCGAAATGTTGCTGAATACCCCCGTCGATGTACTCGTGTGCGATTTGCATATGCCCCACCTGTCGGGTATCGACCTGACGTTGCAGCTAAAACGAATCCATCCAGCTGTGAAGGTTTTGATACTGACTATGGCCGACGATGCCCAGACCATTCGGGAGGCTGTGCGGGCCGGCGCGTGCGGTTACGTGCTGAAGCGGGCGGGTCGCAGCGAACTTGAAACCGCTATTACCGCCATCATGCAGGGCAACCGCTATTTCAGCCCCGACGTGCTGGACCAACTCTCGCAACTTCAGGAAACCGGCCCCAACGACCATGACCCCCTAACCTGCCTCACCGACCGTGAAGTGGACGTACTACGGCTCATTGCCGACGAAAATCCGACGCATCGGATAGCCGAAAAATTATTCATCAGCGTCCCCACCGTAGAAACCCACCGTCGGCATCTGATGCAGAAACTCGGCGTAAAAAGCGTGGTGGGCATGGTTAAGTTTGCCATGAAGTACGGGCTGGTTTCCTGAGTTCGGCACGGCCCGTCAGCCCAGCCGGTTCGTGGCATTAACCGGAATTGAAATGCTGTGTTTTACGCCGGTATCCGCGTTCGATTCAACTGACCATTGCCCATCCAGTACCTTAAGGCGGGCCGCTACGTTTTGCAACCCCCGCCCGTCTTTCCCCTGCCCATCAATCCCCCGGCCGTGCGTCAATTTTGTGGTGTTCGTCGGTATCAAAGCCGATTCACCATAAACCAAAAAACGCATCAAAACCACACCGAAAATTTCCGTACTGATGCGGGCGGGCCTTCTGGCCCTGACCACCGGCTGCAAAAAAAACGAAGCCGCCCTGGAATTTGAAATGATGGACGCGCCCTATACCGCGCAACTCGCCTTCAAGACCAAAAGCCAGACGTTTGCCACTAACGCCGAGGGTATAAACATTGCCAAAGTAGTGCTGGAGCGTACGGGTTCGTACTCCTTTGCGGGTAACGTGACGCTCATTGACGAATTCGATTTTGTGCTGGCCACCGGAGCCGCCACCAACCACAAGGTAACGTACACCACCACCACTGGCGATAAGACGCCTACCAGCATGACTACGCAGGTAGGCCAGACCAATATTACAGGTACAACTACGTTTACGGGCGGCACTGGGCGTTCTGCCAAAATCAAAGATAGTAGTCCAAGCACCGGGCCACCCGCAGGTGTAACGGGTGAGGGTGCCTGGAAAGAAGAAGGTGGCAACGTACCCTTTTGATATTGAGGCTCAATTATCATGGTTTACCATGATGTGAAATCATGGTAAACCATGAGATGTAGGGAAAAATTCATCAGCCACCTTTGATGCGTTGATGGGGCGTTGGCCCGCCGACCTGCTCTCCCCACTACTGCCATGACTATGACCCTAACGACCCGACAGCAGCAGATTCTGACCCTGATTGCTACCGAACTAACCACCGCGCAGATTGCCGCCCGGCTGGGCCTATCGGTGCCAACGGTGGAAACGCACCGGCGGCACCTGTTCCGCAAAGCGGGGGTGCGGAGCATGGCCGGCCTGGTAAAAGAAGCCATGCGGCAGGGACTGATTGAATAACCTACAAAACCATAAATCCGATGAAAACCAAACTCGTATCCCTTGCCCTGCTGCTGATGAGCGCGGGCGCCATGGCCCAAATGTCTGCCGACGAAGTGGCTGTTCGTAACACTATCGAAACGGAGACCCGTGCTTTCCACGAAGCCAACGGCGAACTGCTACGGGCACAGTGGTCAACCAAACCCTATGCCGAGCGGCAACACGCCAGCCTAGAGGCTGCCCTCGGTGTACCCTACGTGAAGGGCGATAAGCTCACGTCATTTGCTGATGCGTACATAAAAACCCTGAAACCATCGGGCCTTACCACCCGCGTCAGCGACCATGACGTGCATATTTCAGGCGCAATGGCCTGGGCTACCTTCACACAGGAGACACTTGACAAAGCTGGAGCCGTGACGCGCAAACAACGGGAAGTCCGGGTGTTGGAACGCGAGACGGCGGGGTGGAAAATCGTGTTTATGGGCCAGCAGGCTATGAAGTGAGTCCGCGTGTATATATTTCAAACCTAAACCAACTAACTGATTATGAGTCGTTCCTTATTCCTGCTTCTTTCAGGTGCTTACGGCATTCTGCTGTTTTTGGCGATGGTATTCGCAACCACCCCTACGCTCCAGAACTATGGCGTGCCTGATGTAGACCTGAACCATATTTCGATCATGCAATTTCTGGGCGTTAGTACGGGTGCCCTCGCACTTTTGCTGGTGCTCAATCGAAATGCTCCCAACACCTATACGCTGCGGACATTGCTGTTGGCGCAGGCCCTGTACATTTTGGCCGGGGTTTTATTGGGAGTATACCATGTGTATGTGCTGAACGTACCTAACAGTACTTTTTTCGTGGTCGATTCGCTATTCCGACTGGCGCTGGGGCTGGGATTCCTGTATTTCTATAACCGCGAAACCCGGCAGGTCGGGGCAACTGTACTGAATTGATTCCGTTTCTATCCACATCAATTTTATCATAAACCAAATCCGATGAAAACCAAACTTGTATTCCTTGCCCTGCTGCTAATGAGCGCGGGCTCATTTGCCCAGACAGCCTTTACACAGGCAACCCTGAATGAAGTTCTGGCCGAATACAAAACCAATTCAAAAACATTCTTTGAGAATCGTTTATCGGCTGATTTCAGGTACACGACTTCGAGGGGAGTTTATCAGAATCGAAATGATATTGTAGCGGGGGATGACCAAAAAATCCTGAAAACGGAGATTGTCGAGCCGGTCATTTTTCAATCAGGCGATTTGGCCGTTGTGAGTGGGATCCACAAAACCGAACGGGCCGGACAAGGCGGAAACCCTGTGATGGGGCAGGTTGCCTGTACTTACACTTTCCAAAGAAAGCAGAACAAGTGGCTATTTGTGGCGTCGCAGCAAACGAGTATTATACCAACTCAGTCGGCTGACGAAGAAGCCATTAAGAAGGTAGTTGAAGAGCAAACGGCGGCCAGTTATGCCCGTGATAGTAAGGCTTATATGGCAGCTTGGGCCAACACGCCCTACATCACGCGGGTAGGGAGCTACCCTGAAATTGGCGTTACTAAAGTAGTAGGAGATGAATTTAGAAAGGCCGTAACCGAGGCATACGCCAAACCGGGTGAGCCAAGCAAAGACAAAGTGACCCGCGACAACTGGCTGATTCGCATCAATGGTAACTCCGCTTTTGTGGTCTTCGATCAGTACAACGCCCGGCCCAATGGCACCACCCGGCACAGCGTGGAAGAACGCTATCTGGAACGGATAAATAGCGAGTGGAAAATCGTCAATGTCACGGTGCTGGTAGCCAAATAGTCTGGTCAACGCCAAAAATTTACATAAAAACAGCCCCTTCAAACCAACCAAAACCATGATTGCCTTAACTGCCCTTTACCCCAAAACCGCCGACAGCCGGTTCGACATGGATTATTACCTCAACACCCACACGCCCCTCGTCCGGGAGCGACTCACGCCAATGGGCCTGACGGGTATAGACCTCTATGAAGGCCTTGCCGGGGGCGCACCCGATTCACCGCCTGCCTACGCGATGGTTGGTCAACTCAAGTTCAGCACCGTTGACGAACTGCAGGCCGCGCTTGCTGCTCATGGCCCTGAACTCATGGGCGACATTGCAAACTTCACGGATGTCCAGCCGATTATGCAAATCAGTCAAATGGTCTAAATTCTTTACCCCTAAACTCGTTTACCCCAATGGCAACTATTCTTATCACCGGCTGTAGCACTGGCATCGGCTTCGCTACTGCCGAACTTATGGCCCGCAACGGCCACACCGTTTACGCTACGATGCGTAACCCCCAGCGCGCTCCCGAACTTGGCCAACTCGCCGAGCGCGATAACCTCCCCATTACGATTTTCCCAATGGATGTCGATTTCGACGAATCCGTGAGTACGGCAGTGGCCGAGGTGCTGGCTCAGGCCGGGCAAATCGACGTGCTGGTGAACAACGCGGGTATCGGTCCGCTGGGTCCGGTGGAAGAAGCTCCACTGAGCGACTTTCATGCCATTATGCAAACCAACTATTTTGGTACGCTGCGCTGCATTCAGGCGGTGTTGCCCGCCATGCGCGAACGTAATGCCGGATGCATTATCAATATTTCGTCGGTGGCGGGTAAGTTATACAGTCCGTATCACAGCGCCTATTGTGCATCGAAAGCGGCTATTGAAGCTCTGAGTGAATGTTTGGCGGGTGAAGTGGGTCCGCTCGGTATTCGGGTAGCACTGGTTCAGCCAGGGGTTATTGATACGCCGATTATTGATAAGAATGAGCCAATAGCCTCCGATACGAAGTACCCGAATCAAATCCGGCTACGGGCTTACCTCGGTGCGTCGCGTGATAACAACATACCGCCTTCTACGGTGGCTGAGGTTGTTCAGGCTATTGCTACGGGAGAACAAACCATGTTCCGCAACCCCGTTGGGGCCGATGCCGGGCCGCTACTGGGCTGGCGGGGTTCGCTCACCGACGAAGACTGGATTGCCTCGGCGGGGCTGGATGAGGAAACCTGGATCGGTGGCATGGCGCAGTTGGGTGCCGACGTTCGCCCTTACTTAACCATTTCTTAAAGATTCAAAATCATACCCAGCTACCGAAACGGCTTATACAAACAACAGCCCCGTACAAACTGCTGTGCGGGGCTGTTGTTGTAAAGAACTGCTACTACTACGAAAGATATTTGCGCAGCATCCAGGCCATTTTTTCGTGTTCTTCCATCAGGCCGGTCAGGAAGTCGGCGGTACCGGCGTCATTCAGTTCATCGTCGCAGGTGGTTACGTCTCCGCGCAGTTCGCGCGTTACCTGCTCGTGGTCGGCCAGAAGCCGCTCAAACATATCGAATGTTTTAACCTCGCCACTGTGATCTTCTTCCAGGCTGGTTTCTCTGATGAAATCGGTCATAGTTGCCATTGGCCGTCCGCCGAGGGTACGAATACGTTCGGCAACCACATCAATCATTTCTTCGAGCTGCTTGTACTGCTCCTCAAAGAACTCATGGTATTCTTTGAAACTCGGTCCGGCCACATTCCAGTGGTATTTACGGGTTTTAATATACAGTACGTGCAGGTCGGCCAGATAAGCATTGAGGAGCTCACTGGCTTTTTTCATGGAGTCTTTCTCCAGACCAATGTTTGGCTGAATATTTTTAACGGGTTTCTGCTGCGTTTCTGGTTTGTTCAAATCGGTTGCCATAACATGAGTATGTAAGTAATACTGACTAAACCCCGCCAGCAGAAAATTGTTAGGTGTTATTTGCCGGATGATTAGCTCAACAATCCGGCAAATACGTCTTTAGCATATAGTACGTCCTGCCGATGCGCTTCTACCGGGCCCATGGTACTGGGCGAGTTCGTTTCGAGGCACTGCTCCAGCACCAGCAGGGGCTGTACATGACACGCTTTTAATTCGCGGGTCAGCCGACGGTAGTCAATATCGCCATCTGACAAAACCTCCTGCCATACGCCGTTTTTCGACTGCCGGATGTGTACTTCGGCGATGCGACTGCCGTATAGCTTCACTACGTCGAACAGGGCCACCTGCGAGTTGCCTGACCCTCGATAGACCCAGTGAGCGTCCAGGCAAAGCGATACGTTTTTAGGGTCTGAAGCCAGCATCATATGGTGAAATTCGCGGGCGGCCTGCCGGTGTTCGGGGGCATGGGTGTGGTAGGCCAGCGTCAACCCGCGCTGACGAAGCTCGCTACCCAGTCGGTCCAGATTCCGGACCTGCTCAATCAGTTCAGCGTCGGTTTTATCGTCATTACTGCCCCACTTGATAGGGTTGGGGTTTGTGACCATGACGCGGGTGCCAAGGGGTTTTACAGCGTCGGCAATGGCCAGTACGGTGTCAATAGATTGTGGGGCTTCATCGGCCCGGTGCAGTGAACTATTCACGTATACCGATGGCATGGCCAGTTTGTACTTCGTCAGATACGGAGCCAGCTTCCGCACGTCGTCGGCCCTGGTCAGGCTGGGTTCATATTGCGTCAGGCCAGCAGCTATGTATTCGCTTAGCGACGCATCCGGGTCGGCCATCCACTGCCTGTTCTCCCGGTTATAAAACGTATTCCAGGTATACGCGTTGCAGGAAAGCAACTG
This sequence comes from Spirosoma sp., assembly GCA_014377625.1. GTDB lineage: Bacteria > Bacteroidota > Bacteroidia > Cytophagales > Spirosomataceae > Spirosoma. Next base: position 28,335 of record JACMPG010000325.1, read on the forward strand.
AGGTCGGGGGGCTGACTGATGCCCCTGAACCGGCTGAAAGTCAGTCAAAAGAGATGTGCTGCCAAGAACAGCAAGGGTATTCAGTACGTGGCGTCGGTTCATTGGTATGGTTCGTTTATGGAGTTGGCCAATAAAGGAAGAAGTCAGACGGGCGTACTCATACGCGGGAAGCCCCGGCCAAAGTCTGGCCGGGGCTTCCCGCGTATCGTTGCACTTAGTCGTTGGAGGACCAGGTAGTTGAGTGATGTTAGCTCACTTTAACGGCACCTTTGTTCTCTTCAATGGCATCAGCGGCATCATCGGCCAGCTCATCAACTTTTTTGTTGTAATCAGATTTCATTTGGTTGCCGTCCGCTTTTGCCTGTGCAACAGCATCCTTCGCTTCGCCTTTGTACTGATTGTACTGGTCTTTAGCCTTGTCAGCGTACTGTTCGTACTGATCTTTGGCTTTGTCGGCGTACTGACTCACCTGTGATTTGGCCTGCTCAAAGCCTTCTTTTGCCTGTGCAACGCCCTTTTCCCACTGCTCCTTGAGGTCGTCGGTGCGCTTATTGGCTTCTTCGGTCAGTTTGTCGCGTGTGTCTTTGCCACTACGGGGGGCGGTCAGAATACCAATGGCTACACCAGCCAGAATGCCTGTTAGAAAATCTCTTGTACTTCTCATGTTGGTTGCTTATTTGGGGTAATTTACTTCAACTAAACCGGGGTTACTTCAGCTTCCGCTTTGCCTGCCCAATTACATCACTGGTCTTGGCTGAAGCAGAATCTACGTACTCGTCATACTGCTGTTTGATGGTGTTCAGTCCAGACTGAAGCTGGTCCTGAAGGTCTTTGAAAAAAGACTCTGATTCGGACGATAGCTTTTTCGAGACTCTTCTACGGGTTTTTTTGCCGCTCTCCGGGGCCAGCATAATACCAACAAGGGCACCAATTGCCAATCCCACTACAATTCCGGGTAATGATTTCATTGATCTGTTAGAGTTAGTGAATGAACTGAATACCTACTAAATAAGAAAAATCTGTACCATGTTTTAGAAAAAATTTTAACTAACTGATAAACAGTAATTTATATTGTAAAATTCCCTACCTACACTGGAACGGTGTTGAGGAAGTTTTTCTACAACCGCGTCCAGTATTTACGCGATTGGCAAACAACGCTGCCCGGTTTGGAATTTACTGGTATGACTTCATCACTCCTCATAGTAACGGGCTGTTCTGTTCTTCTGATTATGGCTTCGTTCGTCCATCTGTTACGTATAGACTACTGGTGGATACGTATATGGGATTTTCCACATCTACAACTGGGTGTGCTGACGCTGATTTGCCTGGCTGGCTGGATCGCGCTGGGGGTGCCGCTTTCCTGGCCAATGGCACTGGTACCGGCAGGATTACTGGCAGCGGCCGTTTATCAGAGCTGGCTGATTTTTCCGTACACGGCAGCGCACCCCCGGCAGATGCAGTCGGCTAAACACCCTCGGTTGAGCAGTCGTGATGCCCATCAGTTTCGGCTACTGACCGCCAACGTCTATATGGAAAACACCCGTACCGGGGAACTGCTCGCTCTGGTTGACGAAAGCGGCCCTGATGTAGTGCTGTTGCTGGAAGCCAATGCATACTGGTACGAAGGCATGAAACCTCTGGAGGTGAACTATCCGTACCAGATTGCCCACCCACTCGAAAACACATATGGCATACTGATGTATTCCCGGTTGCCGATGCGGGAAGAACAGGTTCGATTCCTGATTGAAGATAATATTCCGTCTATCAGTGTGCAGTTCCGGTTACCATCTGGTCAGTGGATTCAGTTTTATGGCGTGCATCCGACGCCACCCAGCCCAACTGAAAATTACCGCTCTACCGAACGTGACGCTGAACTGTTGGTGGTGGGTAAGGAATGCCGTTTGCAGACACGCCCTACTGTGGTGGCGGGCGATTTGAACGACGTGGCCTGGTCGCACACAACACGCTTGTTTCAGCGGGTTAGTGGATTGCTCGACCCCCGCATTGGACGGGGGCTGTTCAGTACCTTTCACGCTAAATACCCGTTCCTGCGCTGGCCCCTCGATCATGTCTTTGCCTCGACCCACTTTCAGCTGCAAACCCTGAAAAGGATGCCTGGTTTCGGATCAGATCACTTTCCAATTATGGTTACCCTTGTGTGTGAAGAACGGCCCCAGGGTATTGTAGAAAAGCCTCATCCCGAACACGATGACCTCAAAGAAGCCAGCGAGATCATTGAAAAAGCAGGACAATAGGCAACAAAAAATCCCTGCGCTCAACTTGGCGCAGGGATTCTATACCCACCGTAACTTGTACTTAACCTAAAAAAAAATATCGTTTCTGTTAGACGGTCAGACGCCACGCCCCTGAATAAGCCGCAATACAATGGCAATGACGGCAATAACCAGCAAGACGTGAATAAGACTGCCCATGCCAAAGCTGTTGAATCCTAAGAAACCAAGTAGCCAGATAATAACCAGAACTACTGCGATGGTATAAAGAAGGTTGCCCATGGTAAAGGGGGATTAGTGAAAGTGAAAAGCTTATTTCGTGAGTAAATCAGAGCCTGTTGTCTCGCAATTGATAATCTCATTAGAAAATACTGTGCCAACTCAGAGTGGTAGTTGTGGAAGCCAGAACGAAAGGCCCTACCGACTTGAAAAAGAGACAATAGTAGCCCTCATGGCTTAAAACCGGCTTTTTTACCAGCAATAGGCGTCTTTTTGAGAATGTAGAAATGTTTCCCCGATTGTAGAATAGTCGGGGAAAAAGAACACAGCAGCCCCACATATCTCCTGATGTGTCATAGGTCCTATTTACAGTGCATCAATAATAATACGGCTGGCAACTGACTAATTGGTCAGGTTTTACTGCTTATTCCCTTAGAAATCAGGTCTGGGATGCATTTTCGGCACCATATTTTATATGTACAGCTAAAACAAAGTACACAAACGACCATGATACTATCCGCAGCAAGCGTAGCCTTGGGAAATACTACCGGGCGGACTTATACACCAGCCGTAATGAAAACTACCAGTAATGCCAGGCGAGTCCTGATCGTCGACGATGAAACCGACATTTGTTTGCTTCTATCTGGGTTACTGCGTCGGCTGGGATACCAGCCATCCTGTGCGCATTTTATAGAAGAAGGGCGGAAGCTCCTGTCGTCTCAGCATTTTGACGCTGTATTTCTGGACCTTAACCTGCCAGACGGGCTTGGGTTCGATCTGCTTACTTTAATCAGACAGCAACAGGCCAAAACGAAAATTATTATGATCAGTGCCTTTGACGGACAGGCCGAACGGCGTCGGGCTACTGAGGAGGGTGCCGACTATTTCATCGGTAAGCCCTTTACCCGGTTATCCGTCGAAACAGCTTTGCAAACTATTCAGGTTTAGGTAACTTTGTTTGTGCCGCCATCAGCCACGCCACCGAGCTATTCCCCTTTTGCTCAGTTAACGTGGCTATCTCCTCTACTGGCCAAACGCATTCATGGAGAAAATACTAATTATTGACGATAACAACGATATATGCCTGTTGCTTGAGCGCTTTCTCAGTAAGCAAGGGTACCATACGGCGTCGGTGCAACGCGGTGAAGACGGACTGGTTCTCTTAAGAAAAGAAGCATTCGAGTTAGTTATCTGTGATTTCAAACTGCCTGATCTGGACGGACTGGAGATGTTGCGCCGGATCAAGATCATGCATCCCACAACGGCAGTAATCATCATTACTGGCTACTCAGACGTTCGGATGGCCGTACAGACGGTTAAGCATGGTGCCTACGATTACGTAACCAAACCGCTGTATCCCGAAGAAATTCTTCATACCGTTAAAAACGCCATTGAACGTCGTAACCAGACGGTCAGTTCGCCCTCGCAAACACCAGCTGTAGCCAGTTCGCCCAGGGCAAATGCCCTGCGTGCTAAATCAGGCTACTCAACCGATGGCAAACGATTCATATTCGGTAAAAGCCGGTTTGCCGAGCAGCTCCAGAAACATGTCGATCTGATTGCCCCCACGGATATGTCGGTCATTATTACCGGCGAGACGGGGACGGGGAAAGAGTTTGTGGCCAACGCCATTCACCTTAAAAGCAAACGCGCCGATAAACCGTTTTTGGCAATCGACTGTGGCGCACTCAGCAAAGATCTGGCGGGCAGTGAATTGTTTGGACACGTAAAAGGCGCGTTTACCGGAGCTGTGTCTGATAAAGCTGGCAGCTTCGAATTTGCCAATGGAGGTACGCTCTTCCTGGATGAAATCGGCAACCTGTCGTACGACAATCAGATTAAACTGTTACGGGTGTTGCAGGAGCGAAAAATCCGGCGCATCGGTAGTAATCAGGACGTAGCGGTTGACGTGCGGATCATTGTGGCTACCAACGAAGACCTGCGCGAAGCCGTCCGACAGGGGCGTTTTCGGGAGGATATCTACCACCGGATCAACGAATTTGAAATACACCTGTCGCCCCTGCGTGAGCGTAAGGCCGATATTATGATCTTCGCCGATCATTTTCTTGATCTGGCCAACGCTCAGCTGGAAAAGGAAATTGCCGGATTCAACGACGAAAGCCGCGACAAACTGAAAGAGTATTATTGGCATGGTAACCTGCGCGAACTGCAAAACGTAGTAAAACGGGCGGTACTGCTGACATCGGGCGAGTACATCGAAGCTGACGTCCTGCCCCAGGAAATTATTAACCCCCAGTACCTAATGCCTGACGATGCACCTGTTCAGGTGTCTTACGATCCGTCCCGCCCCGGTATTCCGGTCATGAACCCGTCGGCGGCCAACCTGAAATCAGTATCTGAAAATGCCGAACGGGCCGCTATTCTGAAGGTACTGGAAAAGACAGGTTACAATAAAACGAAGGCTGCCGAGGTCCTTAATATTGACCGTAAGACGCTGTACAACAAGTTGAAAGCGTACGATATTCATCTGTAAAAAAGGGGTAGGGTGTAGGGGCTGACGCATTATAAATCACGCGCGTCAGCCTCTACACCCTACCCTTTTTACCCCTTACCCCTTTTAATTCAGGCTAAACCCAACCGAGATCAGGCCAACACTGTTCTTGGCATTCCCCAGCAGGGTATTGGCGGTTCCACTTTTGGCAATGTTTTGCAGCCCCTGTTCGTAACGGGCACCCACAAACGCCTTTCCGAAATAGATGTTGACCCCCCCGGCAAGACCGTAATCGACCTTATTGAAATTGTCGCGGTTTATGGTCGTAATGCCGCTGCCAAGGTCACCATTCGAGCTTACGTTTGAGTTCAGCAGATAGCCGACGTACGGTCCTGCCTGCAACTCAACGGTCTGACCCAGCTTAAACGTAGCCAGCACGGGTAACTCCGCGTAGTTCAGATTAAAAGAATTGTTTCCGTTAAATCCCAGTACGTTGTAATCTGCCGAGGCCCCCTTGGTGATGTACAGCAACTCTGGTTGAATGGCGAAGAACTCGCCCGCTGGAATCTGGGCAAACAGACCGGCATGAAAACCGATGCGCTCTTTTTTGTTGCTGGCGCCATTGGTACTGTAAAACAGTGAACTGGCGTTCAGACCACCTTTAATCCCCACGCGCGGGCGTCCCTGCCCAAATGAGTCGGATACGGTAGCGGCCAGCATACCAGCCGATAGGGTTGCTGTTGCCAGCATGAGTTTCATTGACTTGTTCATAACGATAGTAAGTTTATGTGTAGAGACAGCGTCTGCCCTGAGGTAACGATATGTCAATTTCGTGCCAGAATTGTGATTCAGGGCTTTGGAAGGTGTATAGACTTGTATTTTACCAGTTTAGCACGCCTGCTCACCAGACACTGGTTTTGAGTTGTCGGGTAATAAACTCTACAAAGTTGGGGTATTAGTCGCTCAGTCCTATTTGCGTATTTTTGCGGTATGAAACCATCCCTTGTTAAAGGAACCCGCGACTTTGGACCGGAGCAAATGCGCAAACGGCACTTTATTTTTGATACGATCCGCAGCACCTTCCGGCGATTTGGGTTCCAGCCCCTCGAAACGCCCTCCATGGAAAATCTGACCACGCTGACCGGCAAATACGGCGACGAAGGTGACCAGCTTCTTTTCAAAATCCTGAACTCCGGCGAGTTTGCCGCCACCCTTACCGACGCCGACCTGCAAACGGCGCAGCAGCCCGGCGGCTCGAAAAAGCTGATTCCTCAACTTGCCGAAAAAGGGTTGCGCTACGATCTCACGGTTCCCTTTGCCCGTTACGTAGTGATGAACCGGAATGCCCTTGCGCTACCGTTTAAACGCTACCAGATGCAGCCCGTATGGCGGGCCGACCGCCCACAGCGGGGCCGCTACCGCGAGTTTTACCAGTGCGATGCCGACGTAGTGGGGACCGATTCGCTGCTGTGCGAAGCCGAAATTGTGCTGATGATCCACGAAGTGTTCCGCAACCTTGGCATTACTGATTTCACGCTGAAAATCAATAACCGTAAGATTCTGGCGGGCATTGCCGAAGCCATTGGCGTGCCGGGGCAGGAGGCTACGCTGAGCGTAGCTATCGACAAACTCGATAAGATTGGGCAGGAGAAAGTGCTGGATGAACTCCGCGAACGGGGATTTTCGGACGATGCCCTTAGCCAGCTCGAACCTCTCTTTGCCAGTGCGCCGGAGGGAGGCATACTGGCCACACTGGAGCGATTACGTCAATGGCTTGCCGCGTCCGAAACGGCACAGGCTGGCCTTGCCGAGCTGGAGCAAATGCTAACCTTAGTGCAGCAATACGGCCTGTCCGGTAGTGCTCTGCATGTAGAAATTGATCCGACTTTAGCGAGGGGACTGTCCTATTATACCGGAGCCATTTTTGAGGTAAAAGCCAACAACGTGAGTATCGGCAGCGTAAGTGGGGGCGGGCGATACGATAACCTGACGGGTGCGTTCGGAATGCCGGGGCTGTCGGGTGTGGGTATCTCGTTCGGCGTTGACCGGATTTACGACGTCATGGATGAACTGAATCTCTTCCCCGAAGGGGCGGGGCAGATAACGCGGGTATTGCTCGTACCCTTCGACGAACCGGCCCGCGCGGTAGCCCTGCCTTTGCTGCGCACACTTCGCGAGGCTGACGTGGCCGCCGAGATGTATCCCGATCTGACCAAAGTGAAGAAAATGCTCGATTACGCGAACGCCAAAAGCATTCCATTCGTGGTCCTGATTGGCTCTGAGGAGGTACAAACGGGGCTACTCTCACTCAAAAACATGATTACCGGCGAGCAGCAGAAGCTGCGTGCGGAGGACGTTTTGACTACCGTATCGGCCTGAAAATAACAACCCCCGTTTCCAGTACTGGAAGCGGGGGTTGAGTGACCTTAGGCTACGTCCCCCGGTAGGAATTAAAATGCCCCTGTTCTGGAAATAGGCTATACAGAGTTGCCTTACTTTACAGGTGGTGGTTTACATTTGTTACGTTTCGTGTAGCAATATGACCGTATCCCAATCGACTACCAGGTTCTTTACCAATCAGGAAGAAAATACGCTTCTCAGTAAGATTGACGGTATTTTCACGCATCGTAACATTCATTTCTTTGATGCGCTGGTCGGATACTTTTATGCATCAGGCTATTTCCGGGTGCGGCCTTACATTGAGCGGGCTGCCGAAGTGAGGATATTAGTCGGTATCAACGTCGATAAGATGGTGCATCGGGCATCGCAACAGGGTGTTTTGTTCACCGCCGACGCGTATAAATCACAGGAAGATTTTTTCGAGGTAGTTAAATCCAATATCCAGCAAGCGAAGTATAGTAAAGTCGTTGAAGATGGAATGTTGGGCATGATTAAAGACATCATGTCGGGCCGGTTGCAGATTCGGGTGCATCCGAAGCAGAACATTCACGCCAAGGTTTACATTTTCCGGGAGCAGACACGCCACGATCACGGCTATGGATCGGTAATTACTGGTTCTAGTAACCTGACCGAACCAGGACTGGAGCGCAACTTCGAGTTTAACGTCGAATTGCGAGACGACGCCGACATCCAGTTTGCTAACGAAACCTTTGAGCGGCTCTGGGGTGAATCAGTACCCGTGAGCGAAGAGTTTGTGGCCCGGCTCAAGACTGAAACGTTTCTCAACGACCAGTTTACACCGTATGAGGTGTATCTAAAGTTTTTGATTGAGTACTTCGGCAAAAGCATCGACTACGACCCGAATTCAGAAACGGACTTGCCCAAAGGGTTTTTACCGCTCGTGTATCAGGCCGACGCCGTGAACGATGGCTACAACAAGATGGAGAAGCACGGCGGCTTTTTCCTGTCGGATGTAGTCGGGCTGGGAAAAACCGTCATTGCCACTCGTATTGCTAAGAAGTTTTACTTCAAAAACGGCTTTCCCGATCACCGCTCCCGCACACTCATTGTCGTGCCGCCCGCGCTGAAACTGAACTGGGAGGAAACCGTCGATAAGTTCGGTCTTGATGGAGTGGACATCGTAACCAACGGCAGTTTGCATAAAGTACGTAGTCCCGACAAATATGATTTGGTCATTATAGACGAAGCGCATAAGTTTCGCTCCGACACCGCCGGGGCGTATAACGACTTGCAGAAAATCTGCAAAACACCCGCCCGTCGGCGACGGATGGATGGATCGCGTTACGCCAAACGAGTGATGCTGGTATCGGCTACGCCCCTGAATAACTACCCCGAAGACATTGCCAACCAAGTGTATCTATTTCAGGATAGTAAGGATTCGACGCTGGAAATTGGTAATCTCCAGCACTTCTTCCGGCAACACATCGACGCGTATCGGAAACTAAAACACGAGCCGGATATGCAGGTAGTGAAAGAGCGTGTTCGGCAGATTTATGAGCAGATACGGGTGAAGGTGATCGAGCCACTAACCGTTCGACGGACGCGCACTGACCTAAGAATTCACCATCAATACAAAGACGACCTTGTTGCGCAGAAAATTAACTTCCCCGACGTACGGAAGCCCGAAAAGATTCTCTACCAGCTCGCTCCCCATCTCGAAACTCTGTACGACCATACCATTCGGTGTTTGACTCACCCTACCGAGGGGCTGACCTATAACCGCTATCGGGCCATCGGCTTTCTAAAACCCTACAAAAAACAGAAGTATAAGAAGGCCGATATGATTGCCACGCAGTTGGCCAAAATCATGAAGACTATGCTCGTGAAGCGTATCGACAGCAGCTTTCACGCGTTTAAGAAGTCAATAGGGCGGTTTTGCGATGCGACTGATGCGATGGTCAGGATGTTCGATAATGGACGCGTGTTTATTGCCCCGAATTTGCCCGTGTCAGACATGATTAACGACGACCGGGAAGATGAACTTCTTGATCTGGTCACGAGCCTGATTGATACGGACCCCACCATCGACATCTGCACCGCCGATGATTTTGAGCCGGGCTTTTATGAGGGACTACTACGCGATCAGCGGATACTGAACGAACTATCGAAAGCCTGGGGCGATCTTGGTGACGAAGACCCGAAAATCGAAACATTCATCAGTTACATCGACACGCAACTGTTTGGGGCTGGCAATCTGGAAAAGAAGCTGGTCGTGTTCTCGGAAAGCAAAGAAACAACCGAGTACGTGGCCCGACGGCTGCGCGAACGGGTTGACCACCGGATTCTGACCGTTGACAGCCACAGTCGCAAAGACCGAATGCCGACCATCCGCGCTAACTTCGATGCTAACCTACCGGCTGATTTACAGCAGGACGAGTACGACATCATTCTTTCAACCGAGGTGCTGGCTGAGGGCGTAAACCTGCACCGGGCCAACGTGATTGTCAACTACGATACGCCCTGGAATGCTACCCGGCTCATGCAGCGCATTGGCCGCGTAAACAGGATTGGTACGAAGGCCAAAGAAGTTCTGATCTATAATTTCTTCCCAACCGCACAGGTCGATAATGATATTGAGTTGCAGAAGAAAGCCATGATGAAGCTCCAAGCGTTTCACGTAGCCCTCGGTGAAGACAGTCAGATTTACAGCCCTGACGAAGAAATCGAATCGTTTGGACTCTTTGACGATGACGTAGACGAAGAGCGCGATGAGAAGCTGGACTATCTGATGGAGATCCGGGACCTGAAAGAAAAGGACCCCGACCTGTTCAAGCGCATCAAGAACATGCCAATGCGGGCGCGGGTGGGGCGCAAAAATCGGTTGCAGCCCGACAGCACCATCTCGTTTATTCGCGACCAGAAGCGTGACGCTTTTTTATTCGTCCATCCCGATGGCCGGGTGGACGAACTCACCTTTTTGGAAACAGCCAAACAGTTTCATTGTGTGGTGCATGAGCGGGGCGTTGGGCTACACGATCAGCATCACGACCAGGTACAAACCGCCGTGAGCCGGTTTCAGTCGCAGGTAGAAGCCGAAAAGGCACAGGATAAGAAGATTGATATATCGCAGGGGCCAAACGAGAAGAAAGCCCTGATGTTTTTAGATGCGTTTCTAACGTTGCCTATCATCGCCGACGAAGAGAAAATTCTGATTGGCCAGGCGAAAGACGCCATTCGTCGCGGGCGTTTTCAGAATTTACAGCGCGACATCAACAAGTTACAGAAGACGCAGAAGACCGTGAAGGTACAGGCCGCCGTGTTACTCGACAGCTTAATCAAAGTCCTGAACGGCTACCCGCTTGGTCAGCTCAATGACGACGGTACCGCGACGCCCGTTGCGCCCTTAATCGTTGTGCCAACCGAGCCTGCCATTATCATCTCGGAGAGTTTTAGCGCGTAACAGATGATTTGACGCCCACACCACTATGGAATCCAGCTACGTTGATTTTCTGCGCGATGTAAAAGACCACATCCTGCGAAGTCGCTACCGGGCCGCCCGGCTCGTGAACCGCGAATTGCTGCTGCTCTACGTCGCCGTTGGCAAACGCCTGTCGGAGAAAGTAGCTGCTGAACAGTGGGGCAATAAGGTGATTACCCAGCTCTCGGCTGATCTGCAAAAAGAACTGCCCGGCCTACGGGGATTCTCCCGCCGGAATCTGTTCAACATGAAAGCATTTGCCGACGAATACGCCGATTTAACCTACTTGTTCCCGGACGGTGCTCAACCTGAGAGCCAACAAACTGAAATAGTGCAGTTGACGACTGCACTATTTGATGAGCTACCGGCTGAGCTATTCTTTGGCATCAGCTTCACGCATCACACAACGCTGCTGAGCAAATGTTCGACCCGGCAGGAGCGGCTTTTCTACATGGTTAAATCTGCTCAGAGTCAATGGACGGTCGAAATGCTGGACTGGCAGATAAAAGCCAAACTCTATAAGAAGCAGGGCAAGCTACCCAACAACTTTACGGACTCGCTGCCTGAATCCATCCGCGACACCGCGCTGCAAGCCTTCAAGGACGAATACCTGCTTGACTTCATCAATGTAGAAGCCGATGACGAACGAGTTGTCGAAAAGGGCATTGTGCAGAACATTCGGGAGTTCATTTTAAAGATGGGAACGGGCTTCTCCTTTATTGGTAATCAGTACCGGCTAATCGTTGACGAGCAGGAGTTTTTTGTGGATTTGCTCTTCTTCAACCGTCAGTTGCAGTGTCTGGTAGCCGTTGAACTAAAGCGCGGGGCATTCAAGCCGGAATACCTTGGCCAGCTCAATTTTTACGTCAACGTGCTGAATGACCTCGTGAAATTACCCCACGAAAACCCAAGCGTGGGCATCCTACTCTGCAAAGAGAAATCGAATGCCATTGTCGAATACGCGTTTCAGGGATTTACAACCCCAATGGGCGTAGCGACCTACCAACTCAGTTCCGATCTGCCCGAACACCTGCGAAACGTATTGCCCGACCCAGAAGCCCTTAAAAAATTACTCGATTGACACCATCCATGACCGAATCCGAATTAAAAGACATTCTGCGCCAACGATATTCTCTGGCGCGCTGGCAGGAATTACTTCAACTATTCTTCACCCGTATTGACTTGTTTCCTAGTAGTGGATATAGCCCGCTATTTGAATCCGTTGATTTCGTTCGGAAGGCTTTTCAGTACGGTGTTATTTATCTCGAAAAAGATAAACGGCTTGCCGTAATAGACATCGAACTGACAGACAATAAAGTTATCAACCGAAACCGCGCGCAACTGCGTGAACTCGTCGCTACGGTTGTTAATCAGAATACCGCTCACGGCGTATTAGCTATTTTTCACGGGCCAAATCAGCTTGATTATCGCTTATCGCTGATTGTCAAGACGCCTAAGTTTGTGGATGGTGAGTTTATTGTGGATCAGACATACCCTAAACGCTATACGTATGTGCTGGGGCCTAACGAATCATGTACGACAGCAGCCCGGCAGCTACTCAGCTTGTCCACTAAAAACAGATTGACTATAGAAGACATCACCAATGCTTTTTCGGTCGAAAAGGTATCAACTGAGTTTTTTAAAGAGTACAAGTACAATTATGAAAAGAAATTCCTTGTTCATCTCACCCGTTTGGCCGGACAAACGCCCGAACTGCTGCCTGTTACAGACGATACGTTGAACAGAAAAGAGCGTGAAGAAAAACGCGCTAAACTGCTTCGTGATTTTTGCAAACGGCTCATGGGTCGTGTTGTATTTTTGTATTTCGTCCAGAAAAAGGGATGGTTGGGAGCAGAGTCTAACGATAATGAATATAAAAAAGGTGATCCCGCTTTTTTGCAAACCCTATTTCGTGAGTTTGACCAACTACCTCAACAAACTATCAACGCCTATTACCGCGACTGGCTATCGGTACTGTTTTTTGGGACACTGAACAAAAGACGCCCAAACGACGCTTTTACAATGCCATCGGGCCGAACGGTTCGTGTTCCATACTTAAATGGTGGCCTGTTCGACGATCAGAGTGAGCCGGATGCCAGCTTAATCAACTTCCCACCAACGTTTTTTCATAATGCCAACCAAACGGAAGTGCCAAATGAGCGTGGTCTGTTCGATTTTATGGATAGTTTCAACTTTACTGTCTATGAAGATAGTCCCGACGATCAGACGGTAGCAGTTGATCCCGAAATGCTCGGCCATATTTTCGAGAATTTACTCGAAGAAAACCGCTCGAAAGGAGCCATTTATACACCCAAAGAGTTTGTGCATTTTATGTGTCAGCAAAGCCTGACCGAATACCTGAAAACGCACCTGCCAACCGATAAACGTATGACCGACGCGATTGGGCAACTGGTTCGTGACAAAAGTACTGAGGGCATCCCGGCCCCGTTACTCGATCAGGTCGACGGTCTGCTTAAACAGGTGCGCATCTGTGACCCGGCCATTGGCTCCGGTGCGTTTCCGATTGGGCTGTTGCAGGAAATATTTGCGATTCAGGAGGCTATCAATCTTAAACGCGGCTACAAAGTCTGGTCGCCGGCCACGGTAAAAAAACAGATTATCCAGCAATCCATCTACGGTGTCGATCTCGATGCCGGGGCGGTTGACATTGCCCGGCTGCGTTTTTGGTTGGCATTGGTAGTTGATGAGGAACAGCCCAAAGAACTTCCTAACCTCGACTACAAAATCATGCAAGGAAACAGCCTACTCGAACGGTTTGAAACAATTGATCTAAGTAAGTTGTCAGACTTGCAGGAGGAAGGGGACGTAATTTTTGCCGAACGTTCCCAATACGAAATTGGTGCCGATTTTAGTAAATCCCGGCAAGCGGTAGTACTTTTCGACCGGGTAAAAAAAGAAGAATTACTTGAACTGATTAACAGCTTTTATAATGAAACGGACCCGGTTCAGAAACGTGAGAAGAAAGCCCGAATCAGCGAAATTGTGGATGGCCGAATCCATTACCAGCTACGCATGGACCGCGTTGACTTGGAACGCAAACTGACTAAGCTACAGAACGATCTGCGCCGGACATTTGGGCCTGATTTTCAAAACCTTGTCAACGCCAAATCAGAACAGGGAAAAACGCTGCAAAAGCTAACCAAGCAACTAGCCGAAAGCCAGGCGAAAGAAAACCGGCTGCTGGCCCTGCAACATACTGACGACCGGCCCTATTTTCTGTGGAAACTTTATTTTCAGGATGTATTGCTGACGGATCAGCCTGGTTTCGACATCGTTATTGCCAACCCGCCTTACATGCGCGTTCAGGAAGTGGAGAAAGTACAGCCGCGCGAAAAATTACAATATGAAAATGAAGCATACGGTTATAAAGTAGCGAAGGGTTCTTATGATCTGGCAAACCTGTTTGTGGAGTTGGCCCTTACCAAACTAAGCAATGAACACACGGTCAACTGCTTTATTTTTCCGCATAAATTCTTCAATGCCAGCGGTGCTGAAGCTTTCCGTGAATTCCTGATCAAAGGGCAGTACGTTGATAAGATTGCTCACTTTGGGGCCAATCGGGTTTTTAACGATGTCGATACGTATGTGTGCATTGCGTTGCTCTCTAAAAGCAAACAGGCTAAGGAAGCATTCAGCGTACAGAAATTTCCGTTTGGTTCCGACTTCCGCCAGCTCATGACCGACGAGAGCCGCTATCAGTCTGTCAGCTACGACAAACTCCGGCGGGCAGCAAAGCTCTATGGTGGTAATCAGCCCTGGATTATCTTCGGCCATGAGACGGAATACGATCTGCTCGAAGAAATGTATGCCAACACAAACCGACGTTTAGAGGAGGTGGTTGAAATTTTTGTAGGACTGCAAACCAGCAACGATAAGTTGTATTTGCTGGATGTAACGCGGCAGGATGATCGCTACTTTTGGGGTACCAATCAACTCAGTAATGAGGTGTGGCAGGTTGAAAAAACGTTTTTCAAGCCACTATTGCGCGGTCGCGATGTGCAGCGATATGCTCCCCTACAAACCACTAACTACGTCTTTTTCCCGTATCAGGTAACTGGTAAATCGGCTAAACCCGTCCCATTACGAGTACTTGAAACCCAGTACCCCGATACTTACCGCTACGTGATGGAGCAGGCCGACGTGTTTAAGGCTCGGGAGAGTGGCAAAGCGGCTAAAATGGAGTTTTGGTACGAATATATCTATCCCAAAAACCTCATTAAGTTCGAGCAACGCAAGTTATCCAGCATGGAGATTTGCACCAGCTACCCTAACGTGACGCTCAATAACGAACACTTATATCATACTACAACAGTGTATAGTTGGGTAAAACGGGCCGACACCTCCGAATCGTACGAATACTTACTGGCCATTGCTAATTCGAGCCTGCTATGGTGGTTCCTCAAAAACACCGGTGATACACTTCAGGGTGATGCACGACGTATGAAAAGCAACTACCTCAATCCGTTTCCCTTACCGGCGCACGTTAGCCCCGCCACAGAAAAGGCTATAGCCACGTTAGTGCGCTACCTACTTTTCCTGAACGACCCGGCTCGTCCGGCCGTCAATCCATCGGTCAACAACACCTCTGTAGCTACTTACATGAGGCAGGTGGTGGATGGTTGCGTATTTGAACTGTACTTTGGCGAACACATGCGTACGCAAAAAATCGACATTCTATCGGCGGTAGAGCGGGAAGTCAAACCCATTGACGAGTTACTGGAGAAGGTACAGGCCGAATGCATCAACGCTGTGTTTCTGGCCTGGCAGCGGTCGGAAAGCGAAGTACGCAACCGGCTAAAGCTGTTTACGACACGCAGTCCCGACCAGCTCGCTCTCATCCTGAATGCCTGATCCTTTTTCCAATCTTGATCTTCACTCATGAAACGTATTGCGTCTGTTCACCTCAAAAATTTCAAAGCCTTTCGCGACCAATTATTCGACTTCGATGGCAAACATATTTTGATTTACGGCACCAACGGCAGTGGCAAATCGTCGCTGTTTTGGGCCTTGTACACATTTCTGCAAAGCAGCCGGAAAGAGAACCCCGATATCCAACGATATTTTCAGCCCTTCAAGGCCGACGACGACACAACGTTTAGAAGTCTGAAAAACGTCTTTGCCAACGAAGCCGACGACGCCTTCATTAAACTAACCTGGTTCGATACCGACACGGGTATCCGCACGGAGCAGTGCATCGCTAAAGAAGCGGCCCGGATTAACAGCAATACTAATGGATCAGTGATCGAAGAGGCTGACTTAGCTTCGGATTTTATCAACTACAAACTGCTACAGAACTTCTATAACGTTACGCATCGGCAGGCCATCAATTTGTGGGATGTATTCATAAGGGATGTTTTCCCCTTTTTTGTTGAGGACGGAAAGTCTTATCTGGAACGGCTAAATGAGCTTAAATTAGCCAAAGGGCGCAACGCTAAAGCAAAAAGTATTGCTGAAACAGATGGACTTAACGAACAGCTACAACTCTTCTTGTCAACCGTTGAAGTAAATGCTAATGCTTTTTTGAAAGATTACTTCCATGAGAAAAAAGATGTTTTAAAGCTGCATTTTCTACCTATAAATCACATCGGAATTTATCCGTTTATTGATTATGAGTGGTCAAAGAAGAACTCTAATCGTGAACCAGATGATAACCTGCCTGCCGGTCGTATTGACTTGTGGGTAGAAACATTCGATCAGGCAAGCACCACATGGATAGCAAACTATCGCCCCCATTCTTTCCTAAACGAAGCTCAATTGACACGTATCGCCATTGCCGTACGGATTGGAGCACTACAGACCCGACCCACCGCCCCTGATTTTAAAATCCTTTGTCTGGACGATATGCTGATTAGTCTCGATATGTCGAACCGGGACAAGGTTATCAAGATGCTGCTGAACTACGATGGTAAAGGCTCAGATTATTTCAACGACTTCCAGAAAATTATTCTAACTCACGACAAAGGTTTCTATAACATCATTCGCCGGTACACTTACCCGCAAGACTGGAAATACTATGAACTGAAACGCGACGAGAAGGACAGTAGTATCCCGCCAACGGTAACGCCAGGGCTTACCTTGTTACAGACAGCAACCACCCGATTTGAAGAGGGGTTATACGAGGAATGCGCATTGGCCTTACGCAAGGAGATTGAAGAACTGTGTAAGTGGGAGTTATATGATTTCAACGAAGAGCAAGCGGAGGAGAAGAGAAAGGACGAAACAAAAAAATACGCCACCTTACAAAATATGCTTGGCGAGATCAAGAATAAGCTGTGTGAACAGGAACGGCAACGATTCAATAGCCTGTTTGTAAACAAAAAAATTCCGCCTGAAAAGCTCCATAAGTTAGATGTTAACTTTGAAGTGGATGAAAGTGTGAGTGAATTCGACAAACACCATCTACGTGCTATACAGAAAGAATTAAGCCAATATATGATTCGGCAGTATGACGATGCCGCTAATGTCACACATCTATTCGATAGGGTTCAATTTGTTGTCGACTTTTATCTAAATAAGAATGCTCATCCAGAGACTGCCCGCTGAACTGTGTCAAGACTAAGGGGGAATAGAAGGGGAAATAAAAATTCATCCCTAATTTCACTTTACCATGACTGACCAATTCGATTACGAAGCCTTCAAACAGGCCGCCATCAAAGGCCTTTACGAAG
>JACMPG010000326.1 GCA_014377625.1 Spirosoma sp.
CAGCCCGGGTTCGCCAATGTATACTCGTAATTTTACCTCACTGAGGTTAGACATTGGGTAGCGTGGCGTAGTTGTGCAGCCGACGGGTAGTCTGCACCCCCGCCGAGTCATGCTACACCCGTGGTGGGACTGGCAACAGGCGGCAGGGGTAGCCAGCCTTCGCCCGCTGTATACGGGCCATTAGGTGTTGTACGTGTTTTGGGCGGCAACAATCTCCGCCCCCCCTCACCCACCAGTCTTCTCATTGGTTGTGGTAGGAAAGCACCCGGAGCCGGGTCCAGAAGACGGCGTTCTTGATTCGTACTTCCCGTATAAGCCACGTGTCGCCGACCACGTTCTTTGTTTCCATAACTTGAGACCGTCCCCACAGCAGGACAAGGTGCGTCAATGGTTCGCGATACCAGCGCGGATCAAACCAGTAGGCGTCATAGGTGCTATTTACCTGCCTGTATAGCCCACGCAGTTTATAGACAAATAGGATCAGCAAGCTGGTCCACACGACCAGGTTAATAGCGTTGATATAAGCAAAGAATGTTTGCATCATGAGAATGCTTTGTATAGGTAGGGTAACGGGACTGACTGACGCGGCTTTACTATCGTTGACTGGGCCTAAGATACGGTAAATCCAGCCATACGAAAAACGCTTCTTCGGTGTCTATGACTTAGCTAACAATTTTGTCCGAACGCATTACGCTTAGCCGAAAAAACTGCTGGTCAGGTCACATGCATGCAGATAGACGCGATCCCCTTCTTCGGCGGCTAAGTCTTCGGCATTACTCAAGGCCTCTAAAATTGCTCCCTCTTTATCAAGATCGCCCAGTTCGTAGCGTTTTCTGGTCGCTGGCTGGCAGTCGGCTAACCAGCGGTTGAATGCCCCTTCGATAAATTTGAATATGGGGCTTTTCGGGCTTGAATTGTACGGGTTATACTTGACCGGCACACTCATCAAAATATGCGCGGACCGGGTCTTGCGGTAGTACGCAATGGGTCGGCCCTTGGTGAAGTACTGGCCGCTGGTCTGACACGTGCCTTCATACAGGGCGTTGATATGAACGCATTCGGGTGGTTCTGGCCGTTGGATGGCCGGTAAGGTCTGGGGATGCATAGACATGGAACATGAATGGTTTAAACCGGTTGAACCAAATGGCTCAACCGGCTCGGTTTAGATTGCGGTTAGAAAGGCAGGTCGTCGTCATTCGACGGTTCGGCAGGTGTTTCGTTCTGTATCATAGCGTTGGCATCCCCGACGTTCGCTCCCTCGGCGGGTTTGGCATCCTGGAAGGTCACGCGGGCGTTGGTGACGCGCAACTTGCCGACTGCCTTGCCCTCCGCCTTGTCGATGTAGGCGTTCACCCCCGGTACGCCCTCCACCAGCACACTGCGCCCCACCTTGAAATTCTCCACATTCACCTTGCCCGGCAAGAGCACCTCCACCCAGCTCGTCGTGTCGGTCTTCTCCCCCGTCGCCCGGTCTTTCTGGTAGCCGTTGCAGGCTACCGAGAGTTTATGAAACGCATTCTCTGCGCCTTCGTTGATGGTCTCTACTGAACCGATGCGCCCGATGAGCGACATGTTGAAGAGGTTATAAAACATGGTCGTTTAGGTTATCTGGTTTGAGCAATCCGGCGTCTCCGGTGCTGATTGATAACAGGATAAAGATACGGCTAATGAGTCTGTATATCAATCATTTACGCCCCTTCTGGCTCCTCAGTAACACCCCCTTCCCCCTTCGTCAAAACTGGCTCTGCCGACTGATTTTACGTGTGGTAGCCCGCAGAATAACGGGGCCACTTTTTTTTGATTGGCCAGACCCTTTTTGGGTCTGGCGGTGGCGTAAAAAATTAATTTTCAGTGGCGTGGCGTAGTATAACGGAACCACCAGCGGTAAACCTGCTGGCCGGGTATGGTTCCGACCTGAACCGACGATTAGCGGTCCAGGTCGGAAGGCAGTGCCTACACCACTTTAATTTTCAACTCCTTTCGGATGGTTGCCACGTGGCTGACCAAAATCGCATTGGTCAGACTCTGGGCGTAGGCGAATCCCTTATCAACATTGTTAAAATTTGCAACAAGGACCGTAAGGTTCAGTGAATCTACCGCTGCTACTGGCTGGCCAATCTGAATCTGGTTGACCCGGTAATACAAATCACTGGCCAACTTACGCGCTACCGGCTCGTTCGTCGTATCGGAAAAGGCCTCTAAAATGGCGAGGGCTACCCCACACCGTCGGCTCTCGCTAAAATCGTAATTACTTCGGGGAGCGTTGATTTCCCGCCCTACATTAAGCAAAATCGTTTTCGGGTCTGCCCGTTCTACTTCGGTAATTTCGGGTTCATCGCGCTGGGCAATTCTGCCTTTGAACCCGGCCATTTTCAGCGTGGCAAGGGCAAGCAGCAAATCGGCAGTAAACAGGCCGTTGGGAATAATGACCGTTTTAATCAGGCTGGCGTTCTTCATGGCATCGGGGGCGTTGGTAGTGGGGGGCCGGGGGTGCGGGGTGGCCCATTTCGTTACCCGTTCAACAGAATAAAATACGTTTTATCTACCTGTATATCAACAATTTAGCCACAATACAAGCCCCCCCTACCCCCTTTGTCAGCCCCCGGCAGGGATTCGTTTTTTTGTGTGGCGTGATCCAACCGACGGGCTTTCTTAGCCGCCCGGCCCGATGGCGGGCCGGGCGGTTTGTGCTACCGGATTGTCCGTATGGTTCCGGTTGGGTGCCAGCTGGCACTCCCTTGATCGGCATGACCTGAATAAGTGTCTCAGAGCTGAAAGCCGAACTTGTCGATGAGGTGTTTGAAATACATGGTTTCCACGGACTGGCCCTTTTTATTCCGGGTTGTTGCGTAGACGAACGTGCCGTCGGACTGGGTCGATTCCGCTTTGTTGTACAGCGTCATAAAGCGCACGGTCTGGTTGAAATCATACACGGCATCGTCGTAATCGGTAAAATTACGCAGGGCCTTGGTCAACATTTTCAGGCAGTCCAGCCCCACGGTGAAGCGTTCGCCTTTCTGGTTCTGGATGCCGGCCATGTTCACGATCACCTTACCGCAATTATCGCAGGCGCAGGCGTTACCGCCTTCGATACCTTGCCGGTTAATCCAAAGAAACTCATAGGTATCTGACAGGGGCAACTGCCGTTCGATGATTGCTTTCATAAAAGGGGGGGCTGGTGCAACGTGGGCTGGATTGATAGGTATGCGTATTTTACGCGTTCATCTACAGTTTAAAAATACGAATTATCTTACTGATAGTCAAAAGTTTAGCCTTGTCAGCGGGTACCCCCTCCCCTTTCGTCAGCTCTTCGCCATCCGCCCCCGGGTGGCGGAATTATTTTTAAGTGGCGTGTTATGAGGTCAACTTGGTTCAGGCGTGGCATGGTGGGAATGCATCCGCCCAGGTACGCCGGCTATTATGGGCATACCTGGGCGGGGCTACTTCTAACGCTTACCTATATACGCAGATTGGTAAGGCGTTCGGCTGTGAGCAGGCCGGGCGGCCTGCTTGAACCGGTCGATGTCCACCAGCACCTGCTGCACCTGCCGGTTGTCCGATGCATCGAGTCGGCTGAGGTCTTCACCGTAGCCGGTCTGCTGGCTCCACTCGACATAAGCCCGTTCGACAATCCGGTAACGGACAGGATCTGCGGTGGCCAGGTCGTCCAGGTACCGGCTCAGTTCAATCAGTCGATCATGGAGAAACGCCTTATTTTGCTCGATTCGGTCCTGTTTTTCAAACGCTGACCGGAGAATGTAGGCCGCCGGTCGGCACGGGGGGCGGTGAGGGTTAAACCGAAGCGGGGCGCATCCGATCAGAACCATGGCCAGCAGGAAAGCGGTTAGCCGGGGTGTACAGGTAGTTTTCATGGAAAGTGGCGTTGCCGATTAATGTGGACCGGGAGCCTGTCAGCTCCCGGTCTGGTGAAAAACGGCTATATGGAGAGATCGAAGCCGGTATGCTCCTCGATGGTGCGGATGACGTCGGACACGTAGATGCCCGCCAGCACCTTGTTACGTTGCCCCTGGGTAACCTGGCTCCGGTCGGCATTGAGCGTATCGGCATAAGTATCATACCGGTCGGCTACGTGTCCGTAAAACTCCAGCTCGTACAAATCCCATTCCTCGTTGTAGGAAAATCTGACGCGGGCGACCTTGGCACCCGTGCCCATTGTCCACAGGAGAAAGCACCGGGCATTGTCGTAGATAAGGTCTTTCACGCCCATCGCCCACCAGACCAGGGCAGGATTTGTGTTAGCCGACTCCAGCAGTTGGCGCATGGTGACGAGTTCAGGCCGCATGGGTTGTTCCGGGCCTTTGAATGCAAACAGGTTCATAAACAAGGAGTTGGTAAGGGGCGGGTTTATTTCCGCCGTGACTCAGTAGGTTAGCAGTTACCAGCAAAGGCCGCGCGGGCTGCTTCCCGCTCGGAATCGTTCGGGTCCGGCCAGTTCATCAGCCGGATCATCGGCATCAGGTTGTCGGCTACGGCATAGGTCTCCATCCGGGAGTCGTTAAAATGCCACGCTTCGAGGTCAACGAGTTGCCCCCCCGCCTGGGTAATGGCATGGCTAAAGTCAAGAGCTTGCACGATGTCAGCAAACCGGCCCATTTCTTCACCGTTAATATAGATCGTCGTCATAGGAGAGCGGGCGGCAGGGTTCTTTCTTTCCCCTTTTGCTTACTCAAATATACGCCTAACTGGACTGTCAGTCAAGGAATTAGCATTACCACAACACTCCCCTACCCCCTTTGTCAGACCCCGAAGGGATTTGTTTTCGTGGTCGCTACATGCGTGAATCGTTAGCCTTCCTGGTACTGGCAGCGCAGCTGCTGTGGCGTCTTGTGGGTCGCACTATGGACTATGGGGTGAACCGTCGGCGATACGGGGATCAAGCCCCGCTATCGTCTCTGATCGGGATTACTCAGCAAATAGGGTGTATGCCTGTAGCCCGTCCGCGGGGGGAGTCGCTCCGGCGGGCTGCGTCAGTGAGGGGTCCGACTTAGGCGCGTACCTGAACGTTCCAGTGATGGCGTAGAGGGCCAACTCGCCCACGTCTCCCAAGGTGATGTATTCGGTTGCATCGACCATTGGCTTCAGTGATCGGGTGGTCAGTTGTACGGAGGTACACTTTTTAAAATGTCGATTGGCAAATGCCAGTTTCGCCGTCAAATACGCCACGACGTCGGCGGGGTCTTCTACCTGCTGACCGTTCAGATCCTTAAGAATCGGGCCGAGGTATTTTTTCAGGGAGTTATTCTGTTGCCAGGACGAGGTTTGCCGGATAAAATACATAAAAGCGGTTGGTTTAGGTATAGACGAAACCGGCTACCGGTTTCGTCTATACGTTGGCTTATAGAACGGTAGGAGTTATACGTCGGCGGCCTGACTGTTGTCAACCGACAGAATGCCGCAGGCGGTAATCGTTCCAGCCGGGGCACCGGTTGATCGAATCGTTGATACCAGTTTTTCCATCTCCTGCGGCTCAATCTCGTACCGGCGCAAAGGCTGGTCCATCTGTAAATGCAGTGAGTTGGAGCCGCTGGACCGTGGCTTAGTCAGGCAGATGGCGTTATTGGCTGGGTCAAGTATGCCCATGCGGGTGCTGGACTGAATCAGAATGCGCGTCGTACCGACCTGGATCGGGTACACCACAAAATCATCGGCTTTGCGCATACCGGGGCCGAACAGATCGAACGAGGTGGTTCCGACCCTGTTCTTTCTGACGTTGGTAATAACAGGCACTCCTGCCGGGGGAGAGTCTACGCGGGTCTGGCTCATAACGGGGGTTGTTTTTCTTTTTTTGCTTCGCTCAAAGGTACGGCTAACGGCTCTGTCTATCAACAAATTAGCGTTACCAGGACTCTCCCCTATCCCTTTTGTCGAACCCCCGGGGGGATTGTCTCGTGTGGTCTATTGCGCCGGGCTGTCCGCCCGCATACGGCCCGGCCTCAGCTGATCTTCCGGTACCAGAAAATAGCCATGCGGAAAGGTTACGCCGTAGGTAATGCTCGACAACAGCGAATTGAATTTGCCGTCCCGGGTAACGGTGCCTTCCGGGGATTTCATACCGCCGATGCTACCCACGTGAGTAACGGTATCACCCAGTCGATGGTGTGGCAGCTGATTGGTC
This sequence comes from Spirosoma sp., assembly GCA_014377625.1. Taxonomy (GTDB): domain Bacteria; phylum Bacteroidota; class Bacteroidia; order Cytophagales; family Spirosomataceae; genus Spirosoma. The sequence goes on from JACMPG010000326.1 coordinate 6,137, forward strand.
GTGCTCATAACCCGGATAAATTCGTTCGTGCGGCCTGCCGTATAGAGCAAGTGGCATTGGCTGAAAATTAATTTTACTGTGGCGTATCGTGGCGTATCGACTCCGCTGCCCCTGCCGACAGCAGGTCGGCAGGGGTGTTCGTCACAAAAAACAAGTTAATCCGATGGCCGTGCCGGTATTGGTGTTGGCCGTTGCCTGCACCCAGACTTTCTTGCTCGGCGTGTAGATACCGATCAGACCGACACCAGGGGCGGTCAGCGTTTTTTCACCTGTTCCGTAGGACGCGATCTTTTGCCAGGTCAGGCTGATTTGCCCACCGACCCGTACCTGCCCGCTGAGCCGGATACCGGCTCCCAGGGCGGCCACGTAGCGTAGTTTCTGACCTGGTGCCAGGCCAAGTATTGCGCCCGCGCCAATCTGGGCAAAGTCCTTACCCGTGCTGCGGGTCAGCGTCGCCATCAGCCCGCCGTTGAGGTACAGCCCGGCACCCATTCCGTAACGGGTATAGTATACCATATCACCGGGTCCACCCGTGTACAGCCGGTTGAACAGGGTACCCGTCTGGCCGACTGTACGTGGGGCGGCTGTCAGGCCAAACGAATTCAGGAACCCGAACCGGGTCGCCGGGTTGGATCGCGGTGGCTGGCCGTACCCAGTAGCCGTGTCTGCAACGACGGTACGAAGAACGCTGTCAACGGGTGGCGCGGCTGTGGTACTGCTGCTGAGCGGGACGGGCATCGGCACGGGGGGGGTAGTCGATACGGATATGGACAGCTCCGCCTTTTTCGCGCCGGGTACCTTCGGGATGGGCGGGGCCTTTCGACTGGTTTTTCTGGCCGCTGGTGTTGGTTGGCCGCTGGTGCTGGTAGCAGTACTGAGCGAGTGGACAAGAAGCATCAGGGCAAACAGGGTCGTTTTCATGTCAATCTTGTTAAATGTGGCCTTTGTCATCAGTTTGATAACAGAATAAAAATACGACTTATCTAACTGTTTATCAATGGTTTACGTACATAAAGGCCACCCCCCCTCCCCTTTGTCAGCGCCCGGCAGGGATTAGCTTTTTCGTGGCGTGTGGGTGCGTGTGTCAATTGGTATTGCTTACGTGGCGTCGTGTCCCAATCGCGGTGGCGACAGAGTGACTGCCAACGAAGCCGGCAAGCGGAGTGGAAAGGCCTTTTTCAGGCCCGTAGCGGAGCTGATAGGCTCGTGGTGGGCACGGCGTCGACACGGCGATTGGGACGCGCCTGGACGAATTACTGGCGGCATGGGCCTTTTTCAGGCCGTTGCCGTCTGGGTGGCGTGTTGACAAAAGTAAATAATACGTCCCCTACTGGTGCTGCGCGTCCGGCTCCAAGCAGGATAGTGCCTGTCTTCAGCGAAACTTGGCCAGGTAAGCCTGCACCAACTCCTCGACCAGCATGCTCAGATGGGGCATGGCGAATTCGTCGTGGTCGATTTGATCCAGTTCCTCTCCGGTAGCCTCATTGTTTACTGGTACCCGCTCGTACCAGCCGATGCGTTGCCCGTCGTTGACAAACTGGGCTATTGTATTCAGCTGGCCCGTCAGCAGTTGACCATAGGGCGTCAGTTCGCTTCCCTCCGCGAGAGTAATCTCGAACGGCTCGGTATAGCTGCCCTGCTGAATAATGATCCGGCAGGCATTGAGCAGGCTCTGGTCGTAGGGGCAAAGGGTCATAAAGTTGCCCTCTCCTTTCATGTACTGATACAGTTCTCGGCTGGCCCGCACCAGATCGCCCGGTGTACGGACAGCCGGTAATAAATTACTTGTTAGCATGGTAAGAATGGGTTAGCCGTTCAGGCCGTGTGCGGGGTTCATACGCCGGATTTCGTCCTCGTTCCATACTTCGGCGGGTGGTCGCTCGTTTATCCGGTTTTCTTCGTCGCCATAATTTCCTTCGCCCCGCGCATAGTCGGCGTACTCATTTTCGAGTCGCTGGCGTATTTCGGCGCGTTCGAGTTCTTCGGGACTCCATTCGTCGCCGTCCCAATCATGGGCGAGAAGGTCTATTTCGTCCTCATTCATACCGGCTTTGTGCTTTGATTACCTAATAAAGATACGGCCAATTTGTCCGTCTGTCAACGGTTTACCTTCACCATCGCGCGCCCACCCCCTTTGTCTTTTTATTTTTTTCAGTGCGGCATACAAGACCAGAAATCCGCTTTCTATTTTGGTTTACGTGGCGTAGTGGGTTGCTGATTTTTGGGCGTGTCGTGGTGGGCTAACCCGCTGGCTCCGTCTCAGACCGTAATGGCCGCCAGCCGAAGGGCGTGGTCGATGGCGTCGGCCTGAGTTGGGTAAGTCGCCATAAACCCGCTGTTGTGGCGGAACGTCTGGGTATCGACCGGGGGTATAATCAGGTCGTTCGTATCCCGGCTGATGACCGAATAGCCCCCCCGCAAATTGGGGCAAACCAGCATAAAGATTCCCTCGGCTCTGGCTTTTTCTTTCCAGCACAGAATGGGGTCAGCTTCGTACTGGTAGGCGACACCCTCGGTTTTTACCAGCGCGTCCCAGCGCTTTGCGTCAAGGATAGCCTTCTCGATGGTTTCGACCTGGGCGGTCAGAATCTCGGTCGCTACGCTGAAGGCGCGTTCAAACGCGTTCAGTAGACTGTTAAAGAGCCGAATCAGCATATTAAACTCGGGCAAAAATACCCCATCCGAAAACGTGACGATACCCCGGTCCACGTCGCTCACGCGGTTAAACAGGCGGTCGGCAAGTTGATCGGCTGTTTCCTCCCCGATGATCTGCCGCAAAAAGTCCAGCAGTAACCGGTTGGTGGCGGGCAGGTCTTTGTCCTGGTGGTGGTCAAAATTGAGCAGTTCGGGTTTGTACTCCATGCCTACATCAAGGATCATAACCGCTTGATCAGCCATGTCCTCGAGCGTTGGCTTGTACGTCCGTTCGATTGGCGCACCGCATCCCGTCAGGCGTAACAGGGCAATAGCCAGAATCTCGTCGGCGTGGAACTGTCCGGCATGGGTAACTATTTTCTTGATTGCTGCCAGGTTTGTCGTCATAAAGGCGGGGGCATGGGGTTGGTTTATCCGCGACGGCGGTCCGATCTCATTTTGCTTACTCAAAGATACGACTAAGTAGTCTCTCTGTCAACGGTTTACTTTCAACTTTGCCTACTCCCAGCCCCTTTGTCAGGCTACCCGCAGGGAACTGGTTTTTGCGTGGCGTGGGGTAGTTGGGGCGCGTTTTGGAGTGGTGAGCGATCAGTCATGTTTTAGGCGGTAGGCGGTAACAACCATATGGACAAGCCTGCTAAACTGTGCCAACTCGATTACCTCGTCGTTTTCTTCGTTCCGCTTTACTTTTGCGGTCCACATGGGCCATGCAAACAAGCCTATTGTATACGTCTCGATAAAAAATACATTCGATTTCTCAAGCGTCTCCATCAGGAGTTTCCCGTAGGGCGTCAGGCCGCTCTTATCGGCGTTCTCGATAGCTGATTGAGTGGTATCTGCTTTCTGCTTAATAAACTCCCGGCAGACGTCGTAAAGCAGTTGATCGTACTTGCTTAGCTTATAATACCCGCCTTCTAAACCAGTTATGTAAAGCCATAGCTGTATCAGGACAAAGCGAACATCTGTATCATTCTCTGGCAGTACGGTGCTTGTTAAAACGGTCATGTTTCATCGCGGGCATTGGGTTGGTTTGTCTCCCCTTTTGCTTACTCAAAGATACGCCAAACGGCCCTGTCTGTCAACGGTTTATCTTCACTTACCCGGCCTCCCAGCCCCTTCGTCAGGCTACCCGCAGGGGATTGTTGTTTTGCCGGTACGCCGGTGCGGTAGCGTAGTATTTTCTTGTGGCGTGTCAAACATCGAACGGTACTCTATATACGTTAAAGGGTATTTGGTTGTACGTAGTGGCGTGGGTAGAAAAAGTCTGCCGACCGATGCGGTGGCATCGGTCGGCGCGGGCGGGTTGGTTAGCCCGTCTGTTTAGCCGGGCATTCGGGCAATCATCCCCTCCTCTACAAGCTGATTTACCTCGGTAATAAACTCGGTAAGCGTAGCCGTTACGGTACCGATGCTCATGCACGTTTCAGGGTTTTTCCTCATCACCTGCCTGAGCAGGTTGTGGTTTTCGCAGAAGGCGAAATACCGGCTCCTGTTGGCCCGGTAGAGCGGGCTAAGGTCCATATGTGGTATGATGTTGGAATAGGTTTCCAGAGTAACAGCGGGAAACAGTCGGTCAGGGGTCGTTATGGGCTGTTCTAAATTAGAAAGACAGGTCTTCATGGCCGTGTTGATTGATAGGGGTTGAAGAGGTGTTATGCTGGTCCCGGCTCGCTGGTTCACCGGCAAACCAGACCGTAAGGGCAGGCAGGGGGCGGGTGGGGGTCATTAATGACTGATACAGCCGGGCTATTTGCTGACGTACGCTCTGGCGGTACCGATCAGCTTCGTCGTCTTCATCGGGGGGGAAACTGACCCTAAAGTCGGGTAGCTGACACATCAGAACCTGATCCGCACTAACTCCGCTTATGCGGGCGGCAAAGGGTTGTTCTCTGTTTATATACATTCTTCGTTGTCTTCGTTCTCAAATGGCATTCGGTCGATGCTTCGCTCGAAGTCGTCTCCCCATTCCTGCCCTGTATCGCCTTCGTACTCGGATTCATCGGAAAACGTTACGCTGGGGCGTCCCTCGTCGTTCATCGACTGGTAAAAATTAGCCATCATATCACGCGTAATCGCCCGCATATCGGCCAGTTTCATTTTTTCGCCGGGTCCGAACTGCTCCCGAAAATCGGGAATCGTGGCTACAAATGTCAGATCAGGCAGACCTACGCTGGCGTCGCCGGGAAAGGTAATCGTGGCCGAAAAAGAACTGACAAACGGGGTTGTAGGGTTCATAAGGCGGGGGTCTTTTGTAATTTGACTTCCCTTTAAAGATACGGATAACTGCTCTGTCTGTCAACATCTTACTTCCATCTACACCACCCCATCCCCTTTGTCAGGAGTTGGTTTTGCGTTGTTTCTATTGGTTTGGGTGTGGTTTGGTGTTATCTGTTTTTTGACGTGGCGTGTTTCCCACCCACCACCTTGCAAGGGGTGGGTTTTCGGGTCACGGACACGCTTTATGCGTCTCAAGAAACGTTCGATATTCGTCCTGGCCGACTTCTTTGACCTGAAGGCCATTTTTACTAACTGCAAACCGCGCCCCTTCGCTTGCTTTGTAATAGGTCAGGATGATCTCTGGGAATTGCATCCGGTTTTGTCGTAGTACGAGCAGGCGTTCGGTAACTGGGTCGTGCAGACAACTACGGTTGATGCGCGCAGGAACGTCTGGGCCTGTTTAAGCTCGCGCAGGATACCGGCGAGTTGAGCGCGGTCTTTCTTCGTGCGTTTCACGTCGGCTAGTGGAATTCGTTACGGCTTTGCAGGGTGCGGTTGATCAGGCATATCCAATCGGCTTTCGGGGACGGAACCAGCTCGTGCGGGTAGGCCCGAATCCGGCATAGCTGGGCGATATGATGCGCTTCGAGCGGAATCAGATGGTCGCGCATCAGCTTCAGGTGATCGGTTGACCAGTGGCTGACCTCACCGGCTTTCAGTTCATCAAGTGCTTTCTGGAAGGCTTTCGCCGACAGGGTCTTCCGGGCTTCGCTCATCGACGTAGGGGAATCGGTTCTTAGGTTATTTCCGGGGTATGGGTCATGCGCTTTACAGGACTGAACCGTTACAGCATGCGCACGGGTACGGTCGTGTCGGGACAGGAGGGCATCCTTCCGAAGAGGTTTTCCCGGCAGAGGGTCTGGCTCTCGAAGTGAGCCTGTAATTGCCCCTCCGGGGAGTCCTGGCTAAAGCCGACACTCATCACCTTGCCAATCTCAAGCGGGTCGGGTATGCGCAGCCGCTCGGCCAGCAGGTTTGCCGGTCGCACCTGGACGTTCTGGTAGGACGGCCCATAGCAAACCTGAAGCTGCCCTGACTTTTCACTGTACTCGACAAGGGGGGGGTAGGCGACGAGGGAGTTCTGGGGGCCGGGTTGCCACAGTCGGCCATTATAGGACACGCGGGCAATCGGTTTCTTCGTGCCTTCCCGGACCTCGCCCCCGGCCCAGTTACCGCCCCCGATCCCGGTTTTATTGATGTACTCCAGACATTTCTGACGGGCTTCGAGCAGCGAGTTCCCGCTGACTTAATACGGCCTCAGGCCGGGTAGGGGGGCCACGGGGTTCTGGCCGCGGTCGCTGTTACCCACCGTAGCCAGCAGGACCCGCAAGGGGCGGGTTTTTTCAGAGCTGGCGGTGTTGGGTACGGCTCGGTAAGGTGCTTGCTGTTCCATAGTTGGCTGTGGTGACCGCTTGGCTAAGCGGTACTGTTTGCTTTTTGCTTACTTAAATATACGCATTTTATTTACGCTAACCCCTTCATTGACAGTGCAATACAATCCGTATCCCCTTTGTCTATTTCTACATTTTTTTTCGTGGCGTGGTGTGTAACGACCGGTTGCCCCGTCAGGAGAGACATCTCCTGACGGGGGCGGGCTAAACCGATTCGGCTACGTCATTTTCTTCGGGTTGGGGAACGGTCTCGTACGACCGGTTCAGGATGTGATCAACGGCTTTCTGGGCCTGCTGGCTGGCCTTGTAAAAAAGCGTAACATCGTCTTTCAGCGCCCGCATGTATCCTTTCAGGTAACTGGCCGTCTGAATCTGGATTGCTTGGTCCTGTTGATTGATGCCACAGACAGCCCCTAAAAAAGCGGCTCCCAGTTCAGCGGTAAGCTCTTCCCGGCTGTAACTCTGGCTACCCATTGCCCCCGCTCCCAGATCATCCCGGTTGAGCCGGTTGGTATGGCCGGTTGCATGGGTCAGCTCATGAAAAAGTACGGAGTAATACATGGCGGGGGTGGTGAACGCCTGAACCGGCGGCATGTTAACCACGTCCGTACTACGTTGATAAAACGCCCGGTCTAACTGCTGGTTGACCAATCTGGGCGGGGCTGGAAAGTTCTGGTACACGGCTTCACAGCGTTCGTTTAACAGGGTTTGATCCGGCTGGCCGATCAATAAATCAGGCTGACGAAAGTCAATGCCTTCGATTTGGTCAATGTTAAAAACAACACTGGGCCGCTCCCAGAACAGGATTTTATCCTTACCGCTTTCCTGCTGCTGGGTCAGCGTTTTGTAAAACACCACCAAATGCCCTTTCTCGCCTTTTTTCACCTGACCGCCCTGACTCTGTGCCTGCCGGTAGGTCATGTAATACGGTCGGCTGTAAGCGTTGCAGCTCAACAGCATCAGGTTTATACCCCGGTAGCTTTTCTTGGTTACGTAGTTGGTCGGTACTTCGGCCATCCCGTTATCGAGAATTTTCCACGGACGTTTCCACGGAATCACTCCTTTTTCCATCTGGGCAAGTAGCTTGTCGGTTATCTGCTGGTACAAACTGGTTTTACTGGCGGCCTTATTACTGGGGCGGGTTCCCTGCTGGCTCTTACGGCTCTGACTGTTGGTCTTTTTCATCCGGCGTTTCTTCTTTTGCTTACCTAAAGATACGCTTAACCTATCTGTCTATCAATGCTTTAACTTCACCATCCCGACCTCTCTCCCCTTTTGTCGATCACCCCAAAGGGGTAGGGTGTTCAACTGTGGGGGTAAAAGTTGCTGACAAAAACGGTAGGTTTGGTTTGCCAACTAAACAAAACCGTCGATGCCAGCAACTACCCCCAAAACTACGCAAAACCACGCCACATGGAAAGCCAAAAATGCCCTAAAGCAACAGCGTATCAAACGCCTTACCACCCGAATTACCCAACTCGCCGATAGCCGACAACGCTGGCGCACGAAGTATTACCAGAGCCGAAAAAACCACCAGCCACAACCGCTTAAACACCATCCCTACTGCCTAAAAATCATGTGCCTGAGCGTCGTCCTTCACATCCATCATAACCTCAGTCTTCGCG
>JACMPG010000327.1 GCA_014377625.1 Spirosoma sp.
GCCGATGTGAAACAGCGCTTGATGGGTTTACTGGATCATCAGGTTGTCTTAAGCCAAGCCCAATTGATTAACATACTAGTACACATTGAGAAGTTAATTGTGGATAAAAATGAACACAATCTTTCACCCTAAAGGGAATAAATGGAAATATTGAAAGAACAAGAGGTTGGTTTGTAAATAAACAACGCTTATATAAAAAGGATTTTGCAGAATTAAAAGATAATATTGATTCAAAATTAGACGCAGATTATTTCATTATTTCATTGGTCACAAACATTGATTTACCAAAAGGATATGAATTAATTTTAGCACCACACCTTAAAAAATATGAAAGTGAGATAAAAGAAGCCATTACAAGAAAAAGATATTCAAACATTAACAGTGAATTTTCAAGGACACAAGGTAAATCGGGTTCTAAAATGTATGAGCGTGAATATGAAGAAGTTTTAAAAAACAACCTTTTCAGTGACCAAAAAGCTGAGGTAGTATTACAAGGATTTGATTCAGAAGGAACTATATGTAGAGTAGATTTTGTAGCTAAGTTAAAAGGAACAGACGAAATTGTATTTATTGAGGTTAAAACTGGAAATGCTCAGCTATCAAAAAATCAAGAAATAGTTTATTCAAGAGCCTGCACGGAGGGCTGTAAATTAAAAAGTAGTAAAGATATATTAGGTTTTAAAACTGGGAGTACCATAAAACCTGTAAAAGTTTACCTTTACAGAGATGGTGTCCCCGAAGTAATTTACCCAAAGTAATACAACGAACAAAAGCGGCAGCCGATAACATGGGTTTGTGGCAAGTGGGTGCTGACGGAAGTTATTGAACATTGGTAACTTTATTGTACTTTTGTTTCGGCGGACGGAAACTTATTGAACATTTGTAAGTAACTCAACATCAGTAATTTATATCGACATACGTTCGGGCAGTCGAGTTTCAAAACCCCCACCTGACCACAAGCCCTGTTCGTTGCGTGATGCATTATTGCCAACTAAAAATTTAAATTATGAAAGAAATAAAGACTGGAAATGGCGGAGCGGGTATCGTTGGTTTTGTAGAGTACATGTACACTAAATTCAATGAGATTCGTGGAACCGATTACAACTTCGTCTGGATAAAATCTGATACGGAAGAAACAATTAATGGCATGATCAATGCCACCTTAGATATTGGATGGCCTTATGGCATTGATAGAGTATGCAATGCTTACAATAAAAACAAAAATAATTGGATCGAGCCAATTTATATTTTCAGAGATCATTTTATCTTAGCAGGTCCTAAGACCAATTCTGCTAGTCTTCCTATTGTTGGAGGTGATCATCCACATATTTCCAATAATGAAGTTTATGCCATTTTCAAGACTATAAGTAAGGGACAAAATGGGACAAAATTTTTTACAAGAAATGATAAGTCTGCAACGAACATTTTAGAGAGAGAAATTTTTAAATGTGCAATTGGCCGTTATCCAGATGTCGATGATGATAAAGAATGGTACGTTCAAATTAAAGATGAGCATATCTATCCTCAAACGGCTTTGGAAATTAGTAATAAAAACGACTATTATACACTAAGTGATAGAGGAATTTGGACTTGGGCAACCCCCGAAATAAAATCCAATCTTAGAATTTTTTGTGAGGGAGGTGATGAAAACCCAAATGATATTTTATTAAATCCTTGCTTGGCGGTAGTTCGCAATGATTCTCCACAAGAAGCTCTGGAATTTTTTAATTGGTTGAGGGAGGAGGGACAAAATTTCATCGAGGAATACAAACAATACGGAGAGAATTTATATTCAAAAGCCCCTGGCGATAATTTTTATCCTTGTAAAGGAAAATAAAAAAACGACTTCCCCCAGCGAGCCAGCAGACGCAATTCTGTCTGTCAAAACTTCGTTTTGCCGCAGTGTCCTCCCCCCGAACCGCGTAACCAGTTGATGCTGGAATCGCTCTCCTTTCTGGTATATACTGCCTTGGGTTTGATATGTCAGGGCAGAATGGGGCCTTTCAAACTTACATCGCTGCCACGGCACGGGCCGTCCCGCATATATCCAACGCTTCCTGAACCTGGCTGATGGTTTGAAAGACCCGAAAGTTCAGGCACTCCGTTCGGATCGTACCGTTCAGCCGTTCTACCAAACCGTTTTGAATCGGTTTGCCCGGCTGTGTGTACCGAATTTCGATACCGGTGCCGTGAGAAATAAGACTGTTTTTCTACTTTTCAGTGGTTACGCCGTTCGGGAGGGGGACAACCCCGCGAAATACGCTGCTTCTCTCAGGGCAACGCATTTCGTAGAAAATGCAGCGCATTGGCGTAAAAAATGCCGGTGATGTCTGCATCTGAATAGCCACGTTTCAAGAGTAAACCCTGAAGCCTGGGCAGATCGGCGATGGTATCGAGGTCGGTGGGGGTTTGCTCACGACCAAACGCGCCGTCGAGGTCGGAGCCGATCATGCAGTGCCGGGCGTTGCCGGCAAGCTGGCAGATGTGGTCAATGTGATCCACGAGCGTATTGAGGGTAATACCGAAGTCGGCGGGGTTGCTCTTTCCCTGCGTCAGGCCGGGTTTCAGCATCCACGCATCCAGACAGCCGCCCATAACGGCCCCGCGCTCAATAAGTTGCACAATCTGCCCGTCGCTTAGTTGCCGCTGATGAGGAACCAGCGCCCGGCAGTTGTGGTGACTCGCCCAAACCGGTCCTTTGTACGTATTCAGGGCTTCATCGAAGCCCTCGTCGGTCAGGTGCGTCACGTCGAGGATCATGTTCAGCCGGTCCATCTCGCGCAGCAGGTCGCGCCCGGCGGGGGTAAGCGGTCCGGTCAGGCCGGTACCGGGCGCGTAACGGCCCGTGCTGTAATGCGCCGGTCCAATGGCCCGCAACCCATACCGGTACGCCCGCTCCACATACGACACGTCGGGCAGCGAGTCGGCCCCTTCCAGGCTTAGGATGTAGCCAACCGGCTTGCGCTCGGCAGGTTCAGCATTGTCCAGCCAGCGGGTAACGTGCGCATCGAGCGTGGCGCGGCTATTGACCTGAACCATCTCACCCCCAGCTTCCATCGTTTCATACCAGGCCCGCTGTGCCTGCGTCATGGCCCACGCCTGGGCAGGCGACCGCCAGCCCGCGCCCGGCAGGTGGTGTTCATTGGTATTGACGCGGCCAATCTGCGTGGCCACCACCAGTCCAATACCTCCCCGGCGCAACTCAGGCAGCGAAACCACGTTGTTTTCCCGATCCACTTTATCGGTCATGCCCTGCTCCGACGCCCGGATGGCAGCTACCGGCTGGCGGTAGTCGCGGTTCCATTCCAGGGCGTTCATAGCCAGATCGAGATGCGCGTCAATGATGAACATTTTCTAATTGTGAACGAGAAAGTCAGTGTCCCCGCGCCGTGACGGCCCAGGTATCGGTTGGTTCGTTGTTCGTGATGACAACAGCGGAGTCATATAGATTGACCGTCGGACAAATGTGAATCGGGACACCGTACCAGACGTCGCCGGGCTGATGCTGGCTTGCGTCGGCCACCCGAACCACCAGATGCTCTTCGCTCTGACCAATGGGCCGGGCGTCGGGATGGTCGGGAAAGATGACGCGGGGCAACGGGTTTTCGGCGGCTACCGATTTATGGCCGAGGTCCAGACAAAGCCTCTGTTCGTCAATGACCGAGATCACCCGCGTCAGCAGGACGGTGGCAATGGCAAACGGCAAATCGGGCACCATGTCGGCGTAACCCGCGTCCCAGAATACGAACGTACCGGGGCTGAGGAGTACGGATGGCTGGCGGGCATGCATCGAAAAACTGGGGGTACCGCCCATCACAAGCGGCAATATCGGACCGCCCCCGTCGGCAATGACCGTTCGGACTCCGTTGGCCAGCGCGAACGTTTCGCCGGCCCGCTGCCCCCGAATGGTCAGGTCCGTATCCCGCACGTGGCCATCGTAGGCGTGTAGCCCTACGACCCGGATACCCGGCAGCAACTGGCAGTTGGCGTACAGCATCAGCGCATTGGCGGGGTTGATACCGGTACGGTTCATGCCTACGTTGAGGTCGATATACACATCGAGGGGGGCGTCGGCAAAGGCGTCGGACAGCCGGTGGGCGGGCGCGTCGGCATCGATCAGGCACGAGAAATGCACCGCAGGAAACTCGGTCCGCAACCGCGCCAGCTGCGTTACCGCCGGACCAACGAGCGGGTAAGCCAGCAGCACATCAACGGGCGATTCATCCGGCAATGGGTTTGTTGGCGCGGCTTCGGCCAGCATCCGGGCTTCGGACAGCGTAGCGCACTTAAACTGACGGATGCCCTCGGTCAGCAACAGGTCCGTAACGGCCCGCATCTTATGCGTTTTGACGTGGGGCCGGAGACGCTGCGCCGTACCGGCTATTTTGATGGCAGCGCGAATGTTGCCAATGACGTGTTCGGGCGACACCAGCAACGCAGGAGACGCAATATCGTCGGTACGGGTCAGGTGATACCAGTTCATTGCGGTACGCGGGCAATCATGTCTATTTCTACCTTGATGCCTTTAGCCAGCCCCGACTGCACCGTAGTACGGGCAGGCAAAACACCGGCAAAATAACTGGCATATACGGCGTTGTAGGCATCGAAATCGTTGATGTTAGCGAGGTGTGCGGTTGTTTTTACGACATCGTCCCAGGTGCAGCCCGCGCCGTCCAGAATTTCCTGAATGTTGCTCATCACGCGCCGGGTTTCTTCTTCGATGGTCCCCAGCATCACCTCGCCGGTAGGGTAATCTATGGGGGTCTGCCCGGAAATATACAGCCAGCCGTCGCAAATGAGACCGGGCGAATAAGCCGGAATTTTGAGACCTTCTTTTACGTGGGGGTGAAAAACGGGGATTCTGGTAGCCATGAATAATTTATTTTTTCGGTAAATATAAGTGGAGCGAATGGGTTTGTTTCCGGTGTTGTAAGCGGATTGGTTTAACACAGAGGAAGGGAGATTAACACAGAGAGAACAGAGTGGGCGGTCGGTTCGTGGTCACGTTCCCGGTGGCGCGGGTCGCTGGAGAAAGCCTATTCTTATCAATTGGTTACCGATAAAAGTCCTCCGACCGTGCTGTCTACCCCTGCGACAATTCGGAAATATCGAATATTCATCATTTATTGACAACCTTATCGATTAAAAACTGGTTAAAAAGACAAGTCCTTTTCAATCAACTATTTATCTGTAAGCATGTCTCGTTTTTTTGTCATACTCCTCCCCTGTCTGCTCACGATCAATGTTCTGGCTCAACAACCAACGCCCGCTCCCAGCCCGTTACTTGGCGCGATGGGTATGGCGCAGGACACGGTTCGGCCCGCTTCGCTGATCCTGCCCGATTCCACGCAGGCCGGTCCGGACATGGTCGCTACGGATGGCGTGGACGCACAGCCAGCCCCGGCCATTGGTACGCTGAAAGGGCGTCTGGTTACGACACAGGGCGGCAAAAACAGCCCGGTTCCGTTTGCCAGTATCGGCCTGTTCCGCACCCGCGATTCGAGTTCCGTAACGGGTGGGCTGACCGACGAGCAGGGTAATTTCATAATCAACAACCTCATACCCGACGTGTATTACGCTATGGTGCAGAGCCTTGGCTACGCACCCAAAACCGTACCGCGCATCCTGATTACGACCGACCGAAAAACCGTTGATCTGGGTGCTGTCGTGCTGGCCCAAACCACCCGGCAACTGGCCGAGGTAGTGGTGCAGGGACAGAAACAGGCGTACGAATATGCCCTCGACCGCAAAATCGTAAACGTTGATCAGCTGCCGATTGCGCAGGGTGGCTCGGCAGTAGATATTCTGCAAAACGTACCGTCCGTAACCATTGATGTAGATGGGGTACTGAGTTTGCGGGGCAGTGCCAACGTGATTGTGCTGGTAGATGGCAAACCATCCGGGCTGACGGGGCTGGACCGGCAGGCGGTACTTGACCAGATTCCGGCCAGCAACATCGAGCGCGTCGAAATCATTACCAACCCCTCGTCGCGCTACGATGCCGACGGGGCCGCGGGTATCATCAACATCATTCTGAAAAAAGAACAGACAAAGGGCTTTAACGGCACCGTGCAGGTCAACGTCGGCACCCGCGACAAGTACAACGCATCCATTAACGCCAACCTCCGGCTCAACAGGCTCAACCTGTTTGGCAGCTACAACTTCCGTGATGAACGCCGTTTTTCGTACCGCAATGCTGACCGCCGGAATATGTTTGAAGGTGACTCGGTGAGTTATCTGGTGCAGCAGCAAAACGCCGTTCGGCGGAGTACCAACAACAACCTGCGGCTCGGTTTCGACTACACCCTGACCAAGCAGGACAATCTGACGCTGTCGGTGCTGTACCGCCCCCAATACAGTTTTGATACGGAAGTAGAGGTGTTCGATACGCAGACCGGCAACCGGCAGTCGCTGGGTCAGACCCGGCGCACCAACGCCGAAACCGAACCCCAGCGCGGTCTCGACTACGCAGCCAACTACCGCCATACGTTCGATAAAGAAGGCCGATTGCTGACCATCGACGGCACTACGTCGAGCAACACGGGTACGGAATACCAGGATTTCAGCAGCACCACCAACCTGCCCGACAAGTACCTGACCCCCGGCTTTCAGATTGGTCGCCAACTCGCCACCAACCAGCAAAACAACCGTGTTACGGTGCTTCAAACCGATTTTACGAATCCGCTCAAGGCCAAACAAAAACTCGAAGCGGGACTAAAATATACCTACCGGAAACTCGGAGCCGACTACCAGTTCACCAACCTGATTAGTGGCGAATTTGTCAATAACCCGCTGTATACCAACAACTTCATCTATACCGAAAACACCAGTGCGGCCTACGCCAACTTCGGCAATGAACTGAAGGCGTTCAGCTATCAGGTAGGGCTACGGACCGAATACACAACCATCGACACCGATCAGCGTACTACCGGTAAGCAGAATAGGCAGCAGTACCTCTATTTGTTTCCGAGCGCGTTTTTCAACTACAATCTGGGCGAGTCGAATAAGGTGCAGCTCAACTATTCCCGGCGCATCAACCGCCCATCGGTACGGACACTTAACCCGTTTATCGACCTGCAGGACCCGCTCAACATCCGGTTTGGTAACCCGCTGCTGCTGCCCGAACTTATCAATTCGTTTGAAGCGAGCCACCTCTTTACCGGCAAAACCACGCTCATCACCTCGACCCTGTTTTTTCGGCAAACCAACAACGACGTAACGCGCTACCAGACCCTGCGGCCCGACGGCATTACGGAGCAGACGTTTCTGAACCTGAACCGTTCGGAGAATTATGGGCTGGAATTTGTGGTCGATCAGGAAATTACGCCCTGGTGGAAAGTCAACGGTACGGCCACGTTTTTTCAGCGGACCATCAAAGGCAACGCCGACACACCAAGCCTGCTGACCCGCACCAACCGAAGCTGGAACGGGCGCATTACGTCCAACTTCACACCGAAGCGCGGCACAGC
>JACMPG010000040.1 GCA_014377625.1 Spirosoma sp.
CGGTACACATCGCCCGCGCGGTCGGTCACGAGCATGTCGCCACCGGGCAGGAACGCCAGGCCCCAGGCCGACTTCAGCCCGCTCACCACCGTATCGAGCCGCACCGTCTGCCCCTCCGACGAGAAGACGTTCGACGTGGGTTTGCTGGTGAATTTATACTGGTCAACGTTTTCGAGGCTCTCCAGAATCAAATCGGCCATGGCATCGACTTCGGCGGGGGTCAGCACTTCTTTCCAGGCGGGCATGCCCATGTCAAGGTAGCCCCCCGAAATGCTGGCCGTTAAGTTGGCTTTTTCTTTGCCATGTTTCCATTTGCGGTCCACGAAGGCTTCCACTTTCTCGCCGTGGCACGACGCGCAGTAGGCGGTATAGTTTTCGCGGGCGGTCTTACCGGGTACACGCCCGCCCGGGGCAGGGTTTGGATCGATAAGAAAGCTGCTCAGGGCGAATACGGCCACAAAAGCGGTTGTAAGTAGGTATCGTAACATAGTGATGGGGTTTTATTCGGGGTTAAAAATAGCTTTTTTGTCATTCCGACGCAGGAGGAATCGCAAGGTTTCTTTAGTTTTAAGTCAATGTACCTGAGATTCCTCGTTCCCCGGCTTGACAAAAAACGGCTATCACACAGCCACCAACGCTTTCCGCTCGCCGATCTGCTGCCGCCACATGGCGTAGTACAGGGTACTCCCCGCAACCGACCACTCAACGACCGTTCCCGTCCCGACCCCGTATCGCTGCTTCGATAAAGGCCAAACCGCCCTGCGAATCGAGCAGGTGGGGATGGTCGGCGGGTAATATCCGGCTCCGTAACGCCACGGCCTGTTGCATATACCCCAGTGCCTTATCCAGATCATCCACATAATAATAGGTAACGGCGATGTTATTGAACGACTGAGCCAGATCAGGGTGGTCGGCGGACAGCACCGCTTCCCGAATCGCCAACGCTTTCAGATCGTAAGCTAACCGCTTGCCCTGCTGGCCTAAGGCTCCGTAGGTACCGGCGATGTTATTGAACGACTGGGCCAGATTAGGGTGGTCGGCGGGCAGCACCGCTTCCCAAATCGCCAACGCTTTCAGATTGTAGGCTAATGCTTCATCGTACTGGCCTAAGGCTCGATAGGTTTCAGCGATGTTATTGAACGACTGGGCCAGAGCAGGGTGGTCGGTGGGCAGCACCGCTTCCCGAATCGCCAACGCTTTCAGATTGTATTCCAATTCTTTATCCTGCTGGCCTAAGGCTCTGTAGGTAAGGGCGATGTTGCTGAATGACCGGGCCAGATCAGGGTGGTCGGCGGGCAGCACCGCTTCCCGAATCGCCAACGCTTTCAGATTGTAAGCTAACCGCTTGTCCTGCTGACCTAAGGCTCCGTAGATAACGGCTGTGTTGCCGTACAGCGTGGTGAGCGGGCTATTTTGGTCTGTTTCAAAGATTGCCAACAACGCATCGGCATACGGCACGTAGGGCTGGGCTTTCAGCGGGTTTGCCTCACTCAGGCGATAGATCAAGCCAACGGTTCCCCTAATCAGCGCGTCGCAATTGTCGAGGGTGGGTTGCAGGCGTTGCCGCACCACCCACTGCACCAGGCCGTGCATGGCGAAGACGCGGTTGTCCAGATCGTCGAGCCAGCCGGAGCGGGTCAGTTTTTTCAGGGTCTCCACCAGCGTTTGCTTCTCGTCGGGGTCGGTCAGGCCCAGGAGGTCAACGAGGTGCCGGACGGGGATGTCGATGGTGGGCAGCACCGAGAAATACCGCAATAGTTGCCGGGTGGCTTCGTCCAGCGGGTCGGTATCGAACAAATCGAGCAGGATACGGTAGACGGGTTTTTCGGCTTCGCCCAGTTCCACCGGGTAGCTGATGTCGGCGTGGTCGTAGTCTTTGCGGGCCACAATCGTTTCCAGCGTACTTAGTTCAAAGAGCGGGTTTTCGCGGGCGGCTTTGGCCAGCACCTCCACCAGTTTAGGGTGATAATCGGTTTGCCGGAGAATGTCGTCCACCCGCTTCGTCTCGGCTTCGGTGAGCGGGCCGTACAGTTTCCCGAACAACTGCCGGGCTTCGTCGGGCGTTAGCTTTTTTACTTCCAGCACGTTACGCGCCTGCTGGTAGGTCTGCACCCTGGCGCGGGACGTAATCAGCACATGACCCGGCAGACTGTCGAACACGGCTTTGCGGAGCCGCAGATCATCAGCATCATTCGCGTTGTCTATTACCAGCAGCGTGTTGGGCAGGTGGCGCAACACCTCAATCAGGTCCATCAAATTGGCCTCGGTATCTTTCTGCGGGTCTCGGCTAAACGGCACATCGGGCGAGGTGCCAAGCCGGTCGAGCAGCGCGTCGGCAATGGTGCTGGTGATTTCCACGTAGGCGATGTGGTCGAAGCCGTCGGCCCGGCTACTGATGAAGGCGCGGGCGAGGGTGGTTTTGCCGATGCCGCCCATGCCCCGCAGCAACAGCAGCCGGTGCGTGGCAAAGTGCGCGTCCATATCGGCCAGTTGCTGTTGGCGGCCTACCAGATTCGCCAGGTCATAGTGGGCAAAGGTGTTAAGGTATTTGGCGCGGGCGGGGGACTGGGGCTGGGCTTTCAGCAGGTCATGAATAGTCGGGATGAGTCGGCTGTATTCGAGTATCTCGTCGGTTTTGCCATCCAATGCCTTAATCAACGCAATCAACTCGACCACCTGCCCGCTCATTCCCGCCAGAGCCTGTCGCACGTCGGCTACCTCCACCCGGACAAGCTGGCTGTCGAGTTTGAGGTCGGCCAGCCATTCTTTCTGCAGAATTTCGCTTAGGCGGGGCCTTGTTTTCAGGTAATCGTGGAAGAATCCGCAAACCCACTCAAACCAGTCCTGATGGCCTTTCTTATCCTCCCATCCGGTCAAAATACTGTCCCGAAACGAGTCTGGCACCCCCGGTTCAGTGTCCTGCCCGAATTGGGCGGCTATGTCGGCCAGCACCTGCGCTTTCAGTTGATCCGCCAGCCCGTTTGGGTTGGCCGCATCGTCCGGTACGAACAACCGTTCTATCTGCCCATCGAGGGCTAAAGCAGTAGTGGGGACGTATGCTTTATCCTCAAACTTCTCCAGTTCCCCGTCCAGATAGCTGCTGATTTTACGCAGGCTTTTGGCTTCTTGGGAGAAATACGCGTCGTTGCCCAGCAGCGACCAGCCTGATTTTTCCAACGGCTGCTGGCAGGCCCGGCAAGCCAGCCGGGTCGCGTTCAGATAGGCCTCATGTACCGCCCGCTGAACATCGTGGTTAACAATCTGCCCGTTTTGTAATCGACTGACTAATCCCTGCCGAAGACGACCATACGCCCAGTCAGCCCGGTTGCCGATAATGCCGGTAAAGGCCGACATCACCAGGTTGTTCCCGTCAATTGATTTCCAGACGGCAGCGGCTACTACGGATACAGTGATGGGGTCCATAACGGGGTGAAATCATGGGTAAGGGGTGAATACGGCTGTAAACTAATGCCTTTGTCTCAGATTTGCCAGTCGGCGTTACACAACCACCAATTCTTTCCGTTCTCCGATCTGCTGCCGCCACATAGCGTAGTAGAGTCCTTTCTGGTCGAGGAGTTCGTTGTGGCGGCCCTGCTCGGCAACGTGGCCATGTTCGAGGACGAAGATCCGGTCGGCGTGGAGGATGGTGCTGAGCCGGTGGGCAATCAGAATCGTGATGTGCCTGCGCGACCCGGACAGCTCGCGCACTGTGCGGCCAATTTCCTCTTCGGTCAGCGAATCGAGGGCCGACGTCGCTTCGTCGAAGACCAGCAGCGTAGGTTTACGGAGCAGGGCGCGGGCAATGCTAAGCCGCTGTTTTTCGCCCCCGGACACCTTCACGCCCCCCTCGCCAATGACCGTGTCGAGGCCCTGTGGCGCACGGGCCAGCAGGCTGTCGGCAGCGGCCTGATGCAGGGCCGTCAGGCATTCGTCGTCGGTGGCATTGGGCGCTACGAAGCGCAGGTTCTCGCGGATGGTGCCGGAAAAAAGCTGCGTATCCTGCGTTACAAAGCCGATTTGCTCGCGCAGTTCGTCTAAATTGACCTCGGAACCGGGAATGCCGTTGTACAGAATCTGCCCGCGCAGGGGTTTGTACAGGCCCACGAGCAGTTTGACCAGCGTAGTCTTGCCCGACCCGCTCGGCCCCACAAACGCAACGGTTTCGCCCCGTTCGGCCTCGAACGAAATATCGGCCAAAGCGGGGTTAGTGGCGGTAAGGTGCTTGAACGTTACGTGGTCGAACGCCAGCGTTTGCAGGGACTCGACCGGGCGCGGCAGGGCGGGCTGTACGTCGCGGGGGGTGTCGAGAATCTGCTGGAAATTGGCCAGCGACGCTTCGGTTTCGCGGTAGGTGTTGATGATATTACCCAGCTCCTGCAACGGCCCGAAAATGGCAAACGAGTAGATGAACAGCGAGAAGAATTCGCCCACCGTAATGGTGCCCTGCACCACCAGAAACAGCATCATCAGCATAATGGCGTTGCGGAGCAGGTTCACAAACGTACCCTGCACAAAGCTCAGCGAGCGGATGTAGCGCACTTTTTTGAGTTCGAGTTTCAGGATTTTTTCCGTCGTGGCGTTGAGCCGTTCGGTTTCCTGCTGCCCCAGACCAAGACTTTTTACCAGTTCGATGTTACGCAGACTCTCGGTGGTTGACCCGGCCAGCGCCGTCGTTTCGGCCACGATGGTTTGCTGTACGGTCTTGATTTTCTTGCTCAGCAATGAACTCACGAAACCCAGCAGCGGAATGGTCAGGAAGTAAGCCGGGGCAATGGGCCAATAGACCGTAGCGGCATACCACATCACAAACACAATGCCCACTACCGACGTAAACAGCACGTTCACAAAGGATTGAATGAGCTTCTCAACGTCAGACCGTACCTTCTGAAGCTTACCCAGCGTCTCGCCGGAGCGTTGGTCCTCAAAAACCTGATACGGTAAATCGAGCGAGTGGCGCAGACCGTCGGTGTAGAGTTTCGCGCCCAGCCGCTGCGTGATGACATTGACGTAATAGTCCTGGAAATTCTTGGCAATGCGGCTCACCATGGCCACGCCGAGGGCCTGCAAAATGAGGATGCCCGCCCCGCCGGAAAGAAACGTACCGAAGCCCACCGGCAGCAACTCGCCATCTGGCTTGACGACGTACTGGTCAATGATTTTTCGGAAGATGTACGGATCGAGGAGCGAAAAAACCTGGTTGATGGTAGCCAGCGTAAGGGCCAGGGCCAGCAGACCCCAGTACCGGCGTAAATAACTGTATAAGAGTTGCATGAATAGTAGGGGGTGATTTCGTTTGCAGTAACACCAACCGCTGCGTTTTGGGTCGACATAAACGCGGTCGGTCGTATCTTTACTCTCATGACCAATGTGGATATTGCTATTATAGGGGCTGGATTTGCCGGTTTAGGCGCGGCCATCCGGCTGAAACAGTCCGGGCGTGATTCGTTTGTGATTTTTGAGCGGGCCGCTGCCGTGGGCGGTACCTGGCGCGACAACGTCTATCCCGGCTGCGCCTGCGACGTTCCGTCGCATCTGTATTCGTTTTCGTTCGCGCCTAACCCCAACTGGTCGCGGAAGTATTCGCCCCAGCCCGAAATTCTGGATTACCTCAAAAACGTGGTGCAGCAGTTCGATCTGGAGCCACAGATTCGCTACAACACCGAGATTATCCGCACCGAATTCTCCGAAGAAACGGGTCGCTGGACCCTCACCGACCGCGCCGGAAACGTCACCAACGCCCGTGTCGTGATCGGGGCCATTGGTCCACTCAACCGCCCCAGCGTACCGAAGCTGCCGGGTATGGACACCTTTGCCGGGCAGGTATTTCACTCCTCAGAATGGGATACATCGGCTGATCTAGCGGGGAAGCGCGTGGCCGTTGTGGGTACGGGGGCCAGTGCTATCCAGATCGTTCCGGCCATTGCCCCCGTGGTAGAACACCTGACCGTTTTTCAGCGCACGGCTCCCTACGTCATGCCCCGGCGCGACGCAGCCCTGTCGGCGGGGATACGGGGGCTGTTCAGTACAATTCCGGCCCTGCGGCAGACCTACCGGACGGGTATTTACTGGATGAACGAATTGAGCGGGCTGTCGTTTCTGGGCAACAAAACCATCCGCCGGATTGCCACCGCCATTGCCCGCAAACACCGCGAAGCCGCCCTTAAAGACCCCGTACTTCGGCAGAAAGCCACGCCAGCCTACGAACTCGGCTGCAAGCGCGTACTCGTCTCCGACGATTATTTTCCCGCCCTCACCAGGCCCAATGTCGAATTGGTAACCAACGCTATTGATCGGGTAACGCCCATCGGTATTCTCGACAAAGCAGGGCAGGAACACCCCGCCGACGCTATCATTTTCAGCACGGGTTTTGTAGCCGCCGACATCATCTGCGATTTGCACATTACGGGCCGGAGTGGGCGGTTTCTGCTCGATGAGTGGGCAAAGACCGGTCCCGAAGCGCACTTTGGCATCACGGTATCGGGCTACCCGAACATGCTCTTTCTGGTGGGGCCTAATACGGGGCTGGGCCATACGTCCATCGTACACATGATCGAGTCGCAGATGAATTACGTACTGAGCTATCTTGATTTACTCGATAAAGTGGGTTCCGGCCAATCCAGGCCGGACGCCTTTCTCGACGTAAAGCCTAACGCGCAGACCGCGTATAACCTTGATATTCAGGAGCGAATGAAAACTACCGTCTGGGCATCGGGTTGCCAGAGCTGGTACATGAACGAGCAGGGCAAAAACACGACCCTCTGGCCCGACCTGACCGTTACGTACCGCAAAGCCACCCGGCAGATCAATGCGGAGGAATATGAAGTAGGTTGGTCAGGAGTGACCAGCCTACAGTAGCTGCTCGGCCATTTTTCGGCCTGACCAGAATGCACTTTCCAGCCCGTTGGGCCACTGCAACAGGCAGGGTTGCGTACCCGAAAAGCCATCGCCCCCAAACAGCAGCGGAAAAGGTGTATCCGCTTTTAGATACCAGTTGTTGACCTGAGTGGCGGGCAGGCTGAACCGCCACCGATGCACCTGAACCAACTCGACCGACCCCGCCGGAATCCAGTGGGACAGTCCGGTCAATACGCGTTGCCCCACGGCAGTCAGATCATCGTCGAAGTAGGTTTGGCTGTCTTCGGCATTTAGCAGAATGGTTGCGGTTGGTGGCCCCGGAATACCCTTCTGTCCGTTGTCGATCAGCATCGTCCACCCGTCGAAGCCGGTGGGCTGGGCGGTTCCGTCGGTCGGGATCAAAACGCCCGGCGCGGGAATCTGGCTCGTCTGATTCAGACTGGCCAGTACGGCAATGCAGGGTTGATAACTGACCTGTTGCAGTACGTTCTGATCGATATCAGACAACGTCAGCCCACTGCGTTTCAGCAGCGACAAAGCCTGCGGAGCGGGCATCGTAATAAGCAGATTATCAACCCGGTACAGGTTACCCGACTCCGTTTCTACCTGCCAGCCCGCTACCCGCGTACCAATCCGAACCACGGTTTCGCTGGTGTAGACGGTCAGCCCGTCGCTCAGGTGTTTGGCCACGGCGTTCATGCCATCAATTCCGGCATAGCCCGGTGCGGTGATAGTGTCAGCAGAGTCAGACGGTAACCAGCGGGTCATAACGCCCTCGTCCACCAGTTGATCGAGCAATGCCTGAAATTCGGGGGTTTGCGGGGTTACGTAGGGCAGTCCGTGATCGGCGCGGGCGGGTGGGTCGGTATCGGTCATGCGCCGGGTGGCCATGCGCCCGCCCACGCCCCGGCCTTTGTCTAAGAGCGTTACGGTATGGCCGTGCTGAACAAGGTGGCGGGCGGCAGTGAGTCCGGCCATGCCTGCGCCGATGATGAGGGTTGAGGTCAAGGTAAAGAACAGTCTGGTTTAGGTCAGCAAGTTACGACGTGTGAGGGAACGCCGTATTTGTTAACCTAAACCAGACCGAAAATTATGGTTTATCCGGCTTCGTCGCGAGTTGAGCCGGGTAGCACTAAACGTACCGGTTGCGTTACCCGCCGTGCCGTTACCCACCAGCGTGTTGACGGTGCCGGCGGTATAGTCGATAACCCGGATGGCATGGTTGCCCTCATCGGCTACATACAGCAGATTGTTCTTGAGCGAAATGCCCACGACACCGTTGAATTTGGCGTTACTGCCCGGTACTGATCCTGCATTGAAACCTGCGCTGCCTGCCGCTCCAATGGTGATAGCACCCGTTACGTTGCCATCCTTGCGCGTTATTCTGACAATGGTGGAGTTACCAAAACAAGCCATGTAATACGTAGCGTTGGTGGGGAAACCCGCCGATGGGCTTTCTGACACGCCAACAACCAAAGTGGGATTGCTGTAGGTAGCGTTGTTGAGCTGCACGTTTGACCAGAATGTGGCAACACCCGAGCAGGTAACGCACCTCCGGCAGCGCATCCCCGTTTCGCGCAGCTACAAAGACCGGCTCACCGAACGCTTCGGCTGGCTATAATGAACGGTTATGGTTTACGGGTATGATTTACGATTTTTGCTGCCGCAGTGAATGCTGACGCTCGTCAATCGTATTTTCTTTTGCGCTTCCTTCTCCGTTATATCCTGCCGTTACTGATTGCCCTGCCCGTTGGGTTTCTGCTGCTGTATCCGCAACTGTGGCGGTGTATGCAGATTGAAGACAGTCCCGATTTTCTGGGGTTGACTGGCCAGCCCAATGTGTATGTAAACCGGAATGCTACCAGGAAACAGGCCGCTCAGCTAAACACACACCTGCAAACGGCCCGCACCCGGCTGGCACGGTTCTGGGGCGACCGGCGCGGGCGGGCCACGCTGATTTACTGCCCTCAACAGGCTGATTACGAGCAGTATTGCATTGGGGGCGAAGGAGCAGGATGCAGCCTCGGTACGCCCTGGGGCGAGTCGTTTCTGGTGCTGGGACCGGATGGGAACAACGTCGACGTGATTGCCCACGAACTGTGTCACGACGAACTCTTTGCCCGGCTGGGCTGGTGGCGCACCAAGCGCGAAATACCCGTCTGGTTCAACGAGGGACTGGCCCTGATGGTGGATTACCGCTTTAGCCCGCCCGACCTCTGGGAGCATCCCGACCGCACGGCCCGGCCCAACTACTTCGACACCGACGACGATATGATGGCCTTCGCCCAGCCCCCCATGCTGAAACTGACGAACCTGGAAACTACCCGCGAGTTCTTCGGCGGCAGCTACGGACACGTCATGCTGGCCTACCAGATAGCGGCCAATGAAGTCTCGACCTGGCTCCGGGTGGTGGGGCGGGCGGGTGTTCCGGCTCTGGCCGATGCGGTGGCTAATGGGCAGGGTTTTGAACAGTCGTATCTTCGGCTGGAACGCAGCAAACGGCTCAAAAATCGTCGGCGGTGAAGGCCATGATACGCCCTTGTAACACTATACCACTTTAATGGATTATTAATGCAACATCTGGGGAGAGGCAGACGTATTGTTTATTGTCAATGAGCAGGAATTACCTGCCTTCCAACAAACACGTATGAACAACCAACGTACCCAATTAGCCCGGCTGATGCTATTGCGCACCGCCTGCGTGCTGACCATCGGCCTGACCCTGTTCCTGGCGGGCTGCCGAAAAGACGCCGACCTTGTTACGCCCGTGGCCGTTAACCCCAACGGCGACGTTAACCGCTGGATTCTCGACAACATGCGGGAACTGTATTACTGGAATGATAAGATTCCGGCAAACCCCGATACAACGCTGGCGCCCGACAAATTCTTCGACACCCTGCTGAACACATTCAGCGCCACCACCAATCCCAATGGCGACCGTTTTTCGTGGATCGAAGAGAGTGGTGATCAGCTCAAAGCCGAACTGAGTGGCGAAAGCACGACAACGGGCATGGAATACGGCCTGTTTCTGCGGGCAACCGGTTCCGACAACATCATTGCTCAGGTGTATTATGTGCTGCCCGGCTCGCCCGCCCAGAAAGCAGGGCTGAACCGGGGCGACATCATCTCGAAGGTAAACGGGCAGCTGCTCAGCAAAAGCAATTACCAGACTCTGCTCTTCGGTGGTAACAGCACCCTGGCTTACGGACTGGCCAGCATCAGCAATAATATTTTGGTCGATACGGACGTTAGTAAAACCGTTACGCCCGCCGTCTATCAGGAAAACCCGGTGTTTCTGGATTCGACCTATACTCTTGGCAACAAAAAAGTAGGGTATCTGGTCTACAACAAGTTTGTGCCGGGTGCCAACACCAGCAACGGCGACGAATATGACGCGCAGGTCGATGCGATCTTCGGACGGTTCAAAGCGCAGGGCGTGAACGAGCTGGTGCTGGATTTACGCTACAATCCGGGGGGCTACACGACATCATCGGCCCGGCTGGCCAGTTTAATCGGGAAGGGTGTCAACGCCGGTAAACTCTTCTTCCGCGAAGAGTGGAATGCTACGATCACGCCCGTTATCAAAAATGACCCGCAGGGGGGCGATGCGTTCTTTGTCCAGAACTTCTTCGACAAAGCCAATAACATTGGCGGCAACCTGAACCGTGTATTCGTACTGACCACCGACCATACGGCTTCCGCCAGCGAACTGATTATCAACGGACTGCGCCCCTATATGACCGTTACCACCATCGGCACCACGAGTGTGGGCAAGAACGTAGGCTCTATCACCGTCACCGATGACACGGGTAAGATTAAATGGGGACTACAGCCCATTGTGTTCCGGTCCTACAACAGTCTGAACCAGTCCGACTACTCGACGGGCTTTAAACCGGCTATTGAGGTGGAAGAGCCGCTAAACTTGCTGCCCCTCGGCGACATCCGTGAGCCGCTGCTCAGCACGGCCCTCGCCCAGATTACGGGTTCGGTGGCCGGTGGCCGCGTGGGTTCAGCCAATGCCAACCCGCTGTCGTCCTTTGGTTCCTCAATCGAGCGCAAGGCGGGCAGCCGGTTCGGGATGCTCAAAGCCATAAAAGCCCTGCCCGGCGTGCGGCTCCGGTAAAAAACTAACCACCTATTATTCCCTTTCGGGTGAAAAAAGTTATTTTTGACAATGAACTCCTTACAACCAGCTTTTCAGAAATGCGGTCTGGATTTAATCGAGTGGAAACGAGCCATGCATCGCCAGCCACTCGAATACATCCGACGA
>JACMPG010000328.1 GCA_014377625.1 Spirosoma sp.
ATGTAACAACCTGCTGGTGCCGGTCTGTATGTCGAGTTCGCACATTGCCTATGGGTCGATTCGGATGGAGCCGGTATTCATGATTCTGGGGCAGTCGGCCGCTACGGCGGCTGTTTTGGCCATCGAAAACAAGGTGTCTCCGCAACGACTACCGTACCAGAAACTACAGGCCGTATTGCTCCGGGACAAACAGCGATTGACGTTGTAGCGCACTAATCAAGTATAGAAACTTAACGCTGTGAAAACATGATACGAACCAGCA
This sequence comes from Spirosoma sp., assembly GCA_014377625.1. GTDB lineage: Bacteria > Bacteroidota > Bacteroidia > Cytophagales > Spirosomataceae > Spirosoma. The sequence continues at coordinate 263 of JACMPG010000328.1, forward strand.
TTACCCTACTACTGATTGTCCTCATTGGTTGTGGGTTCGCGCTTGTGCGCACGCAAACCCGTGGCCAGAGATCAACCGCTGTTGCGTCGCTTTCCGGAACGGCCGCTCCGAATCCAACGAAGCTCAAAATCGTTCAGGATACGAAAGCGGGAACCATTGCCATCTTCCGGGTCGGGGGCAAAACGCCCATCGTCACACAGGAGGCCAAGGCCGATTTCCGGCCCTATCTGCACCCCATTGTCGCCCCAGACGGCAAAGGCGTACTCACCGAATACTCGCCGGGTCACCACAAACACCAGACCGGCCTGTACTGGGGCTACACGCGGGTCAACGGGCGCGATTATTTCCACCACCCTCAGGGTGACTACTGGCGACGCGTTTCGGCAAAAGTGCTGACCGCCACCGGGCCGCAGGTCAAGTGGCAGACCGTCTATGATTTGCTGGACTCGACCGGCACTGCCGTCCTGACCGAAACCCAAACCTGGACCATGCGCGAAGTACAGAACAAATTTCTGCTCGATCTGGAATGGGAAGGCGAAGCCAAAACGGACGTAACCATTGGTAAATATGACTACGGCGGGCTGTTTCTGCGGATGCCCTGGAAACCGGGTATCAAAGGCGAGGTAGTCAATGCCGCCCGGCAACGCAACGAAAAAGCCGAGGGGCAGCGGGCCATGTGGGTCGATGCCGGGATGCAGGTTGAGGGACGTGATGACCTGGCCCACATCGCCATCTTCGACCATCCCGACAACAAAGGGTATCCCCAGACCTGGCGGGTCGATCCTCAGTTGGGCATCGGCCCGGCGCGGGCCAGAACCGGCGCCTGGACAATCAAAAAAGGCGATACCGAGGTCATCCGTCACGAGATCGTTGTCTATACCGGCACACTCAATGATGTAGAACTAACCAAAACCTGGGGGGAGTACAGCGGACAGAAATCTACGGGTGCGCTCTGGAGAATTGCCCAGCAGGAAGGGCTGGCAGCCAAATTTCTGACCCCCGACGAGGCCGTTAAGAGTATGACGATGTTGCCCGGTTTCAAGGTCAATGTATGGGCTTCAGAACCCATGATGACCCAGCCCATGGCCTTTTGCTGGGACGACCGGGGGCGGCTGTGGGTGGCTGAGAACCGGGATTATGAATCGCGCGGGTACGGTTTCTCCAAAGCGGGCAACAGCCGGATTCTGATTCTGGAAGATACCGACCACGACGGGGTGGCCGATAGCCGGAAGGCCTTTCTGGAAGGCATTGCGTTTCCGTCGGCGATGGCGGTGGGGTTCGACGGGCTTTTTCTGGGTGCGCCACCGAACCTGCTGTTCGTACCTGACCGCAACCACGACGATGTGGCCGACGAAAAAGACATAGAAGTTCGGCTCACCGGCTGGGGTATCCGCGACCGGCACGAGACACTCAACAGTTTCCACTGGGGACCCGATGGCTGGCTGTACGGTCTTCAGGGATTCGCCACGCCCTCGAAAGTCCGCAAACCCGACGGTAAAGGTCGTCTATATAAACATAACGACCCCTTTCCCGAGGACATCCTCAACGGCGACGGCGTTGACATCAACGGGGGTGTCTGGCGATATCACCCCACCAAAGACCGCTTCGAAGTGGTGGCCCACGGCTTCAGTAACCCCTGGGGCATCGACTACGATGCCAAAGGCCAACTGCTCATGACAGCCTGCGTGATTCCGCACCTGTGGCATGTGATTCCCGGTGGTATTTATCACCGGCAGGGCGGGCAGCATTTCAATCCATACGTTTATAGCGACATCAAGACCATCGCTGACCACAGTCATCGGTCGGCGCACGGGGGCGCGCGGGTGTACCAGTCCGATGCCTTTCCGAAGGCGCATCAGGGTCGCCTGTTCATGGCCAATATTCACGAACACGCCGTTTTATCCGATATCCTGGAACGAAAAGGGTCGGGCTTCATCGGGCACCACGGCGACGAGTTGCTACAGGCCAACAACGCGCAATGGGTTGGGTTCAGCATGGAGGTTGGCCCGGATGGTGCGCTGTACGCACTCGACTGGCACGATGCCGATATTTGCGGTAAAGAAGTGCTGAATAGCGAGACAGGGCGAATTTTTCGGATAATGCCCAAAACGTCAGGGGCCGAAAACTGGCCGGGCCGGTATTCCGATCTAACCAAAATGACCGATTCACAACTGGTTGATCTACAAACTGTTGCGAGCGACTGGCACGCCCGCCGGGCGCGGGGAATTCTACAACATCGCGCGGCTAAGGGCATACTGGATAAAGCAACCCACCAGCGGCTTCGCACCCTTTTTGCCACAAATGCTAACGCCGACTGGCGGCTCCGGGCGATGTGGGCCTTACACGTAACCGGCGGTTTTACGGAGCCAACCCTGCTCACCTCCCTTACTGATAAAGATGAATACGTCCGGGCCTGGGCGGTTCAGTTGCTGTGCGAAGATCGGTCGCCATCTGCCGAAGCGCAAACGGCTTTTGCCCGAATGGCCCGCGAGGATGCCTCGCCGGTGGTGCGCCTTTACGTAGCGTCAGCCCTGCAACGGATGGAGCCAGATGCCCGCTGGAACATCGCGGGGGCTTTGCTCACGCACAGCGAAGACGGTTCCGACCACAATCTGCCAAAGCTACTTTGGTTCGGCATCGAACCGCTTGTGAAGTCCAATCCGGGCAGGGCACTGGAATTGGCCAATCGGGGTCAGATTCCGATGGTTTCGCAGTTCATTGCGCGTCGTCTTGTTGATGCCGATGAGGTGAAGCAGTTGGTTGCTTCGCTGGGCACGACTAAAACGCCAAAGTCGCTGGTGCCGTTGCTGGAAGGACTACGGGATGGACTGGAAGGCCGTTCGGATATGACAGCACCAGCCAACTGGCAGGCGGTTTCTGCCAAACTCAAAGGTGTTAACCCCCAGGTGGCTAAACTCAGCACGCAAGTCGCGCAACTTTTCGGCGACACCCAGGCCGCTAAACAGAATCTGGCTACGCTGACCGACAAACGGGCATCCGCTGAACAGCGTCGTCAGGCATTGCGGGCCATGACAACCCAGCAACGCCCCGAACTCCCCGACCTGTTGCCGGGCCTACTCGATGAGCCAACCCTTCGCGCTGATGCCATCCGGGCCATTGCCGGTTACGACAGCGATGCACTGGGTAAACTGCTGCTCACGCGCTATCCGTCGTTTTCGGCATCTGAGAAACTCCAGGCTGTGCAAACCCTGTCGTCGCGCCCTAAGTACGGCTGGCTGTTGACCCAGGCCCTGAAGAATGGCAGCATGGCCAAACGGGACGTACCCAGTTACGCGGCCCGCCAATTGCTGCGGGTCGTGGGCAGTGGCTTCGTGGAAGTTTGGGGACCCATTGAAGGCGACGGCGTGGACGGAAAAGCGTATGCCAAATACGGGCGGCTGCTGAATGATAAAGCCCTTTTGGCCGCCAACGTGCAGAAAGGCAAGGTACTTTTTGCACGTACCTGCGGCCCCTGCCACAGAATGTATGGACAGGGCGGCATTATTGGGCCAGACCTGACGGGGTCTAACCGGGCCAGTGTGGAGTATCTGCTCAGTAATATCCTCAACCCCAGTGGTGAAATTCAGGACGATTACAAAATGGTGGTCGTCACCACCCGCGACGGACGTACCTACACGGGCAACATCGCCAGCGAGAATGAGCGTCAGCTCAGGATGCGCGTGGTGGGGCAGGACGTGGTCGTACTCAACAAATCCGACGTTCAGTCGAGGGAAGAAACCCCGGTCTCGATGATGCCGACGGGTTTATTGGAGACGCTGACGGAGGGCGAAATAGTAGATTTGGTAGGCTATTTACGCACGATGGAACCGGTGAAGACCGCAAAGAAATGAGCTAACCGCCGGGCTTTCTCATCCGCATCTACATACAAACCAATAACTCACAAACATCATGCGAATAGTAGCGGCCTTAGTACTTATTCTTGGTTTCCAATTGACCTGCATGGCGCAGGATAGTGTGCAGGTCAGCGCGCCAGGATTGAAAGAACTCTACGGCGATGTGGTGCCGGGGCGGTCGGTACAGTTTAATAGCGTACTGACATCGAGCCTTATCCTTCGCGATACGAAAGTGGAGGAATGGCCTGAACTACGCAGCCGGATTTACAAACGGATTACGGGTGGCTGGGGTACGTCACCGGTGCTTTATCAGCCTACGGTCAATAAATTTGAGGAGACTGGCCGCTACGTCAACCTTGGCCTGACCCACATTCGGTATCGGTTTCATGTGCTGGACGACATCTGGATTGAAGCCGTGTGTGTGCTGCCAAAAGATTTTAAGGAAACCATTCAGTACCAGACTATTCTGGCCGTGCATGGCACCAATGGAGCCGCTGGGAAAGATGGCGCGCTGGGCAACCCCAAAAACCGGTCGTATGCCATTGAACTGGCCCAAAAAGGATTCGTCACCTTTGCTGCCGATTTATACGGCTACGGGGCTATGCTCAAAAATACCACCCAGGATCAAGTCTATAAATCGTTCTACGAAAAGTATCCCAAATGGTCTATTCGGGGTATTCAGATGCTCTCCCTGATGCGGGGCGTCGATATGCTGGAGCAGCTCAAGTTCGTAAAAAAAGGAGCATATGGCTCCATTGGGAATTCGCTGGGTGGGGGTTCCATTTTATATCATACCGTTGTCGATAATCGGATTAAAACCGCCATAGTTTCGACGGGCGTGAGTCCGCTGTACACCAATATTTATCGAATCATGGGCCGAGGCAAAGTTGATGAACCGCTTCGTGCTGAAAAGGTGGCCAAAGATGGCATACCACCCTACGAAACCCACGAGGCCATAGCGCTGTGTGCGCCCCGGGCCGTTCTTTTTTTAGAACCGTTCAATGATCCGTATAACCCCGACAACATGGCCGTTTACAAAGCCGTTTACGATGCCAGTGCCGTGTATAAATTGTTAGGAACGCCTAACCGAATTTCAATTTTGGTTCATGGTGATGGACACGATACAATAGACAACGTGCGGGATTACGCGTACAAGTGGTTAGAACGATTTTTACTGATTGGAAAATAGCGTTTCGTTTATCTACTTATCTTCGTGGGTCGGCTAACCCGATTTCAGTTCGCTGGTATGGACACAATAACGTTTCAACGGGTATTGACCGGATTGCTGGCCGTGCTGGGATTGGCAAGCCTAATGGTCAACCGGCCCGAACCGGGCGAGGACTGGCCCGAATACAACGGTGATGCCCAGCGGAGTCATTATTCGCCCCTCGCTCAGATCACGCCCGACAATGTAAAGACGCTGCACGTAGCTTGGACATACGCGTCTGGCGGGGCCGATACGGTTGGCAACCGGACGCAAATCCAGTGCAACCCCATCATCATCGGCGGCATTCTATACGGCGTATCGGCTAACACACAGGCGTTTGCGCTGAATGCCGCGACGGGCAAAGAAATCTGGAAAACCAACCTGACCGATACCGACGGTACCACCAGCCGGGGCGTAACCTACTGGACGGATGGGACAGAAAAACGGATTTTCTTCGGCGCGGGAAGTTGGCTCTACGCTCTAAATGCCACATCAGGGATGGTAATCCCCGAATTTGGGCAAGCCGGACGCATCAACCTGAAAATCGGTATTGACCGGCCCGGTGCCGACGACTACGTTCGGGCCAACACGCCCAATACGGTCTATAAAAACCTGCTCATTGTGGGGGCGCGGGTGTCGGAGGGCGAAACAGCGTTGCTCGGCGATATTCGGGCGTTTGATGTGAGGACGGGCCAACTCGCCTGGACGTTTCACACCATTCCGCAACCGGGCGAGTTTGGGTATACGACCTGGATACCGGCCAATCCGCGCCAGCGACTGGGTGGGGCTAATGCCTGGTCGGGTATGGCCATCGACCGGGAGCGCGGCATTGTGTATGTACCCACGGGATCGGCGGCTTATGATTTTTACGGCGGCAATCGCAAGGGCAATAACCTGTTTGCTAATTGTTTACTGGCCCTGGATGCCAATACCGGCAAACGGCTCTGGCATTTCCAGTTTGTGCATCACGACATCTGGGACCGCGACCCACCCGCGCCACCAAACCTGCTGACGGTTGTACAGCCTGGCCCAAACGGCCAGCCCCGGCGTGTGGATGCGGTGGCGCAGATCACCAAGCAGGGCCATGTTTTTGTCTTTGACCGGGTTACGGGTAAGCCGCTGTTTCCGGTGGTAGAAAAGGCCTTTCCGGGCGATGGTGTGGCGGGCGAACAAACCAGCCGAACGCAGCCCATTCCCCTAAAACCGGCTCCGTTTACACAGCAGACATTTACCGAGAAAGACATCAATCCGTGGGCATCTGACCGGGAGGCTATCGTGGCTACACTCCGAAAAGCCCGCACCGGCAGTCCGTATATCCCGCTCACATCGACCACAACCGTCTTTTTTCCCGGCACCGATGGCGGGGCACAATGGGGCGGTGCCGCCACTGATCCTGATGGAATTATCTATATACCGGCCAAACAAAACCCCTGTTTTTCTACCCTGATTCTGAAGGAACAGCCGGGTACGGACGCGCTGGTCACGAACGCTCAACTCTACCAATCGAACTGTGGTGCGTGTCACGGAAAGGACCGGCGGGGCAATCACGATGGCTCGTACCCGTCGTTGCTCGACATTGACAAACGACTCTCGGCGGATGCCATCCGGCAGGTGATGCAAAACGGGCGGGGTATGATGCCGGGCTTTTCGCACCTGCCTGATGCCGAGCGCAACGCCATCGTTGCTTTTTTGCTGAATAAAACGACCACGACTTCACCCGTTCAGGCGCGAAAAACCGGCGTTCCGTATCAGCACACGGGCTATAATCGCTGGTACGACAGCAAAGGCTACCCGGTAAGTGCGCCCCCCTGGGGAACGCTGACGGCCATTGACCTCAATACGGGCGAGCACAGCTGGCAGGTGCCACTGGGCGAATACCCCGAACTTACCGCCAAAGGCATTCCCGCAACCGGCACCGACAACTACGGTGGGCCGCTCGTGACCGGTAGCGGGCTGCTGTTTATTGCTGCCAGCAAAGACGGGCAGTTGCGGGCGATTGATAAAAAAACGGGCAAAACCATCTGGCAAACCGCCTTACCAACAGCCGGTTATGCCACCCCGGCCACCTATTCGGTTGGGGGCAGGCAGTTTATCGTGATTGCCTGCGGGGGCGGAAAACTAAAATCAAAATCGGGAGATCGGTACGTGGCCTACGCACTAACCCCGTAACCAACCATGAAATCAATCAACCTGCTGCTGCTGTTTGTCGCGCTGGCTGCGAACAGTCAGGCCCAAAATTACGACGAAGCAAAAGTGCCTTCGTACACTCTGCCTGACGCACTGCTTTCGCTGGATGGAAAGCGGATTACTACCAAAAAACAGTGGGAAACCAGTCGGCGGCCCGAAGTGCTGCGACTGTTTGCCGATAATGTGTATGGGCAAATCCCGAAAACGTACTCCGCCATAAAATTCACGCTGACCAACGAAGATAAGGCTGCAATGGGCGGCAAGGCCCACCTGAAACAGGTACAAATTGAGGTCACTCAGGGAGAGAAGTCGCTAACTATTAACCTGGTGTTATTCACACCTAATCAAGTGCAGGAGCCAGCCCCCGCTTTTCTGTTGATTAACCACCGGGACAAAGACAACACCGACCCTACACGAACGACAAAGAGCGATTTCTGGCCCGCCGAACTACTCATTGACGAAGGTTTTGCCATTGCCGCTTTCCACGTCAGCGACGTAGCCCCCGACAACAAGGACACCTTTCAAAACGGAGTGCTGCAACTCTATCCCGAACAGCTTGACATGGACAATGGCATGAGAGCGTTGGGGGCCTGGGGGTGGGGAGCCAGCCGGGTGATGGATTATCTGCAACAGGACGTGCAGATCGATAAAAACAAAGTAGCCGTCATTGGACACTCGCGGGGTGGGAAAGCCGCCCTGTGGCGCGGTGCTCAGGATCAGCGGTTTGCGCTGGTTGTTTCCAGTTGTTCGGGGAACGGCGGGTCTTCGTTGTCGCGTCGTCGGTACGGCGAGCGGGTAAAAATGACCAACACCGCCTTTCCGCACTGGTTCGCCCCCCGATTCAGCCAGTACAATGACCGCGAAGAGGCACTCCCCATTGACCAGCACGAACTGCTGGCTCTGATAGCTCCCCGTGCGGTGTATGTAGGAACGGCCAGCGAAGACCAATGGGCTGACCCGCTGGGGTCGTTTCTGGCCCTGAAAAACGCCGAGTCTGTCTATGCCCTGTATGGTATTGGCCCGCTGCCGACCACTGTGCAACCCGCCGTCAATATGCCTGTATTCAACGCGTCGCTAGGGTATCACCTGCGCGAAGGGGCGCATAATTTAACCCGCTATGACTGGCAGCAATATCTAACCTTTGCACGCCGTCATTTTAGCGCGAATAAGTAGTGACTTTGTCAATACATCACACAGGGTAAATCCAACCGCTGGTTACGCCGTCTTTTGGAAATACTGCAGGCTCAATCGCCCTTGCAGCTATTGGATACAGCCACTGGCTGGAAACGGTTGCACGCCTGGTGTTGGAGCGCACATTCTCAGCATATCAGCAAGCTATGGCCGCTCACCTGCTGGCAACGCCCGAGCAGCGTTACCTGCGCCTGCTGGAGAAACGCCCGGACCTGCTGCAGCGCGTACAGCAATATCATCTGGCCAGCTACATTGGCGTAACCCCGGAGTCACTGAGCCGCATTCGTAAGCGTATTAGTCGCCGGGAGGCTGGGTAATAGGCGTAATGCAGACGGATTGGCAAGTGTCCACAGCGCGAAACCCAGTTCAAACAACCCGCCGGGAATTGACGGCACAAGGCCAACGGGCAGGCCCAGAAACTCACACAATGCACCTGCCGCCAGGATGACGTATCCAACGAGACCCAGCAACGAAAGTGCTGGGGGTAGGAGTCTCGCTCTAAACAGGACATAGCAAAACCCAACGCTACCCACGCCCAGCACGAACATTGCTGTTTGGTATGCCCAGGTGTTCGCGCTTCCGGCAATTATTACAGGGTCTCGTAATAGAGCGGGTTCATGGGTGCAATGAGCGTACTCTCGGTCGTCTTACCCGCCACCGACAGTACGCTCATTGCGCCAATCAGCAGTAATAGGGCTTCTAAAATCCGCGCACTCAGATAACCAATCGCTACTGGTTTGTCATATCGTTCCAGGAGCGGAAACAGGAGCGCGGCAATGCCGACTACGACAACCGAGTTCATGACGACCAGCAGAAACCCAACCCGAACCAAGAACAGGCTATCCGAATGAAGCGGCAGTAACTCGTGTGTGTTGAGAAACGAAGTCAACAAATTGATACCAACACCGTACAGAATGAACGCGAGTAAAAAGAGGAGACCAGTCGTGCGGGTAGCCGTAGCCGTGAATTTGAAATACGAGGTAGCGTTCATGCTAACAGGAAGCGAAAGTGATGATGTCTGCAAAAGTGCGGGCATCCGCTGTTGAATGCATTGACCTTGGTTAAGAAAGAGGTGTCTGTTCCCGTTGTGGTTGATTCGAGCCGTAATCCAGGTGGCTCGGCTCACAATACATTTGAGGTAGCTAACTTCTTTTAGTCTGTTGGATGAGTCCGTATGTTCATCAATGACAGAATCCATCACTCATGCTTCGGCGTTGGTAAATTGAAAAAATGGCTTTCAGTTCGGTTGAGCGCAGACCGGATGGCGTCGAAACTCCCGGCGGTTGGAGGTAACTCAATGAATTTGTCCACGATTTTCCGGTGCTGGTAAATGACAAACGTATTGGTCACAGCCGGATTGATTTTATTCAGGTGAACGTCTGTTTTTGTATCGGTCAATGACGGCACAACAGTCAGGGCAATGCGTTTGAGGCCCAACTCCTGACCAATCCGGACCAGCGTTGCCCGGCTGGTTTCCGGATCATAATCCACGGCGTTGCCATAGATAAAATACGCTTTCAGATACTGGCCCCGGGTTGCGCTCTCCTGTTCCAGGAAGGTTAGCCATTGCCTGATTTCGGGCCAGCCTGGATGATTGCCCACGAAATAGAGAATGCCGTGGTACCGACCGTACCTGCAAACCGGGCAGGCAGTGCTGCCTTTATCTGGCCCCCAGGCGTGAACCGGCACAAACGAAGGGCTATCCTCGCCAATGTGCAGCCCCGACTGTATGCCCGTTTTTTCGCGTTGCGGGTAGTTGTTAATGTTCAGCCCCAGAATAATGTCGCGCTCGGCAATCTGTACCGCGTCAGACAGGACTATCCTGACCAGACCGCTCCCCCCGCGATTAACGAACGGGCGTTTTTTGCTGGCTTCAATGACCAGCGGATCATCGTCAAAAATCACATCGTCGATGTAATACTCATTGGGCAGATCGGGTTCTTTAACCGAAACGTGAATGTGTTCCGGTTCTGAGCCACCGGGGTAGGGAGCTGGTCGGCTGGTGTAGATAGCGTACCTGCCGGTGGTATCGGTTTTTACCCAGCCGCGCAAGGCACCATGACGTTTGGCGCGGGGATTCATCCCATCAGTTGGGGTATAACGGCCCGTAGCGTCGGTATGCCAGTAGTACAGCAAGACGTTGCGGGCGGGCGTTCGTCCGTTTAGTTGGTAAACGGTTCCGGTTACCAGTAGTTTTTGATTAGGACCCTGCCAGCCACGACTCGTATCGGCTGGGCTGATCTGTGCCGGCATCCCCACAAACATCAGTTCGCAGCCGTCACAGCCGCCCCCAATCAGCTCGCTTTTGTGTAGTAGCGTCTGGCTGGTTTGCGTGCCGGAAGGAACCTGCCCATTGCAGGTAATACAGAGAATAGACAGACCCAGGAAGGCCGATACGTAGTGGATGATCGCTTTCATAATCGAGACGTTAACCGCCACGAAACTCCGCGTAACCGGTTGATCTTAAAAACGAAATGGGTCAAGTCGTGGACATTGTACTTCAAACCGACGTGCCAACTTCCATCTGCTGCCGGAAGTTGGCTACATAGTGGCGGCTCAGCCGGACTTCCACCTGATTATCCAGCAGCAGATCATAGTCGCCGTTGAGCCTTGAGCGGTACGAAGTCATATGCTTTAGGTTCACAATGGTCGATTTATGAACCCGCACAAAGTGATGGGGATTTAACTGCTGGCCAATGGCCCTGAGCGTTTGGGTGTGCAGGTACGTTTTGTCGGCAGTTTGAATACGCAGGTACGGAGCATCGGACCGGATCAGGATAATGTCGCGGGTGGAAACCAAAACAGTAATCCGGCCCGACAGCACGGCGATTCGGTCAGGGCATATTGGCTGCCGAGGGGCGAAGGGTGTTGGCTGACGTGCGGAGCCGGTTGGATGGCTGGATAAACCAACAAGAGCAATGACTCCGTAACCAAACAGGTACTTGTCTAAATCCTCACTCAGCGAGTAGGTAAAATTGCCCGCAACCGTGTAGGTATGGTCAAAGAAGACTACCGACAAACCCCATACCAGTACCGAAAAGGCAACAAGGTGCAGTGCCGACGAACTGGCAACAAAGGCGATTATCCGGTAATACCCCGGCAATTTTTCAGACACTACCTTCGCCCGTGTGAACAGGCGTAGTTGCCCATAAGCTACCGGTCCAAACAGTAGCCAGACGGTGTTGAACAACATCGACTCCGACAGATAGAACGAGTGGCTGTTGCGCAGTGCCTGTAGTAAATCCTGAAGGCTGGCCAGCACCAGGGCAACCACAAGAAGGACCGTGAAGGCAGTGCGCTGCCTTGCTGGTGTGCCAATGAAAGCGGGTATTTGTGGTGCCTGCACCATGTAGCCTGATTTTTTACCGTGAATTTATAGACGGTGGGTAGTGAACCGGTTGTTACGAACGGTCAGCCGCTACCACAAGAAAAGCAATAATCAGGATAAAACTATACTCTACGCCACCCGTACCGTGTTCGCCCACAAACCAGCCCCTCTCCGTTGGTCTCGCTCAGACGGATAAAGGAACTGTCGATTTTCCAACGGCCATAACTTCCCGATTTACGAGTGATAAACGGCCCTGCTGCCAGTATGCCGGGAGGTCAGGCGTGTGGGTTTTTTGGGCTACGGATTGCTGCATAAGCAGTAAGCCAAACAACCATATATTTTCATGTAGATCATTTGCCTGCGCTTTTACACTCGCCCTGCGCTACCACCCGAATGCCAGCCGCCCCGGCCTGACAGGCGTTGCCGTAGGTTTTATTGTTGCAGCCACAGACGGGATCATACTGCTTCGTACAGACCACATTGGGATTATAATTTTCGACGCAATCGCTGCTGGGTACGTCTTTTTTTTCGCAGCTCAACAAAGCAAGGGTCATGAGGGCAATGAGCATCGTTTTCATGAGTCGTCATTTAGTTTATGTCTCCAGGAAGAGTCGAAAACAAGGGAATGGGTTGTAGGGAGATCAAAAAAAGAATGGTGGCGCAAACCTGCCTGTCTCCCCCCCCGGCTCGTTGGATCTGGTTAAGAAGCGTCTTCATAGTTCCCGAACGTTTGATTTGTGGGTGTTTCATGGCTGCGCAACCGTTATCACCACATTTCCCTTTTTATGGCCCAAATCTACGTATGTGTGGGCGTTCACAATGTCTTCAAGTTCATACGTCCGGTCGATGACTGGCTTGAGTCGGCCTTCGGCAATTATTGCTTCAAGCGCATGCAAATACGCGATCTTCTCGTCCGTAACCGATTTTACCGTCAAGAAATGCCCACCCTTCTTCACCAACCGTTTCCCAACAGATGGCGGTAACTTACCAACCGCATCAAATACAACGTCGAACTGTCCTGCCCAGCGGGTTATGTCAAGTTGGGCGTAATCAGACACCGTATCGGCCCCAATGCTCTGCACCAATGCCATGTTAGCCTGACTACAGGCCGCCGTTACCCGGCCACCAAAGTACGCTGCCAGTTGAACCGCATACGTACCTACGCTGCCCGAAGCACCGTACACCAGTACCTGATGGCCTTGCTGGATGTCTGCTTTTTGCAGAATCTGGAAAGCCGTCATACCGCCAACGGGCAGGGCCGCCGATTCCCCGAAGGTCAATTCAGCAGGCTTCAACGCCATAACACCCAGCCGCCACGATTCGGGTATGCAAACGTACTCGGCATACGCCCCCTGTTGCAGGCCGGTGGTCGTGCCGTACACCGAATCGCCCGTACTAAACCGCGTTACCGCTTTCCCGACGGCCTCCACCACGCCCGAAAACTCAAAGCCCAGCACGGGCCGCCGGGGGCGAGTAATACCGAAGAAAAGGCGCAGAAAAAACGTGAGCCACCTGGAGTCTGGAAACGCGCCCTGCCGCACCCAGCACCCCCCGGCAGTAACGGTTGATGCACGTACACGTATCAGCACTTCGTGGGGCTTCGGCACCGGTCTGGTCAGTTCTGTAAGGTGCAGCACCGACGGCGGTCCATAATTAGAATAAACGACGGCTCTCATTCGTGGTTATCGTGGGGCAGAATCCCTAAAATTTAACGCCGAAGTGCAGTCCCGGCTCAAACAGAAAATAGGTGGGCCACCTGCGCTCCAATCGGGTAAACGATTCGGGTACGTTCGTATTGATGGGCCACTGCGTCATGGCGACGGACGGCTCCAGAAAAAACCGGTTCCTGAACAATTGAATATGGTAGCCCAGTCGGTAGGTCATGAATAACTGGTAGCCATTCTGAATTTTTTTACCGTCTGCATCCACGTAGCGTTGCAGGGCATTCATGGCGTGAACGGCGGTGTAGGCCCCCTTCCACCAAAACCGCTGATAGACCAACGCTACCCCAACGGATAAACAGATGTGTTTCATAGCTATGCGTGTTGTTGATTACGCTGCAAAGCTATGGGCTACCCGTAGGTCAGTTCCTTGACTAAAGTTAGGAAAAGCGTATTGGCGGCTATCAGGTCCGGGCTTTTTGTTGCACCCGTCGGCGGATGCGACTGAGCGACTCCGCTTTGATGCCGAGGTAGCTGGCCAGTTGATGGAGCGGCACCCGCTGCATGAGGTCGGGCCGGGTGTCAAGCAGGCGCAGATACCGCTGTTCGGGGGAGGAGTTTTTAAACTGATCGAACGAAGCCTGATTTTGGGCCAACAGGTTTTCAGACAACAACCGGCACAGGGTTTCGAAGCGCGGAAATCGCTCAAAAACCAGTTGTTCCGTATCCAGAGTCGATACGAGCAGCAGCGAATCCTCGACGCAGACTATGTACTGGTCAGACGGTGTTTTGTTGACCGTGGACAAGGGAGCCAGATTTTGAAGTTCGGTGTAGAAAGCCGTGGTTTTTTCTTCCCCGTCAATCATGTAATACGTCCGAAGGCATCCCCTGACCACAAAGTAATACGCATTTGACAGCTCGCCTTCCCGCACCAGAAAAGTACCCTTGTCAACCCGTTTAAACAGGGCCATATCAACGATCACCTGCTTTTCTGGTTCGGTAAGCGGCATGTACCCGGCTATAAAATCAAATAGTTCGCTTTCCATGCCCAATAGTAGTGTACAGGAGTGTACCGCCAATCCAGAATTGGATGAATGGTGTAATTGACCGGTAGTGGTTCAGTATCAGGCCCGAACATATACCTTACCAAATTTTCGGCCATTTTTGCCGCTCCTGAGATCCCGCTATGAACCACTATTACGACACGTTTTTCGCTTACGTAGCTCAGATTCTGCCCTTGCCCGAATCAGACAAAACGTTGATCCGGCAATTGTTCAAGCCCGCATCTTTCTCCAAAGACACCATCATTGAGCCCGCAGGTCGCGTTCCCCAGTACCATAATTTCATCGTATCGGGCTACATGCGAAACGTTCATCAGGATCAGGAGGGAACCCGGTAACGGTCCATTTGAACGATGGCCCCCGGTTCTTTACCTCGTATTTTCATTTCATGAACCGAACGGTGTCGCCCGAAGCCATCCACTGCATCACCGACTGCGAGCTGTTGCGAATAAGCCGGGACGGTCTGGATATAGCGGCCTCGCGGGGTACCACCCAGCAGGACTACACCGTACAGATTTTGACTAAGCTGTTGGAAGCCAACAAGCAACGGGCTTTCGACATGGCCAACCTGACGGCGGAGGAACGGTATCAGAAATTCCTGACCGAAACTGTCGGAGCTTGCCACTCATGCCCAGGTTCTGAAGTAGTAAACTCCAGGGAGTACATACGAAAAGAGAAAGCGATTCCAGCATCAACTGGAATCGCATTTCGGGAGGGGACAATCTTCGTCGACGCCCCCTCAGCCAGGCCATAACGATGATGAAAACCGGCGAAATTCAGGAAGGAAAAACGATTATGCTCCTGCAACACCTGCGGTTACAACAACTCGAAGGGCAAGGGTAGATGTGAATGACTGCCCAACAACCTCATGTGCGCTGATAGATTGCAGGTGAAACGCAGGCAACATTGACGTACATGAATAGTTGGGTGCAACCAACTTAACTTTCACAAGTGCGACCTGTCGCAGGTAACCTGAAATATTATGATATGCTGTCCCGAATGTGATGGATCAGCCATGCCAGATTATGACTATGACGATTACAGTGCAGACCCGCAACCATCGTCCTATTACTGTCCCGACTGTGGTTAGATTGGCGCAGAAATTAATGTAGTCAACCGAACAGATGATGACGATTATTACGACGATGAGGACAATGATTTTCAGCCATGCGCTCGGTATGATGGTCACGACGCTTGCGCCGATTTCGGTTGTGTATTTAGGCTGGATTAGGCTATCTTGTCAGAACCGGCGAAAGCTCCCTCTACAGAAGCAGTTAGATCAGCTTCCACTTTTTTTCAAGCCGGTTTAGTTCATCTAATAATCTACTCTTTAAAATGCTACCTATCACAAGATTTAAGTTCGGCCCATCACACTTATCCATGGAAAGAGTGAGTGTTTGATGTTTATTAGACGGCTCAGGATTTCGACATTTTAACACCCTAGCTTTGCTTTACCAGAAAATCCTCGTTTTTGTAAACTATTGATATTCAGTAAAAATGGACATTGAATTTCCTTAGCGTAACTTTTTGTCCAGTTACTAATAAAAGCTCTAGCTAATGCTGCTATTATTTTTTAACAACAGGTAGAACTTTCACTTCTCTACTTCTTGCCCCGTCTTGTCAATATAGTAAACCTTCTCGCCTTTCCGTACCCGCGCTAATCCATCCTTAAACGGATCTGTTTCTTCATAGTCAAAAGGAATGACAGTCCCCCCAGCCATATTAATAAATCCCCACTTATGACCTAGTTTTACTTCCGCTAATCCCTCATGAAATGAAGCTGTATAATCATATATAATGGGAATAATGGCTTTCCCTGTTTTATTAATATAACCAGACTTACCCTCTTTCTTTACTCGTGCTAATCCCTTATCAAATGATGTAGCCTCATCAAATTGAAATAGAATAACAAGCTGATCCACCTTGTCAATATATCCCCACTTCCTGCCTTTTCTTACCCGTGCCAATCCCTCACTAAATGAGTCTGCATAATCATATTCAAAAGGAACAATGATCTTTCCCGTCTTGTCAATAAAGCCGTACTTGTTGCCTTTTTTTATTACCTCTAAGCCCATATCAATTTCATGAGGTTTTTTGATCTTGTTAGTAGTGATAGATTTAGCACCCTTCCCTACCTGCACAATACCATAACCCGAAGGGGGAGTTTCCTCTTTATTAGGATACAGCTTGGCAATTAGCTTGGCATCGCCGTCGGAGATTTCGTTATTTTCTCCGCTCTCAAAGCCATCAAGGGTTAATTTCCGGTCAACCGGGAACATCATAACTGATTTAAAATCGAAAGGCCTCCAAAATGGAAGTACTTTGTCATATTTGTTGAGAATTTCATGATATACTTGAGCCCTGCTTACGTTGGAGTATTCTTTATAAACAGCCACTGCATTCCAAGAAATACTTGCATTTGGGTTTAATTGCTCGTTTATTAGACCAAGGGCATGGCCGAACTCTCTAAGAACCAGTCCTTTAAAATTGCTTGCATTCACCTGATCGATAAGCATCATTGTTGGCTGATTAGCACTAACCTGTAACGATGTGTTTCCTAATTCTACTTTGTCAGATCAAGTTTGGTAAATATATCGGTAGGCGTTATTGAATCGTTGCCGATGACGTTGCTCTATTGCCTGCCAAATACCTTCTGATTGGTGAAGCTTATTCAGCAACGTTCTGGCCAGCATCAGCTTAATATCTGAGCAAGATAACAGCGGTATGTCATCTTGAGACTCCAGACGCGTTTCCAGCATAAAGTGTAAGGCCATCAACGTCAGGGCCACATGATGATACCAGCCTGCCCAGCAACGGGTCTGATTCTGATGTAGGCCTAACTGCTCTTTGCTATCCTGAAAGGCTCGCTCGACCCAGTAACGTTGCATCTGCCGTTGTAGACTTATCAGCAGATCAGTCTGGCCACTGGGCTCATAAACCAAGCTATACTTCACCGCTGAGCCATCCACTTCCCGGCTAATGAGCAGGGACAAGGCCTGCGGAGACGTTTTCCAATCGGGTTTCCATAACCACACGGGTAGCAGTTGAGCCTCTCGTACCAGTTTGCCCTGACTACCCCGCCGGTACACCAGCATCTGCCATCCAGTAGCTCCTAAACCAGCCAGCACTGTAGATAAACTATACCGGGGCTGATGGGTTTGAGCACGGGTAGGCTGTCGGCCTCGGATTGCCTTAGCCGGGGGAACGGCCGGGGACGGATCGGTCAAAAATACCGTTAGTTCGCTACCTACGTCTAATACAAAACGCTGCTGCTGAGCCAATAAGTAAGTTCGCAGGTCGGGCGAGTTGCCATAGATACTATCCCCGCCGACCCAATCATAGGATACTACCGGAGCCAACTCGCTAAGCATAGCTACGGCCAGTTGGGGCTTGCTTTTATAGGACTGATCTTGAGCGGGTACGCCTATGGCCTTACATCGGGCAGGTTTGTCCGTCCACTCGGCAGGCAGATAGAGCCGGGCATTAACCAGCCCAACCTTATCGCCCCGTACCAGGGCGGCAAACATGCCCACCTGCGCATTACAGACCTTGCCGACCTGCCCAATGTATTGGCGGGCTACGCCTACGGATTTGGTTCCTGCCTTCTCCCAGCCGCTTTCATCAAGCAGCAGCCCCTGCTCACCATCCACCGCTTGCAAACTCTGCTGAGTATGCTGGGCCACCGTGCGCATGACGGCGAAGGCATCCCAATTGGACTCACTGATGAAGTGATGCAATTGTTGGTAGTCACTATCAGGGATGCATTCGTGCATACGCTCTATATTTGATTTACCTTCGTGAAACAGTCCCTTTAGGAATTGTTGGGCCTTCAAGAGGTTATTTTTGCGGCCACAAATGAAGTGCCTTTCATAGCGACAGGCGTAAGTGTCGAGTTTTTTTCACTGACTGGAAGTTCCATTACACTAAGTTAAGGCAGGGTGGTTGATCTGACAAAGTAGAACTAAGTAGGAATAGCTCTGCTTTTCATTAAACATGATCCTGATCTGGCCAACACCGGATGTGACAAAATCAAATTTTATATTTCCGTACTTGGTCCACTCAATCGCCGTTTTTTCTACGGCGCTCTTTAAGCTGGCCGATCCATTTAGAAACTGTACGTTTAGTGTAGTGCCCGTTTTCCAAAGCGGAAGTTTAATTGTATTACTGTCTCCTTTATCCTCATTGTTACCGATGTTCGGATTGACTTTATTTGAGTGCTTTATAGCTGCCGACGTAGCAGGCTCAGGATGAAGCTTAAAGTAAACGATCAGAGATACGATGAGAAAGAAACCCAAGACTATTAGCCAAAACTCAGGTTGGTGAATTACTTTCTTTTTGGGTAGCGCTGGCGGAATGACTGCGGGCTGTGAGGGAGATTTATTGACAGATACGTAATTGTAAATTTCTTCGAAATTGGACGACTTGAACGGAATAACCTGATACGAACGCAACCTAGGTGGCAGATCCTTAATGGAAATTTTACCCCCAACAACTGTAAGGATGTTGCCTGACTTACGGCCTGCCAGTTTTTCATTGATAAAAAAGTTCCACTCAGACTCTACCCAAGTTGAAGTAATGTGCTTGACGGAACTGCCTATAACAATTATATGCTTGGCTGCATCCAGCGCTTCATAAATGGCTTTTCCATAATCTGAATTACCATGTTTGGATAATTCATCAGAATCAAAAACCTCTAATCCTTTATTTCTAAGGAAATTCATCAACTGAAGGGCCATATGACTATCCTGACTTTTACGGGAAAGAAATACATCAACAATCATCAGTAGAGGGCTTTTATTAGTAACTGGACAAAGAGTTACGCTAGGGTGCAATTCAAATTGTCGCTATGTATCTATAGTGTAACCAAATGGCTCTATCTGTTGGCGTACCAATCGCCAACGACCACTCATGGAACATACTCTCAAATTCAAAACCTGCTGTGCTCCCCGAATACTCCACCGTTGACCCGACCGTTTCAGCCGCCGTTGCATCACCGTTCGATGAGCCGATTCAATAGCACCGGACCCAATCAATAAACCCCGTTCCTGGTAGTGCTTATAATCCATCCGATCCCGATTCGATGCTAAATACGAATACACCGAATCCCGTAACTCAACCGCAGTAGGAGAGGACTTAATGTGATCCAGAACATCATCTAAACGGCTCTACAGTAACAACTTACGTTGAGCCTCAAACCAATCGGTCGCCCGCTTACCACCGCCAAAAGCCGCTTTGCTGATTTCGCCAATATAACTCAATGCATGGTACATATCTAAGATCAAGGTGGCCTGTGGATAAGCTTTTTCCATCATCTGGCGAAGCCAAACAGACCCATCGCTGATGAAAACAAGGTCTTTACCGAGTGCTTCAAGATTCCGTCGCTATGTCCTCAGACAATTTTCGTCCTAAATAGGTATTTCTATGCCTTCTGAAAGCCATAGCATGAGCTTCATCTTTTGTCCAACGATTCTGAACTGAAACTGCCGCTGACCAATTTTCTATATAGCTTTCGTAGCCCATTGGTTCTGTGCAACTCAAGATGATGCTTAAGATGTATTTACAACATTCTTTCGGATACTTAACTACCTGTTCTTCAGAGAAGCGTATAACTATCCAGTTATTTTTCAAAAAAAAGTCGTCTCGTTTTTTATCATCGTTACCAAAGTTAGTATAGTGAATTGGCAGGCCGCTACTACCTATGTATGGCTCGTCAATCTCTACATCTATGTAGAGGACTGTTTCTCTTCTTTTAATGCACTCTATTAAAATATCAGGCAAATAATTACTGTTGGGAATAGATTTACTTTTCGATAATACTACATCTACACTGATCCATTGCCAAGTATGTATCTCTTCCTGTAAATGATTATAAAAATTTAACTCACTCACACCAGTAAAGGGTTGGTAGTCAGATTGGTAATCAACGGATTCAGATGAATTGTCAAAACAAAATGAACTCAGCTTGTTCATTTTCAGCAGATTACCTTTGTTCTGCCCTTGTACACTACGAGCAAATAATTCAAAATCACTAAATTCTTTTTCATAATTTGGCAAAATAGTATTTTCATATTCAGTAATTTTCATAACATATTCAATGTCTGCCATTTTTACACGCTTACTTCTTTCATGTTTTAGATTTTCACATTGAGATTGCCATTCTTGTAAACATTCCCCGCTCTTGTTTCATTTGAAATAATCAGGATAGGTTCTGAAAGTTATACAGTAACATCTTATCAGGATATTACGGAAAGAAAAAAAGCGGAAATATTACTCCAAAATCAAAACGATCAACTTGAAAAAATGAATAAGGAACTTGAATCATTTGCCTACATAAGTAGCCATGATTTGCAGGAGCCGCTAAGGAAAATACAAATTTTTGCAACACGCATTTTAGAAAAGGAGGAAAACAACTTGTCTGATAACGGTAAAGACATGTTTAACCGGGTGCAGAATTCCGCAAAAAGAATGCAAACCCTCATTCAGGATTTACTTGCCTACTCACGTACCAGTACAACCGAACGTAAGTTTGAAACCACCGCTCTTGATAAAATTATAGAAGAAGTAAAAGAGGATTTTGAAGAAGAACTGAAGGGGAAACATGCCACTATTGAAGCAAATGACTTATGTGATGCTGATATAATTCCTTTTCAGTTCCGGCAACTTATGCATAATTTGATTGGCAACGCTCTAAAATTTTCAAACCCACGTTATACGCCACATATACAAATCAAAAGCGAGATTGCAAACGGCATAACACTACAAAACCAAAGACTTTCACCGCAAAATAAATATTGTCATATCACAGTAAGCGATAATGGGATTGGGTTTGAACAAAAATATAGCGAAAAAATATTTCAAGTATTCCAACGCCTTCATGGGGCTTTGTTGCATGGCTCCTTACGTGCCTCGAAAGCCCTCTATTCACTATTGTTTACAAGAGCACCTATTGCACACAAGTAATCAGTCTTGGTATATTCGACTACTTGTACGGACCTTTATCATACCGGAATCCGGTCAAA
>JACMPG010000329.1 GCA_014377625.1 Spirosoma sp.
CACGCTCTACGTAGCCAACATCGACGGCAAGTCCGTTGCCCTCGATGGGGCCGGGTTTATCTCGATGGTATCGCTCGGTGGCAAGATCGAAACCCTGCACTGGGCCGACGGGCTGAACGCACCCAAGGGCATGGGCATCCACAAAAACCGGCTTTACGTGACCGATGTATATCGGCTGGTGGTCATTGACCTCGCTACCGGACAGGCCGTGAAAACCTACGATGCCGTTGACCCGAAAAAAGCGTTTCTGAACGACGTAACAGTAGCCAAAGACGGAACAGTCTATGTATCGGACAGCCGCGATAACAAGATTTACCGCTTGAAAGACGACACCTGGACGCTCTGGATGGAAGGGGAGCAACTGAACAAACCCAACGGCGTACTAGCCGTGGGGAAAGACAAGCTGATGATTGGCAGCACCAAAACCGGGGCGTTGCGGGCCGTGGATGTAGCGACCAAAACCATGATGACCATCGCCGACGGCATGGCCGCTACCGACGGCATTGTATCCGATGGCAAAGCCGGTTATTTCGTGTCCGACTGGAACGGGCAGGTATTTCACGTCACGGGCGGGGGCGAAAAACAGCAACTGCTGGACACCCGCGAGGCCAAAGTGAACGCTGCCGACATCGAATATGTCGCTAAAAAGAAGCTACTCGTTGTACCCACATTCTTCGGCAACAAACTGGTTGCGTACCGGGTAGAGTAATTAGTGGGTGAGTTTTCCCGCCTTGACAAAGTACAACGCCCGTCCCCTTTTCAACAGGAGCCGGGCGCTGTATTATTCCGAGGTTGGTTTTATAATCTGAAATATGTTAAGCAACGACGAAAATGAGCTTTATGGTGCTGACCTCCTGGCGATCTCAACAGGATTGGTCAGGAGGTCAGCACTTCTTCTCAATACGTTATTTCTTCTTCGTCCAGCAGTTGTTTTACGTTCAGGATGCAACCGTCCATAATGGTTACGTCATTGCGCCAGTCAGTGAAAATCCAGTCCTGACCGGGTAAACAAACGAGTACCCGTCGCGATTTGCTGAACACCCAAAATACCCGCTCTACGCCAAAGTCGAACAGCCGCTGCGTTTTTTCCGCTACGTAATCGTATTCCTGGCCATGAAATTCACTTAGGTCAACCTTGATGTCCACCTCAATGACAATTTTGGGCGGTACGTCGAAATACTTCGTGGTGATCTCAAATGTACCTTTCTCAAAAATGGCAATGTCGCAGGACAGATTGCTGTTCAGATCAAGATGAACACCCGCTTCGTTTGTAAACGGTAAGTACCGCTTCTTATCGCGATTATTCATCACAAAGACAGTGATCAACGTGATTAAAAGCGATTGTAGTGAACTGGTACCCATGACGTGTTCGGGATTTAGGTTTCTTTCAATGACTTCCCGGTATCCCCGATAGTAGAGCGTCCGTCCGTTAAGGACTTCATAGACCAACGCCGATGGAATGGCCTGTTTGGTTGCCGGTTCGTTTTGCTGCGTTGCGGTCATGGTTGTGGTTATTTGTTGTTTAGGCAAGTTACCGAAAAATCAGGACAATAGCCGGGCCACGGCCTGTTGCGCCCGGTCGGCCCCGAAGCCAGCCTGAGCCTGCTGCATCTGGTTCACGATCAGGTCGTTGCCGAGGTTACCGATGCTGCCCTCGTGGGTGTGGTTGAGCTGCCGAGACGGGCGGGGCCGGTCTGCACCGTCGTTGATTTCCTGCCCGACAATCCGGTACGCTTCGCGGAAGGGGACGCCCTGCACCACCAGCTCATTCACGCGCTCTACGCTGAACAGCAAATCGTATTTGGCGTCTTCGAGCAGGTTTGATTTCACCTGAATGTGTTCCAGCATGTAATTGGCAATGGACAGGCAGTCGAGCAGGTCGTCGAAGGCGGGCATCAGGATTTCTTTCAGAATCTGCATGTCGCGGTGGTAGCCTGAGGGCAGGTTGCTCAGCACCAGCGTAACCTCCATCGGCAGAGCCTTGAGCCGGTTGGTTTTGGCCCGCAGCAACTCCGCTACGTCCGGATTTTTCTTGTGCGGCATGATGCTGCTGCCGGTCGTGAGGGCATCGGGCAGGGTCATGAACCCGAAATTCTGGCTGTTGTACAGGCAAATATCCATCGCCATGCGCGAGAGCGTAGCAGCCACGGCGGCCAGTGCCGTGAGGGCGGTCTGTTCGGTTTTGCCCCGGCTCATCTGCGCATACACTACATTGACGTGCATCCCTTCGAAGCCGAGCAAATCGGTTGTAAGCTGCCGGTTTAGGGGAAACGACGAGCCGTAGCCCGCGCCCGACCCCAGCGGGTTGCGGTTGGCCAGCCGGTAAGCCGTTTGCAGCGTCAGCATATCATCGGCCAGCCCCTCGGCGTAGGCCCCAAACCACAACCCAAACGACGACGGCATGGCGATCTGCAAATGCGTGTAGCCGGGTAGTAAATCGGCCTTGTGCTGCTCGGAGCGGGCAATGAGCCGGTCAAACACGCGCCGGGTAGCTTCGGCAACGGTCCAGAGCCGGTCGCGGGTAAAGAGTTTCATGTCCACCAGCACCTGATCGTTGCGCGACCGGCCCGAATGGATTTTCTTACCTACGTCGCCCAGGGTCCGTGTCAACATCAGTTCGATCTGCGAATGCACGTCTTCTACGTCGGCCTCGATGCTAAACGCTCCGGCTTCAATTTGCTGGTAGATACGTTTCAATTCAGCCTTCAGCATCGCCAGTTCATCCGCCGTGAGTAGCTGAATCGTTTCGAGCATCTGGGCATGGGCGAGGTTGCCCAGCACGTCGAAGGGCGCGAGGTAAAGGTCCATCTCGCGGTCGCGGCCTACGGTAGAGCGGTCGATATGCGCGTCGGCAACGGTAGTATCTTTTTGCCAGAGTTTCATGAGATCAATGAGTGAATTGTGACGGTCCGTTGTCCCGGTGAGTAAATATTGCTAACGCCGGGCGGAGTGAATGAGCGATTAATCGGCAATTGGTTTCAAGTTGACGTTCGTGGCTTGCTGCCGGAGCCGCTGCCCCACCCACCAGAACCCCGTTGCTGAAATAAGCGCGACGCCTGCCAGCGCAACCCAATGGGCCGAGTAGCCGAAGTTCGTCACCATCAGCGAACCGAAAGCCGGGGCCGTTGTCTGCGCAAATGCACCGCCCATAGCATACAACGCCAGGTATTGCCCCCGCGTGCCGGGTGTGGCCCGGTCAACGGTAAACGACTGGATAAACGGCATGGCAAACATCTCGCTGACGGTAACAAACAGAATATACGCCAGCGCAACAGTCAGTCCTGGCAGGTTGGTCAGCGTCAGCAGCGCGTACGAGACTGCCGTAAAGACCACGCCGATAACGATAAGCCGGATTTTGGACTGCCCCCGCTGCTCGAGACTATATACCAGCGCCATTTCGATGATGACGATGAGAAGTCCGTTCAGGGCCATCATCGCGCCAATGGTTTGCTCGGTCAGCCGCAGCACTTCCTTGAAATACAGCGGC
This sequence comes from Spirosoma sp., assembly GCA_014377625.1. Lineage (GTDB taxonomy): Bacteria > Bacteroidota > Bacteroidia > Cytophagales > Spirosomataceae > Spirosoma. The sequence continues at coordinate 3,488 of JACMPG010000329.1, forward strand.
ACGATGGTGAACAGTTGCATGAACGTGACAAGGTATAAGGCCGAACACGCCACAAAGGCCAGAAAGAGCCGGTCGCGCCAGGGAGAACGTGCGGGGCTGGGGGGTAGGGGCCGAAGGTCGTTGGGTTGGGTCACGCTGATTTGCGCTGGTGCATCGGTTACTGGTTTGGGCAGGAATATAGCCAGTACAATACCGGCGGCTAAGCAGGTTAGTCCGTCGGCCCAGAACAGCAGATTGTAGTTGATACCCGCCAGCCAGCCGCCGAGGCCCCCGCCAACGGCCCAGCCGAGGTTAATGGCCAGCCGGTTGAACGAAAACGCGCGGGTGCGGTTTTCCGGCACCGCATAATACGCTACCGCAGCCTGATTGGCGGGCCGGAAGGTATCGCCGAATAACGTAAACACGAATACACTGGCGCAGAGTCCGTAAAAGCTCGTAACGAGTTGCAGCACCAGCAGAAACGCACCCGCAAAGAGTAAACTCAGCAGTTGCACGTAGTAAAAGCCGTAGCGGTCGGTGAGTTTGCCGCCCATGAACGTACCCACAAACGCGCCGATGCCATAGACCGC
>JACMPG010000330.1 GCA_014377625.1 Spirosoma sp.
AAAGCCTGCTTGTTGCAAGGCATTGAAAAGCGTCTGCCAGTAAGTGCCCGTGCTCTCCATAGCCACGGAAGTAATGCCATGCTGTCGCAGATGATCGATGAGTTGCTGATGGTCCTGGGTATAGACCCCAAAGGAGCGTACGTTTTCTTTGTTCTGGTCGACGGCGACCCAATGCTCGCGGGAGCCGATATCAATACCAGCGGCCTGTGGATTGACAACGGGCAGGGTTGGGATTTGCTTTTCCATCTTGATGACTGAGTATAGGTATACAAAGACTTCAGGGAATGCAGATAAGTCTAAAGATTTTTCTATACGGGATTCTCGTAAAGAGATCACCAGTGAATTCAACAATTGCCTCGATGAGGCATTCTACATTCCAGCCCAGATTTCAGGAAGGACTAACCAGTACCAGTAATGTTGATGAGCTTAAGGCTGAAGCTCTGACAAGATAGGCAAATGGACGGCACAAACTGCCCGGCCCGTATCAAGTTGTCATGGGTATTCAATGGTGCTTGCACAATCGGATGATTTCAGGACGACTCGTTTAGGTACGGTTAGTTATACTTAAGCCGTTTCCAGTTCACGATTAGGCTTACGGGTGCGCCGGTCGGCATGGAGCCGGAGGAGTATACGTTCTTTAATGCGCATCCAGCGGGCGTACAGACCCGACTCTTTCACGAAATTCCACTTCTCCGGTTTGGTCTCGGGCTTTTTGTGTTCTTCTGGGTCGTACATCATGCCCGTGCAGAGACAGTGCTTGCGCTCCGTTCGGGTCAGGATATCGAAGTTGGTACAGGTCTGACAGCCTTTCCAGAAGGCTTCGTCCTGAGTCAGTTCGCTGAGGGTTACGGGTTGGTAGCCAAGGTCGGAGTTGATCTTCATCACGGCCAGACTGGTGGTGATACCGATAATCTTAGCCCCCGGAAATTTCTTCCGTGACAGTTCAAACGCCTTGGCTTTGATGCGCGTGGCAATGCCGCTCTTGCGGTACTCGGGCCGTACGATCAGGCCGGAGTTTGCCACGTATTTGCCGTGTTCCCAGGTCTCGATGTAGCAGAACCCTACCCAGTCGCCGGTCAGTGTGGTGGCAATGATGGCTTTGCCTTCCAGCATTTTTTCCATTATGTAAATGGGCGAACGTTTGGCGATGCCGGTACCGCGGGCGCGGGCACTTTCGGCCATTTCATCGCAGATGGTTTCGGCAAACGACAGGTGACTTTCGCTGGCCACCTGCACCATGAACTGGTCATTAACTATTTCAGAAGCAATCATCGACGTGAAATGGGCGGGTATGAACCGCAAAAAAGATGGGTTTGCCGAAGCAACCGTTTGATTCATTGACCTGGTAGAAAGTTTAACCGGAAAGTAATAAGAGAGGGGGCAGGTCGCCACGTAGGCAACCAAAGTTATATAGTCCTTTCGGACCTGAACCGAACTGGCGTAGTGCGAAAAAAGGTCGGTAAAAAAACGAGCTTAGCCATGGGTTGTGCGTAGAAAACGCGGGCAATGTTCGGGATATTATCCGGGTCCTGCAATAGGATAAACACTTTTTTTTTGTGATGGTTCTATGCCACTAAAATCAGGTCTGGCGGCTGATACGTAGCTTGCGAAGATAACCGCCGTCACCATGACCTCATCCCGCCATTCTACCCGCCTGATTCTTTACCGCATTCTGGAAACCTCAACCAGCAAGCGTCGGGGTGTCAGCCTGGTGTTCAACGTAATTCTGGTTACGATTATCACCCTGAATGCCATTGCCATTATCCTGCACACTGTGCCGGACTATAATCGTCAGTACGCCCAGCTATTTATTGACTTTGAACTGTTTTCAGTGGGTTTCTTCACCGTCGAATATCTGCTGCGTATTTGGGTGTGTGTAGAAGACAGCCGGTACCGACACTGGTTTTGGGGGCGGCTGCGCTACGTAACGTCGGTCTCTGCGCTGATTGACATGCTGGCCATTTTTCCGTTTTATTTCACGCTTTTCACCACCGACCTGGCCGTGGTTCGTATCCTGCGGCTGTTTCGTATTTTTCGGCTGTTTCGTATCACGCGCTACGTTCGGGCGGTGCAGTTGATTCGTGACGTAGTTAATGACAAAAAAGAGGAATTGATCCTGAGCATGGCCTTCGTTTTGTTTGCGCTTGTCATTATTTCGAGCCTGATGTACTACGTTGAACATTCGGCGCAGCCCGCGCAGTTTTCGAGTATTCCGGCCACGATGTGGTGGGGTGTCAATGCCATGACTACGGTCGGCTACGGCGACATGCACCCAATCACGCCCCTCGGCAAGCTTCTCGGTGGCCTTGCGGCCATTGCGGGAATCAGTTTGTTTGCGTTGCCAACCGGTATTCTGGTGTCAGGCTTTACCGAGCACATCCGAAACCAGAAGGGACATATTCCGAAACGGTGTCCGCACTGCGGGCGGGAGCTGTAACGGGGTCTGGGACAAAACACGCGGCTTAATTCTGTAAGTCCCCGCCTGAATCCTGTAAAAACCTGTTTGGTACGCCACAGGTTAATTCTAAACGCATTCGTTTTGAAAAACTAAAACAAGATTCCAATGGAAATGAAGAAAAGCCACTACGGAAAATTTTTTCTGATGCTCGGCGCGTCATACATTGTCATGTACTGCGTGATGTACCTGAACGTGGCCGAGTTCAGCCATGTTTACATTGGCCTGACGCGGCTGTACATGACCGCGCTCATGGTGGCCCCGATGGCCCTGATTATGCTGGGTTTCATGGGGTCGATGTACACCAACAAACGTACGAACACCCTGATTATCGGCGGTAGTGTCGCTGCCTTCGTAACCGTGCTGATCCTGCTACGGACTCAGACGTTCGTGGGCGACGAGCAGTACATGCAGGCCATGATTCCGCACCACTCGTCGGCCATTCTGGTTAGCAGCGAAGCCAACCTGAAAGACCCGGAGGTGCAGAAACTGGCGCGGGATATTATCGACGCGCAGGAGCGCGAAATCGCCCAGATGAAGGCGATTCTGGCCCGGATGAAAAAATAAAGGAACTACAACCGCGCCGACCGCAGGCGCAAGCTGTTGGTGACGACTGATACCGAACTGAGGGCCATGGCCGCTCCGGCAATCATCGGACTCAGCAAAAAGCCGTTGACGGGATATAGTATTCCGGCGGCAATGGGGATGCCGATGAGGTTATAGATGAAGGCCCAGAATAGATTCTGGCGGATGGTCTGCACCGTGCGTTTCGACAACTGCAACGCCTTGGGTACGCTGTTCAGATCAGACGTGATGAGTGTCATTCGGGCCACGTCCATCGCAATATCTGAACCCCTGCTCATGGCCATGCTTACGTCGGCCTGCGCCAGAGCCTGGGCGTCGTTGATGCCGTCGCCAACCATCGCTACGATGTTTCCCTGCTGCTGTAACTCGCTCACAAACTGCGCTTTGTCGGCGGGCAGGGTTTCGGCGCGGTAGT
>JACMPG010000331.1 GCA_014377625.1 Spirosoma sp.
CAGTTTACAGTCTCCAGTTAGCCTTGCGCTGACTGTCTACTGCAAACTGCTTACTTGTTTCAATTGGTCCCGTAGCTCAGTTGGATAGAGCATCTGCCTTCTAAGCAGACGGTCAAGCGTTCGAATCGCTTCGGGGTCACAGTCAACAAGAAGGCCCGCACTACGTAGTGCGGGCCTTCTTGCTGACTAGCTTGTTGGGGCTATAAATAATCGGCTAATCCCTTGCCGACCATGCCCCGCTGTAACTCCCGGCGAAGTACGGCCTTGCGACGATGCGGATGTGTAGACAAAAATTTAATGCGCATTTTCAATACCAAACTGATTAGCATATACACACCAAACAGGCCAATAAGAATAGCCAGCGATAGTGTATTGCTGATATTTCGGTGAAGGAGCAGGAACAGTATGGTGTTCGCCAGCGAAACGCCACATAATATCAGCGTAGTCTGAATGTGCGTCAGGCGGTTGTCGAGCAGGATGTGGTGCATATGGTTCCGATCGGCGGAGAAAGGGGAACGGCCTGCCAGAATCCTGACCAGAAACACCCGGAGCGTGTCGAAGATGGGGATAATGAGAATGACGATGGCAATGATGGGCGCGTTGAAAAAAGCTGTTGGCTCATAGCGGAATGATGTGTTGAGATTCACGAACCGAACGGCAAAAAAAGCCAGCATAAACCCAATGATGAGCGAGCCAGTATTACCCATAAAGATTTTACTTGTCTTCGAGAAGTTGAACCGCAAAAAGCCGATCAGCGCACCGGCCAGGGTAAAGGCTAAGCAGGCCATTGTGAAATGGTTGGTCAGTAAGAACCAACCACCAAAGACAACGCTGGCAATGGTGGCAATACCGCCCGCCAGCCCGTCAATCCCGTCGATCAGGTTGATTGCGTTGGTAAGGGCAATAAAAATGAAGCAGGTGAGCAAAATACTAACGGCTTCATTGAGGTGATGAATGCCAAATATACCGTACAGATAATCGACGCGCAGCTCACCGAAGAAAATCAGGATAATAGCCGCCAGTATCTGAAACAGGATTTTTTTGGTTGGATCAATCCCTACCAGATCGTCTTTGATGCCGATAAAAAACAGGATCGTCATACCCGCTACCGAAAGGTTGGTGCGGTAGATATCGGTCTGGTCTATACTGGGCCACAGGAAGTAGGCAATGAGAATGGCCGCGTAAATGGCAATACCCCCAAACGTAGGCGTTGGTGTGGTGTGGGAACGCCGTTCGCCCGGTTTCTCCATCAGCGATTTCAGTTCTGATATTTTGATAATAACCGGAATCGAAACGATTGCTACAAAACAGGCGACCAGAAATGACAGGATGCACTGGTACAGGCCCAGGGTAAAGAGGTCGTCGGCAAGTTTATGCTGTAAAAAGGCTATGAAAAGATCAATGTTCATAAGGGTAGCCAATTAATGGCGTTTTTGCACTGACTGTACATGCGTACACGTTTGCCAGTATGAGCTAATTGGGTAGATTCGATGGGTCGAGACGAGCCATCGAATGGAGGATGTAAAAATCATTGCTTAAATTAAGTTGGCAAGGCAAATTCTATTAAACGGCACTTTTGTCTAATTGACAGCTTGTTATGAGGTTTTAGGTGGTCGGCTGACATACTGCCCAATTTTACGTAGTGGTTTAAGCCACATCGTGAAAAAGTAGGGTGTCAACCCGTTCAGTTTCCATGCCGCCCGGTCGTCGCGATTGGCCTGTAGCCGATTGACCAGGCTGCTGTTGCTGACTCCGCCCGCCCGCATAACAATCGTCACTTCATTCATATACGCCAGCTTAGCTTTGTTTTTGTGAATGAACCGTAACAGCAGTTCATAATCTGCAGCACTTTTCATGTCGGTTCGGAAGACGCCATACTGCTCGTATAAGGTGCGCCGGGCAAAAACCGACGGATGGCCCGGCATCCACCCCCATCTGAAAGCGTTTGTACGGTATGGTCCGGCATGCCAGTATCGTTTTAGACGCTTCGGATTATTTCGGTCAACGTAAATCAAGTCTCCATAGACAACATCGCTGCTGGTTCGTTTGAGCGTATGAACCATATTCTCGATGACCCGCTCGTGTCGATAAAAATCGTCGGCGTTCAACAGGCCAATTACATCACCCGTAGCCAGGCTAATACCTTTGTTCATGGCATCATACAGACCCTTGTCGGGTTCGGTAACAAAATGAGCAATTTTTGTGCCATATAAGCGAACAATATCAACTGTGCCGTCTGTCGATTGCCCATCGATGATGATGTATTCGACATCGGTATAGGTCTGATTCAGTACCGAGTCAATACAGTCCCGAATATGATCTGCCCCGTTATAAACAACCGTTATGATGGATACTTTCACGCGCTGATGATTCGTTGCCGGACAAAAACAGCCGGATTCCCCTGATAAATACCGTAGTCGTTCATGGATTGGGTAGCTACTGAACCAACCGCCAGCACCGCGTGCGATCCGCACGTAACACCGGCACACACAATGGCTTTAGCCCCGATCCAGACGCCGTCCTGAAGGGTGATATGCTGCGTAGTCAGATCGAACGTACTGCGCCGGTAGTTATGATTTCCGGTCAGCAGCATGGCCCCCTGCGACAGACAGACATTGTTGCCAATAGTCACCGCGCTCAGGTTGTCTATCCAGACCTGCTCACCTATCCAGACTTGATTACCGACTGTTAGTAACCACGGATATTTGATATTAACGCCAGGCTTAACTACGCAGCCGGTACCAATACGGGCACCAAACCAGCGCAGCAGCATTACCTTGACAGACACGGGTACGGGCAGGTAAGACTTTATAAACAGCGCGTTGACAATGAACCAGACCACTACTTTCCAGCGCGGGCCGGGCCGGTACCAGTCGATGGTATAACGCGACAGATCGGTTTGACCAGCCATCGGGTTGGGTTGCGTTGTGGGCTGATTGGTGTTCATGATTCAGGGCTGTGGGACGGGTTCAGGAGGGGCTGGACGTAGGTCTTTGCCGTACTCACTCTTAAAGTACGCAATGATAGCGTCACGATCCTGACCAACCCGAACCCGGACTTCCAGTAGTTTAGCGTCTACCAGAAAGCGGTACCAGAGAGCTTGCAGGCAGCACCAGACAAAGCCGGGTTTCCCGTCTAAAAAACCTAGCCGCAGAAAGTACCGATACAGAAAATACAGGATGGGGCGGGTAAACAGAGGCATGGCGGCATACCGCTCCTTCAGGTATCGAACCCGCTGCTCCTGCGTACCAAACAGCCGGGGCTGCACTTTCTCATTCTGATCGAACTGATACCGATAGTTGAGCAGATTGATCATCTCCAGAATGGTGTAATGATTGTGCTTCTGCGTCCACCAGGTCAGGTTATTCAGGTTATGATCTACCAGATCGTGTTCAAACCGGGTGGTTTCTCCTTTGGTCAGCTTGATGTGTTCGTCGTGCCAGACCTGCTCGCAAAAACCGTCGCCCCGTCGCCAGAGTCTGAGCAGCCAGATTGGGTAAAAGCCGCCATGTTTGATCCAGCGATTGAGGAAGAAGACCCGCCGTTTCACATAAACGCCCCCTGTCTGAGCTGACAAACCCGGCAATCGCTGATTAATTTCAGCAGTCAGTTCGGGCAGGACGTACTCGTCGGCGTCCATACGCATGACCCAGTCGGTCGTAAACGGGTTATTGGTAATGCCGTAGTTGAACTGCGTAGCATAGTTAACCCAGGTATTCTGTACGACTACTGCCCCCATAGACCGGGCAATCTCGACGGTGCGGTCGGTCGAAAACGAATCGACGATGAATACCTTATCCGTAAACGCCAACAGACTCTGCAAACACCGACTAATGTGTTTTTCCTCGTTGAAAGTCAGAATAATGACAGATACGTCGGTCATCTATTTTTGTGTTTTGCCAATGTACTGATATCGCCTAATAGCTGTTTTGCCTACCGGGACCCATTATTGATCCCTAAGTGATACCGGCACGGAATGCAAAAATATGATTTTTTTAATATGATAGAAAGCCGGTCAGGAGACTTCCAGTGTAAACGGGATAAACGAGTTAACTACGTACCTGATTTTACTGAGTGTTCTTTCCTATTGACAGGAACGCCGTTAGCATCTCACCCGCTACGGCCTCCGGACGGTAAGCCGTTATCTTCTCTGCCGAGGCTTCTCCCATACCTGCCCGCCTGGCTGAAGAATAATTAATGAGTTTGGCGATGTTATCAACTAGCTGTTCAGGTTGATACGGGTCAAAGGTAAAGCCGTTGACACCCGGATTGACCAGATCGGGCGCGCAGCCGCAACGGTCCGACACCAGCACAGGTAACCCGCAAACCATTGCTTCGTTCACTACTAACCCCCACGGCTCCGAATAGCTGGGTAGTACCAGTGCATCGCTCAGGGCCAGGTAAGACGGAATGTCCTGCCATGATTGGCCGGTAATAATGCGCAGATAGGGCATGTCCTGACTCATGGTGGCAATCAGATCTCTGTCCTCACCATCGCCCACCAGCAGTAAGCCCCAGTCAGCCGCTTCGGGAAGCTGCTTTTTAACGGATCTGAACGCATTGACGAGCGTTGTGATGTTTTTGAGCCGGTCAATGAGCCGACCCACGTAGATCAAATTGTGGGCAGGTAGCTGCAGGTCAGTTAGCGTGGTTGCCCGATTTGGGCGTGCCTGCTCCCATAACCGACGGACGGTTGAGTTATCGATGGCGTTGCGCCGGAGCAGAATCTGGTCAGGCCGCGCACCGAGCCTGAGCATGTAGTTGGCCGACAGGGTACCGTAGCAGAAAAAGCCGTCGGCCAGACTAATAATACGGCGTTTAAGCGTTTCGCGCCAGTCCTGCCGCTGATGGTCGCTCTCGGTCGAGTCGATGGCCATGATGAGCCGGATGCCCCGCAACCGGCACCAGGCTGCCAGCAGGACAACTGCCGGGTCAAAATAGCCGGGCGTTACAACCACATCAGGCCTGAACCGGCGCATCAGTCTAAATAAAGCCACAGTGCGATCTTTCAGGCTAAACTCTTCCACAAAGCCTTTGTGCAGAACCTCGTGCGGATACTGGTGTAGTTTGGGGTCGGGCAGGCCCAGCTTAGCGCGTGAGCGCTCGGTCTCGGCCAGATGCGCTACCAGCAGATTTATGGGCAGGTTCCGCGCCTGAATCTGCCGGTACATCTCAGAATGGATGGCGGCCTTGTAGTGCGTCCAGTAGGTGTTATGTAGAATGAGAACGTTCATGGCGCGGCAATGGCAGCATCGTGGTTAGTGTACTGGGCGGGCAATCAGTAAAGATGGACGTAATTCAGACAGGATTTTGTGACCTGGACCTAATAGGGCGAACGGACCACTGCCGACGGATAAACGCCTGTGCCGGTCGTTCAATGATGTGGTAACAGATAACAGTTATGATGAACAACGCTGCAAAGGTGAACAGGTCGCGCCATATAGAATTGCCGAGAGCCAGTAGGTCAACCTTTTTCAATAGCTGAACAACGGGCATCTGTAAAATGTAAAGACCGTAGCTGATTTCTCCCAGGTAAACCAGCGGTTGCCACGAGAACAGGCGAGTCAGCACTGTATTTGTCTGTACGGCCAGGCCGAGGATAAAAAGTGCGAAAATCGGCGAAAGTATTCCGCCCTGGGCGTAGGTCATAAGCTGCTGACTCTGAACGGCTGCTATCATACCTGCCGTTCCAGCAAATAGCATCACCCAGCCAAGCCGGTTGCGGGTAGTTGCCGGGACGGGCTGCTTCATGTAACGCCAGAAAATCAGGCCGCAGATACAGCCATTTATGAAGGTGGGTAGGTGCACCCAGGGCGAATAGTTGATGAGGTTGTGGTAGGTTTCGGTAGCTGCGGTGCCTGCATCAACCCCGTTTATCAATCCATAGAACAAACCTACTCCGCCCACCCAGACCATGAGCAGCCACCCCAACAGCGTTCGTCTGGAGCGGGCCGTGAGCCACAGCAGCAGAAACGGGAACAGGGCGTAAAACAGAGTCTCAACGGATAGTGACCAGCCCGGCCCATTGAGGGTGGTGGCCAGCGCAGGAAACCAGCTCTGCATTAACGTACCGCTGGCCAGGACCTCAAACGGGTTTATCGGAATGCCATATACAACTGCCTGAACCAGTATGGTCATCAGGAGGGCAAAAGCGTACAGGGGATAGATGCGGGCCAGGCGGGCAACCCAAAAGTTACGCTTATTAATTGTGCCAGCCCGTTCGAGCGCGGCCTGATACGTAATGGTTAGAATAAATCCCGACAGGATGAAAAAATAAACAACGGCTACGCTGCCGTATTCAATCAGGTACCGGCCCGGATATACCGTAAAGGGGTACGAACCCCGCGCTCCGTGAAAAACAAGTACGATTAAGGCCGCCACGAAACGGGTGAAGGTAAGCTGAGGTAACTGCATGTGGGGTAGGGTAGGCTGAAGGCTGAATCAGTCGGCCTGTTTGATATGGCTTATTTTTGCGTACTCATCGAGCATTTTTTTAGCCACAATGTCAATATCATACTGTTCCCGCACGAGCCTGGTTGCGTTCCGGCTTCGTCGTTGCGCTACCTGTTCATTGCCGAGCATCTCGTCAAGACCGGTCCGAATACCCTTTGCCGATAGTTCGACGAGACCAGCGGCATCGTGCTGACGAATGGCTTCGCCAAAGCCGACCCGGTCCGATACTAAAGTGGGCGTTCCGGCAGCCATCGCTTCGAGAACGGCCATTGAAAAACCTTCAGAATAGGATGGCAGCGTAAACAGGTCCGCGTCGGCAAGGGCTGCCTTCTTATCGTCGCCGGTCAGCATACCAACCAGCCGGATCGAGTCGCCGAGCTGATGTTGATCAATGAACTGGCGGGCAGCGGTTTCGTAGCCACCATCTGGCCCGGCCAGTACGAGTATGGTTTGAGAATGCTGGCGAAGGTACTCCTGAAAGCCCGGCAACAACAGATCAAGTCCTTTTATCGGATCTAACCGGCTCATGAATAAGACCAGTTTCTTGTCAGCGGGTATGCCAAACTTTCGTCGGAACGCGCCTTTTGGGGGTAACTGGTCAAAATCACTTGTTTTCACGCCGTTCGGAATGATCACTATATTCGGGTGTGGCTGGCCAAGATAACGCAACAGGTCAGCACGTTCGTCGGGACTGTAAATGTGGATCAGATCGGCCCGGCGCAGGAATGCCTTCTGGGCGAGGGTGTCCATCAATCGTTTTTTCCACTTATTGTGGACGTAGACTTTGGGATTGAGTGCCCCGTGCACCGACACAACCTTGGCCACCGTTTTGTCGAGAAGAAAAGGGGTCAACGTACCAAAATGCCACAGTCCGTGGCAGTGAATAACGTCGTAATCCCGGACGTGCCGTTTTAGGTACTGGTAGAGTTCAACCGAGAACTCCCGAAAGAAACGGCTGATGCCCGGTGTTCGGCGGCAGAGAATCAGTCTGGCCCCTTCGGGTAGGGTATAGGGTCGTTCACCAGGAGAGATAGGGCTAAGAATGTCGACCTGATGGCCCTGTTCCAGCGCGATCTGGGTGTGATCGAAAATTACTTTGGGGGGGCCACCTGTCTGCCAGGTATAAGCACAAATATTAAGGATACGCATGAAGTGAACAAAATGACTGCTGCTTTTTGGGGAAGTAAACCGGCACCGCCTGCGTGAACATATACCCTACTGCCTAATAGCCGTCCGTATCAGGCCGATTGGTTGCTCACTAATCGTGGTGTTAGACTGACATCTGGATTAAGTCCCAATACGGGCTGGTTGTGTAAGTGAGCTGCAAACAGATAATCAATGCCCATGAACCGGATCATGAGCGAGAGAGGAAACCAGAACGTTATATCATAAGGCCGACCGCCGGATATAGCACTTACCAGAATATAAATGTAGAAATAAGCCAGGAATGTATTCAACGGATTAGGGTTACGACGCATAGCTCGTAACGAATAGTGCAGTGACATGACAAGGATAGCTCCGAACAGAAAAAAGCCAAGCAGACCCATACTGGTGGCTGCTTCCAGAAGGGGTACGTCGAGATAGGCATATTTGTAGCCAAAGCCAAAAATCATCATGTAGGGCTGATATGCTACGGCGTTGAGAAAAAAAGCACCGCTCAGCGTACGGTTGGCCACCGAGTCGTCCAGGACAGCTTTGTAGTTAGTCCCGGATACCTTAAAGCCCAGAAAAGCGTATATGTTTTCTAAGTTTCGTTCGGCAAAACTCAGTACATAGCCGTATATAATACCGTAAACATCATAATACCGCTCAATGAGCAGATTAATTGCTACAATGCTGACAAGTATAATCAAGATCGTAATGGGACTAAAAAGGCTTTTGGCTGCTGATTTGATCTGTGCTGGCCGGACGTTGTAATACACGAAAAGACTGGCCGCAATCAACATGGCAAGAATAGCTGACCGGGTCTGGGTTAATATCAATATGGCGAGGCTTATCAATGCGGAAAAAAAACAGAACAGCTTAAACAGCGTGCCGGTTTGGGGACGGACCAGCCATATTGTGCAGGCAACTAACCCCATGACAGCGTTACGGGCAAACACGTGCGGGTTACCAGCCCCGTCATCAGTGTCGCCTACCGTAATGACCGCACGCTGACCTATTACCCAGGTCGGGTTTGTAATCAGCGAATAAATCAGCCCCAGGTTTGATACCAGCGTGAACAGGATAACAGCGGGGATAAATACCCGAATAATCTCGTTAGGGACATTGATTAGTAAGAATAGGAATATAAGTATATAAACATAATAGATAAGGTCGCGATTATAATCTATAAAGCCTGGTACGCCATTATAGAAATACATGTAGAAGAGACAGAGGCCTATAAAGCTCACCCCAATCCAGAACATGGTCATGTTGGGACGGTACAGCCTGCGTAATATTGTAAAGGGTATCATCAGCAACAGCCCGCCCGCAAAGGCAACTGCCGTAAATACCGTGCTACCCGGGGCGAGGCCAAGCGTTTCCCGAAAGAAGAAAATGATTGGGTAACCATCCACCAGAATGCAGATACCCACGACCATCCGCATGTAGTTGATGTCCTCTAAAAATCGAAAAAACGTTTTCATACAGTAAGAATTGCCTTATTTCCGTGATCGGCTTAGCTGAAACCGATGGCGTATGTACCCCCACTCACCCATGAACGCAAAGGCAACTAACTTGCGCACCCGGCAGTAGGTTTTCCAGGCGCGTTTGCCCCACCGGCTGGTCAGCATAGGACTGTACTTATCCATGATCTGTTTATGTTCCGACACACCTACATTTTGAATGGTTGACGATTTGGCAGCGGGCTGTAGTCGAAAACCGCCCCAGAAGTTATCGACCCTCCGGAATGTTACGCCCGCCTGCACGCCCAGCCGGGTAATGATTTCATAATCGATTACGAACCGCAGCGACTCGTCAAGCAACCCCGTTTCCTGCAACAGGCTGCGCCGGATAAACAACGACTGGTTAAAGACTTGCATACCCTCGTAAATCTGGCACTCAGCGCAGAACGGCAGCGTACGTAACTCTTCCAGAATAACGTCCTGTTCGTCAATGATGTACATATCGCCGAAAAAAACGTCGGTATCGGGATGCCTGCTCCAGGCAGCGGCCATGTTGGCAAAGGCATCGGGCGTAAAAACGTCGTCGGAGTTCTGAAACGCTACGTAGTCGCCGGTAGCCCGTTGAAATCCTTTGTTAATGGCGTCGGTCTGGCCCTGATCTTTTTCACTTACCCAACCGGCCAGATAGGGTTCATATTGTTTAATCAGATCAACGCTGCCGTCGGTCGAGCCACCGTCCATGATGAAGTATTCGAGATTGGGGTATTGCTGGTTAAGTATGCTCAGGATGGTTCGTTCCAGATACTCGACCTGGTTGAACGAAGGCGTAACAACGGTTAGTTTCGGATAACGCTGATTGGTTGTTGGTGCTGCTATCGGCTGGTAGGGCCGGGTAACAAACGAACGGAGTGACTGGTTGGCTTTTGACATGCCTTTAGCAGACAGATTGATAAAGATTCAGGGTTTTTTGAGCCGTTTTTTCGCGCGAGAAGTGCAGAAGCCGTTCGGTTCCTTTCCGGCGTAATTCATCACGTAAATCGTTGTCGGTCAGGACGCGCTCTACGGCTCCGGCCATCGAATCGTTATCTTCCGGGTCGAAATAAACGGCGGCATCGGCTCCTACTTCCGGCAGCGAACTGCGGTTGCTGAGCACTGCCGGACATCCGGCCGCAAAAGCCTCCAGAACGGGTATGCCGAACCCTTCGTTCAGCGACGGGAACACAAACGCCTGGGCATGCTGGTATAGATTTAGCAGACTTACGTCGGTAATAGGTCGATATTGAACGTGCTGATGCAGACCCAACGTGTGGAATAACGCCTGCTCATCGGTACTAAATGCACCCCCACCGGCGCAAACAAGGTGCAGATCGGGATGCTGATGCAATACGGGCTGAATGGCCCGAAGAAAACCTTCGAAATTCTTATAAAAATCGCGCTTGCCCACGTAAAGGAGATAGGGTGCGGCCAGCGGTGCGGTCATGGCCGCAGCAGCTGGTATTAGCTCCCCCAGTGAGGTGCTGAGGTGAATAACCTCAACCTTATCGGGTTCGACCGGGAAGTAGTGCAGTAGCTCTTCTTTGGAAAATTCCGAGATAGCAATAATGCGCGTAGCCTGTTGCAAAACAGCTTTTCGGGTCTCGTAATGACCGCCAAAAACGTGCGGATATTGCCCGGCGTAGCGTTCACTCGTGGCGTCGTAAAACGTAGTGACGAACGGTTTTCCACCCATAGCGTCCAGAAAATAACGATGGTAATACGTCGGGTGAAAGACATCGTACCGGCCCGCCCGGATTTTTTGAAGACTGCTCAGCCGATTTAACTGCGAAGCTGCCAGGTTTACGTTGGCCGAAGCAGCAAAGGCAGGATAGCGTATGTGTTTGCTCAGCGACGACTGATTGAGGTATTCGTTGTTGGATAACCGCAGCGACAGATCGAACGTAATGCCGGGCATATCGACAAATGACCGCATGAGATCGAAAAAGTAGCGCGATACGCCACCGTACGTCGTACCGGTAAAGGCCTGATGATCGAAAAGTACGTTCATGGCTGGATAATTCCCGACCGTCGGGTTTGTATTTTTCTCAGAATTTGAGTCGCAAAACTCGTCATTTTTTTTAACATATCCGTGATCAGAGTCGTTGGTCAAGCCTACTGACCTACGGAACAGAAGGCAACGATACCCGGTCGACGAAGCTCGCTGCAGCCCGCAGCGACTGCACAATCTGCTGCCGCCAGCCCCGCAAAAATACGGGCATGGGCTGACTTCCATATTCCGGAGCCACTGTAGTCAGCCGGTTCACTTGCCCACCGGTCAGGGTGCTTCGGTAGTGCTGTATCAATGGCTCAACCCCGGAGCGTTGCCGGATGGCGGGCTGATCGAGTTGGGTAAAAAGGCCCTCGTCCGCGTTGAGAAGACCTTTGGTATTGATGAACAAAAGTGGTTGAGCGGCAGCGCCGGCATCATGTACGTACCAGCCGGTTTCGGTTTGCTGTAACTGCCGTTCAAAGAGGTTCCAGAGTGCTACGTGCCAGCCCGGATTCCTGACGGTAACCACCTCCCGAAAAAAGACCGGTACGTGCATAAGCCAGATCTGATCCAGACACAGACCGTCGCAAAAGTTAATGAAAGCGCGTTCTGTGACGCGATCCTGCCACCAGGCCAGCATCCGGTGGGTCTCGTCTGAACGCCGGAAGGCCATAAAATCACTGCTGTACAGCCCCACGTTTTGCAAATACTTTTGGTCGGGCTGCGTTCGGTCGGGCCGCAGTAGGGTATCTCCCGACTTGCCGGATACTGTTCCCGTAACGGGCGAGTGGGTGAGGTGGGGCGTCAGCAGGATGTTGGCCGACGATAACGCTGAGAAGATAGGGGTCGTGTCGGCACAGAAGAGAATGGCCGGATCTGCATAAACAAACTGATTGATCAGCGGGTATCGGCGGAGGGCTTCAGCAACAAACAGGGGTTTGCAGGCGGCTACAAACTCAACGGGCGTGTACTGACCCGAAAGGGTAGCCAACTGGCTGGCCGGGAGAATATCGCGTAGGAAGAGCAGGGGATAGGGCGATACAAAACCGTTGGGTAAATGATCGGGATTGTCGGCAAGACCAATCAATACGGTATGGGTCGTGGTGTTGGATGCCGAATTATACTGACAGAAACTGCTGGCAAGAGCAAACGCCTGCGGTAGCTGATGTATGGTACAGAGGGTAAGAAGCACAAGCGGATTTTTTTATTCGAAAATATCACCCAGCGCGGCCAGGTAGGGTGCGTACCAGTTGGCCGATGCATCGGCGTAGCGTTGGTAATTGCCTTCGCGCAGACTGGCCAGTACCGGGCCAATGCGCCGGTATCGATTATGTGGCAGACAGCTGCGCATGGTAAAGTGGGATAAACGCCGTCTCAGCGAATCCAGACCGGGAGCATTGCCGTTTAGTCGGTTTCGCAATAACTGGTTGATGATAGCCAACTGGCTCTGTTTCTCGCGCAGGGGAGCCAGCTTTTTGTCTCGATTGCGTCCAAACCTATCCCAGAGCCGAACACGCTCTATAACCTCATCGCTTTCGCGCACGCCAATCTGTTGCTGGGGGTGAGTTCGGTAGAGTTGCAGCGTTTCGTCAATAAACGCCACCGAATGTCGGGCCGCCCCCACCAGGCCGAGCCAGCCGTCATAAATATAGCCTGGTACGGAATCAGGTACGGGTAGGGCGTTGGCCAGAAACGAGCGCCGAAGTACAGTGGCACAGCCCATAACCCGATTGCCGTCCAGCATAACCTCCATCATCTCGCCCGACTGCCAGCGTGAACGGGCAACCGTATCGAACCGGACCCACTCCCAAAATTGGCTTTGGCGTTCCTGCAACTGTTCATCGGTAACCCAGGCGTTGCAAAAGGCGGCTTCCGTGTCGGGATGTTCGGCCATAAAGCGCGCCATCGTCCCGATCTTTTCGGGGAACCACGCATCGTCCTGATCACAGATAAAAATCAGATCGCCGGTACATTCCGACAGCGCCTTTTCAAAGTTTTTATTATAACCCAACCGAACGGGGTTTTCCAGAATACGCACCGGGAAGGGACTCTCCGCAGCTAAATGGCCTAGTAAGGCCACGGTACCATCGGTCGATTGATCGTCGCAAACGACAACCTCATCTGGCAATTGTTCCTGTGTTAGCAAACTTGCCCATTGCGTGGAGAGATAATCTGCTCCGTTAAAGGTGCATAAAGCAATGGAGGTGGTTGAGTGTGTAGAGTGGTTCATGTATATATCAGACTACGTTGAGTAACGGAATTAAATGTGGTGGCCGTATCGGGCAAAAATGGGTCGCCAGAAGTCAGTACCATGAATGTCCCAGGCATGGCAGCCAAATGGTAATTTACCCTGGTTGTAGTGTGCTACGGCCCAGGCCGGGAAAAACTCGATGGCAAAATGCAGTGCCTTCCGGTATGATGGAATACGTAAAACAGGCCAGTGACGATTTACTTCAACACCCCAAAAAACATCTTCGTTATATTCATACCGATTGGCTCCGATGTACAGATTAAGTTTGGCGCGGTTGTTCCGTAAAGCCCGCAACAAAGCCGATATACGCCGAAGCGACAGCCCGCCATTACCCACGCTATTGAGGTTCATGATTTCGCGCGGGGTTACGCCATCGGCTTTTTTCAGATCGAGCCAGGTAGCTACCCGCTGCCTGATGTCGAACAGGAGCTTATCGCGCCAGTCGGTAAAATCCCGGTCGCGCAACCAGGGTGCTCCAATGTAATCATATCCCTGCCGACACCAGGCCTCCAATTCGTCGCTGAATACAAATGCATCCAACTGGTGAATCAGCATATACTCGTAGCTGGCAAATGCTTCGTAAAACTCTTCCGATAGCATCAGTCTGTTATACCCCTGTATATCAGAAAAATAGCTGTCATTGAATCGTTGCTCACGTAAAGGTGTGTATAGTTTGCGATATTCTGAAATGTTGAGCGAGTGGGGGGCCACCAGCACTATGGGGTATCGGCTCAGTACGTTTATACACTGAATAAAAGAGATTCGCTCGTGATCGGTTAGGGTGAGCTTATAGACCGGAATGACGACAATTACCCTGACCTCTTCAGTGTGTTTCATACGAGTTTTGGTTGCCCTAAGCGCTCTGCAACGGCTGTTTGAACCCAGTCGAACGGTAATTCAGCGCAGGGCTTGCCAAAATCGTTGAGAATGGTAACGCCTTCGCCCCGTTTATAGCGGCCCGAATAGGGAAGATAATCCGTAAAATCGAATAATTGCCCCAACAGAATCACACCCTGCGTACCCGTTGCGTTAGCCATGTGTGCCGGGCCGCTGTCGATACCCACAAACAACCCCGCCTGACCAATCACCTCGGCGGTTTCCAGCAGACTTAGCTGCCCGCAGAGGTTACGGAACCGGCTGTCTTTACTCGTTACGACGGGAGTGAGGCCGACTTCGACAATCGTGTATGGATAGGTGTCGAGCAGCCACTGTACAAGCCGGTTCCAGTGATGGGCGGGCCAGTCGCGCATGATGTGGCTCGACTGGCAGTGGATCACGATAGGGCGGTGGGGCAGATTGAGGGCGGCTATCCGTTGTTTTACCTCCGCCGGGATGTACATTTTAGGTTCGTCGGTGAGGGCGGGTAGTCCAGCCGCCTGCGAGAAGATATAGAGCAAATCGCCCCGATCGTAATAATTATCGAAGGTCAGCCCAATCTGGTCGGCGGTGGGGTTTATGGGGTCCTCGGGGCAGTATTTGCACTTGCGATGCGAGATATGCATATTATAGACCACATCATAAATACCCGAGTTGAGCAGGAACATGCGTTCGCTGGGGCATTTCTCGATTACATACCCGTCCAGATCGGGGTGGTGCCGCACCAGGTCGGCATAAGCTTCGCGCACAACCCAGACAATGTACCCGTTGGGATGACGCCGGCGTACCTCGCGGGCCATGGGTTCGCAGGCAATGATGTCGCCCATCTGCTCAGACAGGATAATAGCGACGAGGGGGCGATTACCGATTTTTGCCTTCAGCAGACGCAGATCCCGGTATTTACGCCGGTATGACCAGAATTTACCAACAATGTGCAGGTATTTGTGGTATCGGTACGTCCAGAGCGCACGGGCCGGAATTGGTTTAGGAGACTGTAAGGACATACAATTCTTACGATTCGAATAATGTAATGAGTCGGTGGAGCGGAGCGTTGAGGAACTTTCGTACACGTCGGTAGCGAATTACTACGGGTGGTTTAATATACACGCAGGGATACGTCCGATACTGGTCATTGTGGTTCAGTAGTAGCTGCTCACGGTAGAACTCAAACAGGGGAAGAACATCAGGGCGGGCAATGCGCATTTCAGTTTCTCCTGAATCAGTCTCTGCCGAAAAGGCAAACCGGGTCTGGTATTTGGAGACCTCATCAGGTTGATAAGGGGTATAGCCACTGTAATGGAAGAACTGTAGTTTTTCTGTCCGGGCTGTGGAAAGGTTTGTAATCAGCCAGTTACCGGCGCTATCGGTAGTGGCTACGCGTTCGTGTAGGTTCCAGTACGCTACGTTATAGCCGGGGTGGTGTTCAATCAGCACATTGTCATGATAGACCGGCGCAAAGTTGACCCACTGCTGATCAACGAACAAACCGGCGCACAGGTCAATGCGGCATTCATACACGAGCCGGTCTTTCCACCAGTTTACAAACTGCCGGGCGGTATCGTCGCGACGCAGCCCAATAAAGCCGAGGTTAAAGATACCCGTGTTCAGGTGATGCTGTTCGTTGGGGCGTTCCCAGTCGGGAGTGGGTGAGCAGGTGTGGGGCGTCAGGACGATACTGTACGTTTGTAGGTCGGCAATCAGCTTTATGAGCGGCTGGAAGATGATAATGTCGGGGTCGAAATAAATGACCTCGGTGGCATCTGGGTACTGATCGTACAGAAAGTCGATGTAAAAGGGCTTTACCGCCGTATTCAGCTCAGTAATGTCGTAGCGGTCGCACATGGCCCCGAAGTCAGGAATGCCAATCTGATCGACTTCAAGCAGGTCGTATTCGGGCATTAGATCGGGGGACAGGTTTGCTACGCTTAGCTTATCGACCAGTCCAATGACGTACCGAACATCAGGGTTCGTTTGCCGAAGCGAATTGCCGAGGGTACGTGCCTGCGCTAAGTAGTTGACCGAACAGATGGTAAAGGCGAGGGTCATTCTTTGAATTTTGAGTTATGACGTGCGTGTTATGATTTGCTATTCATAACACGCACGTCATAACTCAATCTTGTGTTTTTAGCTGATTGAACAAAGTTACGAGGGTATGGACACTTTGTTGCGCGGGATGTTGCTGTCGGATTTTTTCACCCAGCCGCTTACCCATCTTTTGGGCTTTTTCGGGGTGATCAAGCAAATCGAGCGTGGCGCGGCTCATGGCATTCACGTCGAGGTACGAAACTACTATACCCCCGTCAGTGCCGATTAGTTCGGGCGAACCACCCGCTCCGGCAAAGGCTACCACCGGCACGTTGCACAAACCAGCTTCAAACACGACCAGCGGATACGGGTCCTCGCGCGAGCAGAGCATGAATACATTGAACCGGCGCATGTATTGCAGTACGTCGGGCGTGGGTGCAATCAGGTGAACGCGACCCGTCAGTCCCGCTTTATCAATGTCGAGCAGCAGATCGTTGCGCAGGGTACCGGGTGGAATTCCCACCCATACAAAATGGATAGTGTTGGTAAACGTGCCATCAGCGTTGGCCGGGCCAATAATCTGCCGGGCCATCGTCACGAACAGGTCGGTTCCTTTGCGCCATTCGGCATTGCCGCAGCCGCCCACAATCAGCGCATCAGCAGGTAAATCAATAGCCAGCGGTACGTTCGATGCCTTTGCCCGGCTGATTCCATCCTCCAGCAAGGATACGTCGATCAGGGTAAACTGCGTGATTTTTGCCGGGTCAATACCGTGTACCGTTTCGTAATACTGCGCCGTAAAGGCCGACACGGCCAGCAGCCGGTTGGTTCGTGCCAGTAGCTGCGCCAGTTCGTCGGGCTGCGTGTAGATCCTGACCGACATGGCCAGTTCATGCACGAACGTAACAACGGGTGTTTGGGCAGGAATATCCAGTTGGCAAAACCAGCGGCTGCTGGTCACGGTATTGACAAACACCAGATCGACGGTATCCAGCTCCAGCCCGGCCTGCATTTGCTGCCAGTATTTGGTAGTTTGGCGGTCGTGTCTGGATTGCCACAGGCCGAGTTTCCAAAGCACTTTGTCAGCAACGGCGTTGACTACATACGGGCTGGGCGACGGCCATAGCGTAACGGGGCAGATAGCCCGGTACTCATTTAGTAGTGGCCCGCCTTCGCCCAGCAATAGCCGCATCTGATAGCCTTCTGCCTTGAGCAGCCGCATCAGGTTTAGCAGGACAAGCTGCGCCCCCGCCCGGTTGGCATCATGGCCAATGAAAAGAATCGTTTTCAATACGCTTCGTAACTGGGTTTGGGGAGTTTTTTGGCGGGGTTACCGATGTACAGGCCCCACTCGTCGGTGTCTTTGTAGATGGCCGACGCCATACCCACCAGCGTACCGGTGGCAATGTGCAGAAAATCGCGGATGGTGCTGTTGACGCCAAAGAAGCAGTAGGGTTCAATAATGCAGTGGCCCGACATGACTACGTGGGAGGTAAAAAACACGTGGTCTTTAATCTGTCCGTGGTGGCCAATGTGGTTACCACTCCAGAGTACTACGTTGTTGCCAATGGTGGTAAACGGCTGGATGGTGTTGTCTTCGAGAATGAAGCAGTTCTCGCCAATCTCGTTGCCGAACATTGTGGCTTTGGAACTGACGTAAGAGATAAACGAATACCCTTTGGCCTTGGCTTCGAGATAAATCCGTTCACGATTTTTGTTCATGCCCCGGCCCGTCATCGGTGCGAAGAAGTGGTACTCCTGCGGAGGATAAATCGTCTCGACGTCCTCGAACGCCACCACCGGCAGGCCGTGAAATTGGGCGTCTTTTAGATAATCGCGGCTGACGGTAAAGGCCGCTACGTCATGTTCGGAGTCGTGGGTGAGGTAGAAATGGGCCAGTTCAGCCGTGTCCATCACCCCGAAAATTACAATTTTTGCCATATTTTTAATGAGTGAATTGTGAATGATAGAATGAGTGAATATCTCCGGCGCCAGTCCACTTGCGTCAGCAACTATTCTATGATTCTATCATTCAGTCATTCAAAATTACACTAACTCATACTCCCTCAGCATGGCCCGTGTGGCCGATACGTCGTTGTTCATCAGCACGTCGAGGACGGAGAGCCAGGGAATAAAATCGGGTTGTTTCATTTGTGGATAGGGTACGGCTTTGGATTGCATGAAATTCAGAGTGAGTCCCTGCCCGGCAAAAGCCGCTTTATTATACAGTTCCTGTCCGCCAATGGGGTTAATGTACCGCGTGGCGTTTTCCTGCCGACAAATGTCCATAATCCGTTCCTGTGCTTTCAGGTCGCTGTTGTTATAAATCGTTGAGGAAGCAACCAGCCGGGTATTGATGCCCAGATACTGATTCAGTTCAACGAGACTATTACAGCATAAATCGGCGATGGAGTCGGTCGCAAAATTGATTATTTTTTCGGTCAGGGGCATAACCGTTGCGTAATTGGGTGCTTTGCGGTAGCCCTGTTCGATGGTTTTGAGCAGCTTGCCGCGCCATTTGGGATCGTCGGCCAGGTGCACTTCGTTGATACGTTTGTTCTGGCTGGCATCGCGCAGGGGTACGGTAAAGAGGTGTTCCTGCCCGTTAATCAGCAGCCGGTTTCGGTTAATCCAGCCTCGATTTATGAATGCTACGTCGTCGTACAGGATAAAGGTATCTACCGCGTCCATCAGTTGTAAATACCCGATGTACGGTAGAAGATAAGGTTGCATGATAGCAATGGTCATTCGCAGTTATCAGTTATCAGTTATCAGTGACCAGTTATCAGTGACCAGTTAGCAGTGAATGAGTTGCCTGGAGGCACTGATAACTGATAACTGGTCACTGGTCACTGAAATCACCAGTCGGCGGCAGTTTTGTTGAAAATGTCCAGAACAATCTGGTCGAGAATTTTAGGTACCAGCCGCGCTTCGTTCTGGCTCAGCGTCTGACTCTGTGGAAAATCCTGGTAGAATGAGAACGACTGCTCAAAATTCTTGGTCTCGTCCTTATTGTTGTAAAAGCGCACCAGTATTGTGATTTGCAGCCGGTTCACGCCCGCCTGATCGGAAGCGGTGGGTGCAATGGCCAGTAGATCGTAGCCCGTAATGTTGCCCTCCAGCAGCATATCGCCGTTGTTGGGTATCACTTTCAGGTTGGTGTATCGCTGGTAGTATTCTTTCAGTTTCTCGTTGAACGTCAGCGGCAGGTTGGCCGGTCCGCCCGCCGTAGCCAGCGTGAAGTTATTGACCGTTACGGTTTTGATATCCGGCGAAAGCGTGGTTCCGGTGAAGGAATAGATACCGCAGGAGGTGGCAGTTAGCAGTAAACAGGTAACAGTTATCAGTAAATAGGCCCACTCTCTCAGAGGCTGAACTGATAACTGATAATTGATAACTGATAACTGGAATTTACTCTTCGTCGAGTTCATACTGTTTGATTTTGCGATAGAGTGTCCGTTCCGAAATGCCGAGGGCCTGGGCTGCGTACTTACGTTTGTTGTTATTGCGCCGGAGTGCCCGCTGAATCATTTCTTTCTCCTGCCGCTCCAGCGAGAGCGATTCGTCGTCTTCGGTTTCGTGGGCCACGTCCTCTACCGTAACGTCGTTGATGTCGGCATCGGTATCATCGAAATACTGCACGGGTGGGTGGTGGCCGTAGTTCCCCACGGGCGGCACGCTGCGATCAGACCCGTTAAAGTCGTTCCGGTCCCAGTCCGGGCGGGGGGGCGTAACGGGGGCAGGCAGGTAGCGGGTGGCTTCGGCAGTGTGGTCGGCTTCGGGCTGAATGGAATCGAACAGGTCGCGGTTGTTATGCAGAATCTGCCGGCCGTCGTGTCCGTTGCCGAGTACGTCGCGCACGAGCCGTTTCAAATCGTTCATATCCCGGCGCATGTCGAACAGCACCTTGTACAGCAGGTCGCGCTCCGAAAAGCTCTCACCCGCCTGCCCCCCGCCGAGCAGCGACAGACTTTGACTTGGCTGCCGTTGATTTTGCGGGAGGTATTTGGCCAGTACATCGGCTTCGATGGGTTCGTTCCGCTCCGATTCCAGAATAGAAATCTGCTCAGCCATGTTCTTGAGCTGCCGGATATTACCCGGAAACGGATAACTCGTCAGCATCCGTTTGGCGGCTTCGGTTAGTTGCAGCGGCTCGATGCGGTAGCGTTCGGCAAAATCGGTCGTGAACTTTCTGAACAGCAGTTCAATGTCGGTGCCGCGTTCGCGCAGGGGCGGTACGTAAATGGGTACAGTGTTGAGCCGGTAGTACAGGTCTTCGCGGAATTTGCCTTTCTCCACAGCGTCCATCAGGTTAGCGTTGGTGGCGGCTACCACGCGCACCTCGGTTTTCTGCGTTTTGGATGAACCGACCCGGATAAACTCGCCGTTTTCCAGCACCCGCAACAGCCTCGCCTGCGTACCGATGGGCATTTCGCCAATCTCGTCCAGGAAAATAGTGCCGCCGTTCGTTGTTTCAAAATACCCCTTGCGGGCGTCGAGGGCACCGGTAAACGAGCCTTTCTCGTGGCCAAATAATTCGGAATCTATGGTGCCTTCGGGAATGGCTCCGCAGTTGATGGCAATAAACTGCCCGTGTTTGCGGCTGCTCAGGCTATGGATAATCTTGGAGAACGACTCCTTACCGCTGCCGCTTTCGCCCGTTATCAGCACCGTCAGGTCGGTAGCCGCTACCTGCATGGCCACGTTTATGGCGTAGTTCAGCCCCGGCGAACTGCCAATAATCCCGAACCGCTGCTTTATAGATTGTATCTCCTGATTGTTCATGTTCAGTTATCAGTTATCAGTAACCAGTTATCAGTAGCGAAGCTGGTCTGGCTCGCTTGCGTCAGCCAACTGTTCACTGTTCACTGATAACTGTTCACTGATTATTTTCCCCCGCAGCGTGGCCGAACTGCATTCGGTCACCAACACATTGACGTACTGACCTTTCTGGTGATTGCCCGCCGGAAAAACCACCATTTTGTTCTGGTCATTGCGGCCACTCAAATCAGCGTCGGAGCGTTTGGACGATCCTTCAATCAGCACCCGCTGCACCTGACCAATGTGGCGCTGGTTGCGGGCCGATGAGTGTTCTAACTGCCGACTGATGATTTCGTTCAGCCGCCGTTTTTTTACGTTTTCCGGGATGTCGTCGGCGTATTTTTTGGCCGCCAGCGTACCGGGCCGCTCGGAGTAGGCAAACATGTAGGCGTAGTCATACTTCACGTAGTCCATCAGCGACAGCGATTCCTGATGCTCGTCTTCCGTTTCGGTGCAGAAGCCCGAAATCATGTCGGTCGAGATACCGCAGTCGTCGCCCAGGATTTCGCGGATGCGATCAATCTTACCGATGTACCAGGCCCGGTCGTAGGTCCGGTTCATCAGTTTCAGCACCCGGCTGTTGCCGCTTTGGGCCGGTAGGTGAATGTAGTTGCAGACGTTATCGTGCCGTTTCATGGCGTACAGGACGTCGTCGGTAATGTCTTTGGGGTGCGATGTACTGAACCGAACCCGCAAATCGGGATGAATCTGCGCCACCAGTTCAAGCAGGTTGGCGAACCCCACCGATACGGCGGGCCGCCCCGACCCCTCTCCGGTAGGGAGGGGGGTGACTGAAGCGAGCATTTCTCCGCCCCCTACCGGAGAGGGGTCGGGGGTCCACTTATACGAATCCACGTTCTGCCCCAGCAACGTTACCTCGCGGTAGCCGTCGGCAAAAAGCTGCTCGCACTCACGAATGATACTGTGCGGGTCGCGGGAGCGTTCGCGGCCCCGTGTGAAGGGGACCACGCAGAAACTGCACATATTGTCGCAGCCGCGCATGATGGATACAAAGGCCGTAACGCCGTTGGAGTTTAGCCGGATGGGCGCAATGTCGGCATAGGTTTCCTCGCGGGAGAGAAATACGTTTACCGCTTTTTGGCCCGATTCGGCTTCTTCTACCAGCTTCGGAATATCGCGGTAGGCATCGGGACCGGCCACGATGTCAACGACTTTTTCTTCTTCGAGGAGCCTGGTTTTGAGCCGTTCGGCCATGCAGCCGAGTAACCCGACGAGGAGTCCGGGTTTGTTGCGTTTCAGGCCGGTGAGGTGCTTGAGCCGGTTGCGTACTTTCTGCTCAGCGTTCTCACGGATGGCGCAGGTATTGAGAAATATTACGTCGGCATCTTCGGCGGCTGATGTGGTGGCAAAACCGGCGTTGCGCATCACAGCGGCCACAATCTCGCTGTCGGCGAAGTTCATCTGGCAACCGTAGCTTTCGATATAGAGCCGTTTTTTACCGGTGGTCCGTTCGTCTTCCAGCGTGCGGGGCAGGTCGAGGTCTTCTTTGTCAGCCGGTTGGAGAATCGTCAATTCAGAGATAAGCGTCATAAAAGATGGTCGGTTAGCAGATTGACCGATAAAGCGTCAAATTTACGAAGAAACGACGGGGTAACCTGTCATTTTGGCAGAAAAAGTCCGTTAAAATTGGTTAATCGAATTTGTATCCTACGGCTCTGCTACCTGACTAAACCCATATTTTCTCTGTGAATCTCTTTTTCTCTTTGTGAATCTCTGCGTAATAACTTCTCTCAAAACGGATAGCCGATCCCAAAATTGATAACCAGCGGGTTGGGGCCTTTGGAGAGTTTACGGAGCGAGAACTGGGGCAGGACAAACCGGTCGTCAACGGCCATACCCTCGCTGTTGACGTACCGCCGGGCGGGGTCCCAGACTTTGATGCCCCCGTCGAAGCGGATGATGAAAAACGAGAA
>JACMPG010000041.1 GCA_014377625.1 Spirosoma sp.
AGACCAAATGGACCTGTAAGTTGTAAACCGAATGACTGCCTGACCGTTGCTGCTTCATACAGCAAAACTACCAAAACTGAGTAGCAACTAAAGTCTTGCCCTAAAGGGCATAGCTTGAACTAGCGTACTTAAAAAG
Source organism: Spirosoma sp. (assembly GCA_014377625.1). Classification (GTDB taxonomy): domain Bacteria; phylum Bacteroidota; class Bacteroidia; order Cytophagales; family Spirosomataceae; genus Spirosoma. The sequence goes on from JACMPG010000041.1 coordinate 137, forward strand.
TCAAGCGCAGCTTTCTGCCCTCAAGATTTTGGCCAAACAGGTCGTTAACCTTCTGACCCTGCGCAAACAGAATGGCGAATTGAGCCGAATGGGCGAACAGCAATGTACCGAAATTGAACAGCATATTCAAATGCAAACGGCCCTAACCGAAAGCGAAGAACGGTTTCGGTCGTTGCTGGAGCAGGCACCCGTGGCCACCTGCCTGCTTGTGGGGCGCGACCTCCGCATTGACCTGGCGAATGACCTTATGATTAGCTATTGGGGCAAGGGTTCGTCTGTCATTGGCCAGCCGCTTGCCGCTGCTTTGCCTGAACTGCAAGGTCAGCCGTTTCTCGACATTCTGGATGCGGTATTTACCACCGGCGAGACCTACGTGGCAGAGAGTACACCGGCAGATTTGATCATTGACGGTGTAGTAGGTACTTACTATTTCGATTTTACGTACAAGCCACTACGTGATAAAACTGGCCAGGTCTATGCCATTATGGATATGGCCGTTGACGTGACAGACCGGGTCATGGCGCAACAACAGATTGACGAGGCACAGCACCAAATAATTTCGGCTTTCGAGCAGTCGCCGGTGGCTGTTGCCTTTATTGGTGGTCCTGACCTGACCTTTTACATGGCCAATTCCTTTTACGGGCAACTGGTAGGCCAAGATCCGGCGCAGATTATTGGTAAACCGCTGCTAACGGCCCTCCCTGAACTGGAAGGCAAAAGGTTCGATCAACTTTTGAGGCAGGTTATGGCTACCAGCGAACCGTATATAGCTACCGAAGTGGCCATTGACATTCTTCGCTATGGTCAGATGGAAACCATTTATGTTGATTTCATCTACCGCCCCAAACCACAACGAGACGGCTCTACGCCCGACGTACTTGTTATTGCGACCGATGTTACGGGGCAGGTCAGAAGCCGCCAGATTGTAGAGGCCAGCGAAACCCGGTATCGGCAACTATCCCAGCAATTGGAAGAGCGGGTGCAGCAACGTACCGAAGAGCTAACCCACGCCAATCAGGACCTGCGCCGGTCTAATGAGAACCTCCAGCAGTTTTCATACATTGCCAGCCATGACTTGCAGGAACCACTGCGCAAAATACAGTCGTTCAGTTCGTTGATCGTTGACAGGTTCGGGAATCAGTTAGATGAACAGGTCCTCGATTACCTCCGCCGAATCACCTCCGCCGGCTCCCGGATGTCAACCCTAATCCGCGATTTGCTGGCCTATTCGCGCATTGCTACCCGGCAACAGACGTTCGGGATGGTTTCGCTTACTGAGATTCTGGCCAGTACACTCGACACCATGTCGTGGGAAATTGAGCAGCGCAACGCCCAAATCGACGGGGCGGATCTGCCTCCCGTGCAGGGTGACGAATTACAGTTGGGACAACTCTTCCAAAACCTGCTTTCCAACGCTATCAAATTTACCTCCGCCAACCGGGAGCCACACATTCAGATTAGTTATGCCTTATATCAACGCAGCGACCTACCGCCCAATATCCGATCTACGAGCAGCGCCAGCATGTTTCATCAGATCAGCGTTCAGGATAACGGCATAGGTTTCGACAGTAAGTACGTGGACCGTATTTTTCAGGTTTTCCAGCGGCTGCACGGCAAAAACGAGTTTCCGGGAACGGGCGTTGGTCTGGCCATTTGCGAGCGCGTTGTGGCCAATCATGGTGGGGATATCACCGCCATTAGCACACCCGGCAAAGGAGCTACCTTTGTGATATACCTACCCCAATAAACCAGGTACCGAGCTGCTAACTGCCCGCTTCTGCCAAAAAATTGCTACGTTTGGCCCCGCAACCAAAGACCATTACGTCGCATGAAAACTGTAGATTCATATAATTTTAAGGGTAAAAAAGCCCTCGTCCGCGTTGATTTCAACGTTCCGCTCGACGGTCAGTATACCATTACCGACGATACCCGCATCCGGGCCACCATTCCGACCGTAATGAAAATCCTGAACGATGGCGGTTCAGTAATCCTGATGTCGCACCTCGGCAGGCCCAAAGGCGGCCCCGAAGAAAAATATTCCCTCAAACACATCCTGCCCGCTCTCAAAGAAGCATTTGGCCGCGACGTTAAGTTTGCCGATGACGCCATCGGTCAGTCGGCCATCGACCAGGCGGCTGCGCTAAAACCCGGCGAAATTCTGCTGCTCGAAAATCTGCGCTTTTACAAGGAAGAAGAGAAAGGCGACAAAAACTTTGCCGAAAAGCTATCGAAACTCGGCGACGTCTGGGTGAACGATGCCTTCGGCACGGCCCACCGCGCCCACGCCAGTACGGCGGTAATTGGCCAGTTCTTCGCAGACCGTGTGGCTGGCTACGTCATGCAGGCTGAACTGGACAACGCCAAAAAAGTGCTGGAACACGCCGAACGCCCCTTTACCGCCATTATGGGCGGGGCCAAAATCTCCGACAAAATCCTGATTATCGAGAAATTATTAGACACCGTCGACAACCTGATTATTGGGGGCGGCATGACCTACACATTCACCAAAGCGCAGGGTGGCCACATCGGCAAGTCGCTGCTCGAAGCCGACAAGCAGGACCTCGCGCTGGAAATTTTGCAAAAGGCCAAAGAAAAAGGCGTGAACATTTACATGCCCGTCGATAACGTCTGCGCCGACAATTTCTCGAACGATGCCAACCGCCAGACCGTTGCCACCGGCCAGATTCCCGACGGCTGGCAAGGGCTGGACATTGGACCCGACACCATCAAACAGTTTACAGACGTTGTTCTGAACTCGAAAACTATCCTCTGGAACGGGCCAATGGGCGTATTCGAGTTTCCAAACTTCGCCCACGGTACCGATGCCATTGCCAAAGCCGTTGTGAAGGCCACCGAAGAAAACGGCGCGTTCTCGCTCATCGGCGGGGGTGACTCTGCCTCGGCAGTCAACCAGGCGGGCTACGGCGACCGCGTCAGCTACGTCTCTACCGGGGGCGGTGCCTTGCTCGAATACATGGAAGGCAAAGTACTGCCGGGTGTGGCCGCGCTCGATTAGTAGTTATAGATGGTCCGCCACTACGGTTGTAACGTTGGCTGACGCATGAGCATATTACGCACCAGCCAACGTTACGGCGGACCATCTATGACTTTACAACTTTATAACTGAGACAAAGCCGCCCGCGCTTTGTTGTCGATACTATTTTTGTACTCGTGGCGTCTGAACGTCAACGCTTTCTGGAAGAACGACCGCGCCCGCGCCCGGTCGTTCTTTTGTTGGTAGATATAGCCCAACTGCAAAGCCGCCGATGCCCCAAACGATAGTTCCTGTTGCCGACCGTCGGGCGTGTCGGTCAGATCAAGGGCGCGGCTCAGGTACGGAATGGCCACGTCGGGGTCGTTTCGGCGTTGGTAAATACGGCCCAGCCGGTAGTTGTATTCGGCGCGTTCGGTTAGCGTCGCAAAGCGGGTTTCAGTGTAGGGTTGCAGATACGTCAGCGCACTATCGGTAAAGCCGCCGTCGGTAGCCAGCCGCGCCCGCATCAAAACTTTCTGACTAACCGATGCGCGCCGTTTCAAATACGCTTCGGCAAACCGCTGAGCCGCCTTGTCGGACTCGACCGACGTTCGACCCACACGCGTAACCTGCTCCAGCATGGCGCGGCCTTCAGCGTCAGATAAATCCGCACTTCTGTCGGCCAGCCAATAACAAAGGAATAATTTATACCGGGTGTCTTTCAGAAAATTCCGGCCTTTATACTGGCTCAGGAATCGGCGGAAGTGCGCCGTTGCGGTTGCGTACTGCCCTTTTTGCAGATAAATATCGCCCAGAATATTGTCGATAACAGGCATCGGCAGGTAGTCCGAACTGGTGGGGCGACTGCTCAGATACGCCAATGCCTGCTCGCTGCGCCCCTGCTTTTGTTCGGTGGTGGCGGCAAAGAAATGGAGCAACAGATTATCGGGATTATCGCGCATGAGTTGTCGAAGTACCCGCTCGTCACTATCGGTAAACTGGACCACGTACGCCCGTACCAGCAGATCAATCAGTCGCGCTTCCAGCCCGAATATGGCATCCTGCTGCGCCTGTTTAATTTCGCGCTGCCCCTGCCCAATATTTCCCCGCAACCCCAGCAACTTAGCCACCCAGGCGTAGCTGTCCGGCACGGAACCAATCAGGACGTGCAGCGTACCCAGCGACTTGTAGGTTGGCAAGAAATCAGGAAATAACTTTTGATTTTCGGTCAGCAGCCTATACGCCCGAATTACGTCCCAGCTCGCGCTCGTTTCTTTACCGAATTTCAGCTTGATAAAGGCCCAGTGTAACCGCACTTCGGCCAGTAGCAACCGCTGCCACGGCGAGGCATCATCCAGCAACTCCAGCGCGTCGATCCGTTCGGCTTCGCGATGACTGAGCCGGGCAAACAGTTTGTCATCGTCCGTCGTAACGAGCAGGAGCATATCGGCATAATCGTCAACGAACAGCCGAATACCATTCTTTGCCAATTCTCGGATTAGCGTTTGGCGGGCGGGCGTCACGCGACCTTTTTGCAGATCAGTGTAGGCGTGCTGCAAACCCGGCGTCCACGCAAAATCCTGTGCGTTTAGCGGACCAACTGAAACCAAAAGGCACAAAAAAACGACGGATAAACCCCGATTTCTGGTCAGAAAATCCAGGTTTATCCGTCGCATCTCGTTCGTCACGTATTACGCTTATCCGCGTCCGCGACCAGTTGGTGCGGGTTCGGGAACGCCTTCAACGTCGGCAAAAATCCGTCCGCAGTGTTCGCAGACAATGATTTTCTTTTTGTCTTTGATGTCAGCCTGCCGTTGCGGGGGCACTACATTAAAGCAACCGCCACACGCACCACGCTTTACCATGACTACGGCCAGACCGTTGAGGGCATTGCCGCGAATTTTATTATACGAGTTCAGCAAACGCGGCTCAATCGTGTTGGCCTGCTTGTCGCGCTTTTTCAGGATATCTTTCTCCTCTTCCTGACTCTCTGCTGTAATCTGATCCAGTTCGCCTTTTTTGGCTTTTAAATCTTCTTTGCGCTCGTTCAGAGCGGCCTGAGTCGTTTTGATCTCATCTTCCTTACCCCGCACCCGAAACTGAGCTTCACCAATCTTCTTGTCTGCGAGTTCAATTTCCAGCGACTGCAACTCCGTCTCTTTCGTAATGGCGTCGAACTCGCGGTTGTTACGCACGTTCATCTGCTGATCCTTGTACCTGGTAATCAGCTTGTCGGCGTCTTTTTTAATGGTGCGGTTTCTCTCGATTTCCTCATCAAGTGTTTTGATTTCGGCCTGAAATTTACCGATCCGGGTTTCAAAACCAGCGATATCGTCTTCCAGATCACGCACTTCTTCGGGTAAACCACCACGAATTTTTACCAATTCGTCGAGTTGAGAATCAAGGGATTGCAGTTCGTGAAGAGCGTCTAATTTTTGCGCAATCGTCAGTTCCATTCGGAATAAAGTTAGTGCTATGTGAAATACCGAACCGGGTTGGTGTCGGTTTCTGATAAAATAACCGCAAAGTTAAGGAATTTATCCGCCAAAAATCCGCCAATCAGTTCTTTCGTACAGACCTCGCTCTCGTAATGTCCAATGTCACAAATGGTTAGCCGATCTTCAGCGTCAAAGAATTCGTGGTATTTAAAATCAGCGGTTACAAAGGCGTCGGCCCCGGCCCGGATAGCGTCCGGCAACAGGAAACTGCCCGATCCGCCACAAACCGCCACCCGCTTCACGGACCGGTCAGGCAATGCGGTATAACGAATGACGTTCAGGTTCATCTGCTCTTTAAGGTAGCTAAGCCACGCTTGCCCACTCATCGGCTCCGGCAATTTGCCCACCGCTCCGCTGCCCACGGTCTGATTGGCGTTGTTGAGCGGATATAAATCATAGGCCGGAACTTCGTATTCGTGCGCGGCTGTCATTGCCGCTACCACCGCGCGTTCCAGATGCGTAGGTAGCAGCACCTCAAGCCGCTGCTCCTGCACCGTTTCATCCTGCCCTACACTGCCCACCACCGGATTGGCCCCATTTAGTGGCCGAAACGTACCCGTGCCGCCCACCCGAAATGAGCAGTGATCGTAGGGGTCGATGCGCCCGGCTCCAGTTTCCCAGATGGCCGTTAGCACGGCAGGCAGGTTATCGGCAGGCACGAATACCGCGAGTTTGCTCAGTATCTGCGCTTTAGGCGACAGCATGCGTACGCTTTGTAGCCCCAGCTTCTCCGCAATTTTGAAGCTGACGCCCCCGGCTACGTTATCCAGATTGGTGTGAATGGCATAAATAGCCACATCACTTTTGATCGCTTTGATGACCGTCCGCTCCACGTAATTGGTACCGTTCAGCTTCTTCAGGCCCCGAAACACAATGGGATGATGTGCCACAATAAGGTTACAACCCCGCGCTGTGGCTTCATCCACAACGGCTTCGGTCGTATCGAGAGAAACCAGTACGCCCGTTACGTAAGCGGCAGGATCACCCACAATCAGCCCGGCATTATCGTACGATTCCTGGTAAGCCAGCGGGGCAATGGTTTCAAGGTACGTGGTAAATTCGCGAATAGTTGGCATGGTACAAAGGTAGGTCGTATACTCTTGTGCGACCAGCCGCAAAGCGGCTAACAATGTACTTAAAGCTACGTTGTGATTACCCGGTAACTGAGAAGCCGTTACACCGTTAGCCCCTGTCGGGGCTGGTCGGACTGAAGTCCAACCTACAAAAAAGCCGAACGTCTCCGTCCGGCTTTTTCTATTGTCAACTAAGAATTTATTTTTCGTCAACGACTACTTCGGGTTTGCGCACCGTGATGGTCAGCAACTCACCTTCGCCACTGTAATCGGCTTCGATCACATCGCCGTCTTTGAGCTCGCCTTTCAGGATTTCCTCGGCAACGGGGTCTTCGAGGTACCGCTGGATGGCACGGCTCAGCGGACGGGCACCGTATTGCGGATCGTAGCCCTTCTCGGCTAAGAAGTCCTTAGCTTTCTCGGTCAGTTCAACGCTATAGCCGAGACTCGTGACACGACCCAGCAGCTTATTCAGCATCAGATCAATGATCTTGTGGATGTCTTCGCGCAGTAGCGAGTTGAACACAATTACGTCATCAAGACGGTTGAGGAATTCCGGCGAGAACGCCTTGCGAAGCGCACTCTGAATGGTACTCCTCATCAACTCGTCCTGATTCTCGCTCTTTTTAGTTGCGAAACCAATGCCGGCACCGAAGTCTTTCAGGTCACGGACCCCAATGTTGGAGGTCATGATGATGATTGTATTCCGGAAGTCTACCCGGCGGCCCAGACCATCGGTCAGGATACCATCGTCCAGCACCTGCAACAGGATGTTGAACACGTCGGGGTGAGCTTTCTCAATCTCGTCAAGCAGCACAACGCTGTACGGCTTCCGGCGAATTTTCTCGGTCAGCTGACCACCTTCTTCGTAACCAACGTAGCCCGGAGGGGCACCTACCAACCGGCTGACGCTGAACTTCTCCATGTACTCCGACATGTCGATCCGTACCAGCGCGTCGTCTTTATCGAAAAGATACGAGGCCAGCACTTTGGCCAGTTCGGTTTTACCCACACCCGTAGGTCCAAGGAAAATGAACGAACCAATAGGCTTTTTGGGGTCTTTCAGGCCAACGCGGGTCCGCTGAATGGCCTTAACGAGCTTATCGATGGCCGACTGCTGTCCAATAACTTTACCTTTCAGCTCGTCGCCCATGTTGATGAGCTTCTTGCCTTCGTCGTTCGAGACGCTCGTGACCGGAATACCCGTCATCATGGCCACGACTTCAGCCACGTTTTCCTCGTTTACCGTGTAGCGACGCTTCTTGGTATCTTCTTCCCACGCCTGCTTGGCGCGGTCGAGCTGGTCAATGAGCCGCTTTTCCTTGTCGCGGAGCTGGGCCGCTTCTTCGTACTTCTGGCTCTTAACAACCTGATTTTTCTCTTTCTTGATGTTCTCGATCTGCTCTTCCAGCGTCAGAATGTCTTCTGGCACCGTGATGTTCGAGATGTGTACCCGCGCACCTACTTCATCCATAACATCGATGGCTTTGTCGGGCAGGAATCTGTCCGAGATATACCGCTCCGACAGCTTCACAGCGGCTTCGATAGCCTCCGGGGTGTAGTTGACGTGGTGGTGCTCTTCGTACTTATCCTTGATGTTATTCAGAATTTCGATGGTTTCATCAATCGACGTAGCGTCGACCATAACCATCTGGAACCGGCGGGCCAGCGCACCATCTTTCTCGATGTACTGCCGGTACTCGTCCAGCGTCGTAGCACCAATGCATTGAATGTCGCCACGGGCCAGAGCAGGCTTGAACATGTTCGACGCATCGAGCGAACCCGATGCCCCACCCGCACCTACGATGGTGTGCAGCTCATCGATAAACAGAATGACTTCGGGCGATTTTTCCAGCTCGTTCATCACGGCTTTCATGCGCTCCTCAAACTGCCCCCGGTATTTTGTACCGGCCACCAGCGATGCTAGGTCAAGCGTTACGACGCGCTTGCCAAAGAGCACCCGCGAGACCTTCTTCTGCACGATGCGCAGGGCCAGACCCTCGGCAATAGCTGTTTTACCGACGCCCGGCTCACCAATCAGAATCGGGTTGTTTTTCTTTCGGCGGCTCAGGATCTGAGCCACGCGCTCGATTTCTTTTTCGCGACCAACGATGGGGTCAAGCTTGCCGATTTCGGCGAATTTGGTGAGGTCTCGGCCAAAGTTGTCAAGTACCGGCGTCCGCGATTTTTCGGACCCTTTATCCTTGCTTTGACTGCTGCTACCACCACCAAACATGCCCCGGTCGTTGTCGTCATCGTCAGTTTCGGGACCCATCACCGGACGGGTTCCCGAGGATTGATATTCCAGCATTTCTTTGATGACTTCGTAGTTAACATTGAACTTGTTCAGAATCTGCGTACCGACATTATCTTCGTCGCGCAGAATCGAGAGCAGCAGATGCTCAGTACCAATAAGCGGGCTTTTAAATATTTTGGCCTCGAGGTACGTGATCTTCAGCGTCTTTTCCGACTGACGGGTCAGCGGAATATTGGCTAAGTTCTTCACGTTATTGGTGGCCGTTCCGCGGGTTGCCTGCTCAATAGTAACGCGGAGTTCATCGAGCGACACGCCGAATTTCTTCAGCAGCCCAATGGCTACGCCTTCGCCTTCGCGAATCATACCCAGAATCAGGTGTTCGGTGCCAATGTAATCATGTCCTAAGCGCAAGGCTTCCTCGCGGCTGAGCGAGATCACTTCCTTAACGCGATTTGAGAATTTTGCTTCCATTCGATTTAGTTCTCTTCGGGTAAGCCTGTTATGAATTCAACGAAGAGTTTTAAGGATTTGTTCGCCAGAGAAAGGCGGGTTATTTGATTAATCGACTATTCGATTGGTTGGCTGTTCGCCTGTTTAACGAACAATCAGATAAGGTATTGACCTGCGTCTGGTCCCTGGCAAAATAAGAGGTCAATTATGCTCAGGTTGGGTACAAAATTCTGACCAAAGTTCTGCATATACGGCTCCGGGTGGTAGAATAGATGCATTCCGGGGCCATTACGTGGGTTTATGCGGGACCGGACGTCAAATAGGCCGGGCGGAGGTGTTTTTTCATAGCATTCTGTCAGGTTTATGGGAGTACCTACCCCCAGCAGTTTAAGACAAAGTGTCAGTAATTCAAGATTCAGATCGAACAGAAACGATTGGCTTTTCCGAAGTACGCTTTCAAAGTCAGGGGCATAGTATTCAAAAAAGGGAGCTTTACCATAACCGGCCTGAATAGTACGCCAGTGATGATTTTGCCAGGGTTGCCCATTATCGATGCGCAGGTCACGGATGGGCTGATGCCGGGTTCCGTGTTGTACCGGGACCGCCAGCGCGTCAACCCTATTTGCCGTCAGTACATAGCACCTATTTCTGTAACTTTGCTTCTGATACTGCTCATGGGCTTCGATCTGCACTCGGCCCGTTTGCACGAGTACCGTCATATAATCCAGACACGGCAGGTAGTGCAAATCAATGAGTAACTCACCAAAATCAGGCTGAACCGGGTACTTTTCCAATACAATCTATCGTAAGTATGGTCAAGTAAAGGAAAAAATCAATACCTAACACTGCTTTTACCTTTTTTTAATGATTTTATGATAGAATCACACTGCCGGTCTGCCGGTGCGGTTCCATCTCCCGGTACATGTTCTTTTTTCGTCTCTTATCACGTTCTCCTTTCTGGCTGCTTTATGGCATTGCCGATGTGCTGTATTTTCTGCTTCTGCACGTAGTACGCTACCGGCGCAGGGTGGTGCTAAATAACCTGCGGCTGTCCTTTCCCGAGAAAACAGCTGCCGAGATCAACCATATCGCGCGGGGCTTTTACCGCAACCTCACCGATCTGATTGTTGAGACCATAAAAATGCCCGACCTCACGCCCGACGAACTGCGCCAACGCGTCCGTTTTACCAATGCGCACCTCGTACAGGAGCGATTGCGGGCGGGGCAAACGGTCATTGGCATGGGTTCGCATACGGGTAACTGGGAATGGATTCCGTCGGCGTCGGTGCTGAACGATATGCCGGTCGACAGTATCTACAAGCCGCTGTCGAGTCCGTTTTTTGAGGAGATGATGCGGCACATCCGATCAGGTTTTGGAGCGGTCCCTACGCCCATGCATATGCTGCCCCGGCAGATGGTAGCCCGTAAACACATACCGCGTATCATTGCGCTCGTGGCCGATCAGGTACCCGACGTACCCGAAAAAGCGTACTGGACTGACTTTCTGCATCAGGACACACCCTTTTATCCCGGTACCGAACGACTGGCCCGCAGCCGCAACCTGCCCGTTTTTTACACCGAACTAGTTCGAATCAGACGCGGGTACTACGAAGTTACGTTCACCGCTATTGGCGAACCGCCCTATACCGCCCTGCCGGAAGGCACGATTCTGAACCGATACCGGGACGCCCTCGAGATCACCATACAACAGCACCCGTCCGACTGGCTCTGGTCGCATAAACGCTGGAAACACTGGCGCGGCAAGTATGAAAAAATTGAAGTCAAACTAACCTGACGCCCCGAACGGGTTCTCATACGTCGCGGTATCATAAGCTTACTTCTATTCTAAAAACGAATCAGTTGAAAACTGCGCAAAGACTTTCAATCGCTTAAATAAAATTTTGTCCAGATTCTTCATAACCAATCGTAGACAGGGCTAAAAAACTGGCTTCTTAGCGGAGAAAATCCAACTTTGCGATGTTACGTCGGCATCAGTCCGTTCATTCCATGCAAGTTACTGTTCCTGTCTCTGTTGCCCCCGCCCCCAATCGTGCCACGCTTTGGTCGGCTCTTTTGTCGGTTTATTTCCTTTGGGGATCAACGTACCTCTTTATCCACTTCATGACCGAGCGGATGCCGCCTTTGTATATGGCATCCATGCGGTACATTATAGCGGGGGCGTTGCTCTACGGCTACGCCCGGCTGACAGGAACGCCCCGCGCTACCCGCCTGGAGTGGCGGTCGGCAGCCATTGTAGGCGTCCTCCTGCTGACGGTGGCCAACGGTTGCCTGACCGTAGCACTGCAGTACATCCCAACGGGCGTAGCGGCTTTGCTGGGTGGGTTGTTGCCGGTGTTTCTGCTGACACTCAACTGGGTTTCCTTTGCCAAAAAACGACCAAGCAATCTGGCCTTAATCGGGCTGGTGGTGGGGTTGGCTGGCATCTATTTTCTGATCAAACCTGATAAAATGCAAACCGAAAACGGGTTGCACAACAACCTGATTGGTGCGGGGCTGGTTACGTTTGGCAACTTTGCGTGGGCCATCGGTACACTGCTGGCTCCACGCGTTACGCTTCCTAAAGTCGGCACTATGTCAACGGGTATTCAGATGCTGGTGGGCGGGTTAGTTCTGCTGGTCATCAGCCTGTTTACCGAACCGGTAACGCCCTGGAGTATTCTCGACGCGCCCCCCAAAGCCATCGGCGCGATGACATATCTGGTCATTTTTGGCAGTATCATCGGCTTTTCGTCCTACGCGTGGCTGGCCCGTAATGCCCCCCCGCAACTGCTGGCTACATATGCCTTCGTAAACCCAGTGGTAGCCATGATGCTCGGCGTTATGTTTGCGGGCGAAGTTTTCTCGAGTCAGTCACTCATCGGTGCACTCGTTGCGCTGGCGGGCGTAGTGCTGATTACGCTGGGCCGCAAATAATTGTGAATAGGTGAATGTGCGAATGAGTGAATAGGATTACGCCAGCCCACTCGCATCATCAACCATTTACTTATAGGAACGTTGCACCTTCACTCATTCACAATTGAAACTATGCGTACCGTAGTTATTTTACTGTTTGACGAAATTGAAGTTCTGGATTTTGCCGGGCCGTTCGAGGTGTTTGGCGTGGCCGGAAAACGGTCGGGCGACGCGCCGTTTCAGGTGTTTACCGTAGCCGAACGCGGCCCGATTTATGCGCGTAACGGGCTGGTTATCTCTCCAACCTATCTGCTTAACGATCATCCGAAGGCAGACATCGTTGTTGTACCGGGCGGGGGCGGCATTCACCCCGGCGGTACGCCCTATGGCTCCCGGCGTGAGATGAACAACCCCGCAGTGTTAAACTGGGTACGCCGAACCACCAACACTGCCGAACTCGTTTTATCGGTGTGCACCGGCTCGTTTATTCTCGGTAAAGCCGGATTACTCGATGGTCTGGCCGCCACAACGCACTTTATGGCAGTCGATGGTATGCGTCAGGCCGCACCCAACACAGAATTACGACCTTCCGAACGCTGGGTGGATAACGGAAAAATCATTACCTCGGCAGGTATTTCGGCGGGCATCGATATGTCGCTGTACGTAGTTGGCAAATTGCTGGGCAAGCCGGTTGCTGACGAAACGGCGCGTTATATGCAATATGATTATTGGGTGTAGTCTTCCCGGTTGGGCAAATCGGTAAGGAACGACCTCCTCGCTCATAAGATATTCTTGATTTACCTTATGAGCGAGGAGGTTTTTTCTGATTGATCCAGTAGGTTTAGCCATAACTCGTGGGATTTTACACTGGTGGCACACCTACGCTGGTCCAGCCACCATCCACAATCAGACTCTGACCGGTGATGTGGCGCGACGCGGGCGAAACCAGAAACAGCGCGGCATTCACAATGTCGGCTACATTGGCCGGGCGACCCATAGGCGTGATGCGCGACCAGATGGGGATATACTCCGGGTCGTCTAACGTACGTTCGGTGAGGGTGGCACCGGGGGCAATAGCGTTGACGGTGACACCGAGGGGCGATAGGTCAATGACAAGTTGCCGCGCCAGCATTTCAAGCCCCGCTTTGGTCATACTGTAAACCGGCAGGCCCGGATGCGCCAAATGCCCCACCACCGACGACATAAAGAGGATACTTCCCCCCCGCCCCTGCGCCCGCATTTGCCCGGCCGCTGCCTGCGCCAGGAAAAAACTGCCCCGTAAATTCAGGTTCACAATAGTCTCGAACGCATGGGGCGTGGTCGTGAACAAATCACCAAAAACCGTGATGCCCGCATTGGCAATGGCCACATCGACCTGTCCAAATGTGGTAACCGCCGTATCAACCAGTTGCCGCACAAACGCTACGTCGGATGCATCGCCGGGGCAGGCTACGCAGTTTCCGCCAGATTGCCGGATGGTTTCAGCGGCCTGCTGGGCCAGGGTTTCGTCGAAATCGTTGAGCAGCACGCTGGCCCCCTGTTTGGCAAGGGCCTGTGCAATGGCAAAACCGATACCGGTCCCAGCACCGGTAATGATGACGGTCTGGTTCGTAAAATCAATCATGTACGTTTTATCAATGTGAATCGCGTTTGACCTCACTACCGGAGCCCCCCCGCAAAAAATCGAAATCCGCTCCTTCGTGGGCCTGCGTAACGTGGCGGATGTACAGGTTCACGTAGCCCCGGTCGTAGCCGAGATTGACGGGCGAGAACCGGGCGAGCCGACCGGCCAGCTCCTCGTCCGACACGTGCAGATGCAGGCTGCGGTTGGCCACGTCGAGGGTAATCAGATCGCCGTTCTGCACCAGCGCGAGAGGGCCGCCCACCGCCGATTCGGGCGAGACGTGCAGCACCACCGTGCCAAAGCCCGTACCACTCATGCGCCCGTCCGAAATCCTGACCATATCACGCACGCCCTGCGCCAGCACTTTGGCCGGTAGCTGCATATTACCCACCTCGGGCATGCCGGGATAGCCGCGGGGCCCTACGTTTTTCAGCACGAGTACGCAACTGGGATCAACGTCCAGATCAGGGTTATCGATGCGGGCTTTGTAATCGTCAATATCTTCGAACACTACGGCCCGGCCCGTATGCTGCATGAGGTGGGGCGAGGCCGCCGATGGTTTCAGCACGGCTCCGTCGGGGCAGAGGTTACCACGCAGCACCGCAATACCGGATTCGGGCTTGAACGGTTTCTCAATGGATGCAATCACGTCCGGGTCGTAGCACTGGGCCTCGGCGCAGTTATCGCCAATGGTATTGCCGTTGATGGTCAGCGCGTCGTTATGCAGGAACGGGCGCAGCTCACGAATGATGGCAGGTAGCCCACCGGCGTAAAATAAATCTTCCACGAAATGCTCGCCGGAGGGCTGCAAATTGGCCAGCAACGGGATTTTAGCCGACAGCCGGTCAAAATCATCGACGGTTAGCTCCACACCCACGCGCCCGGCAATGGCCAGCAGGTGCAGGATAAAGTTGGTAGAGCCACCCAGTGCGGCATTGACCACGATGGCATTCTCGAACGCCTGCCGGGTCAGAATCTGCGAAGGCGTAATGTTCTGTTTGGCCAGTTCAACCGCCCGCATTCCGCTGAGGTGGGCCAGCACTTTCCGGCGCGAGTCGGCGGCAGGAATCGTAGCATTGTCGGGCAGGGCCAATCCCAGCGACTCGACCATGGCGGCCATTGTACTGGCCGTGCCCATTACGGCGCAGTGCCCCTGACTGCGGGCCATACTCGCTTCGGCAGCCGTGAACTCGGCCTGACTCATCTCGCCCATCTTGAAGGCTTCGGCAAACCGCCACAGATCGCTCGTTCCGATTTTCTTTCCGTGAAACCGCCCCGCCAGCATCGGCCCGCCCGACACCACCAGCGTTGGAATATCGACCGAAGCCGCGCCCATCACGAGCGAGGGCGTGGTTTTGTCACAGCCACACATCAGAATCACGGCGTCGATGGAGTTACCCCGGATGCTTTCTTCGACGTCCATACTGGCCAGATTGCGGAACAGCATAGCGGTAGGTTTGATCTGACACTCGCCCAGCGACATCACCGGAAACTCCAGCGGAAAGCCGCCCGCTTCCCACACGCCCCGCTTAATGGCTTCGGCCAGTTCGCGGAAGTGCGCGTTACAAGGCGTCAGCTCCGACCACGTGTTACAGATGCCGATGACGGGCTTCCCCTCGAATTCGTGGTGCGGAAACCCCTGGTTTTTCATCCAGGCACGGTAAATAAAGCCGTCTTTTCCGGTTCGGCCAAACCAATCCTGCGAGCGCATTTTCATTGAAACAGTATCTGTGATCAGTGATCAAGTAAGATGGTACCAGTGCGTTTTTACTACGACGTTGGCAAGAATACTACTTTTCGCATTAGTATTGCGCCCCTGACAATTTAGTAATCGGCTTTCTGAATTGTCAGGAAACTGAGTTTTCATCGGTTTTGTCAGATTGAGAAGACCCTACCGTTATAGGTCTGGTAACGCTAAAAAACGGAATTCACTTGATTTTGGCATTCATTTTGATAGAAACAGCAGAAGGCCCAATTTTATCTTTCAATACCCTCCTCATGAACCGATTTGTACGGGTTTTACTCCTCCTCGTCCTAACTTTCTGGTCTCTTGGCATACACGCACAGAGTGCTAAACTGCGGGCGGCTAACCGGCAGTTTGAGAACTTCAGCTACGTCAGTGCCATCCGGGGTTATGAAGATTTTTTGCGGACCGACAAAAAGAAAGACCCTGCCGATAGCCGCGATCCTCTCATCAAACTGGGGTATAGCTACCGTAAACTTCAGGACACGCGCAACGCCGAACGCGTTTATGCCGAACTGGTGAAGAATTACACCGACTTAGACAGCGAAATCTACCTGTACTACGCGCAGTCTCTGGCCAGTAATGGCAAGTACCGCGAATCGCAGAAGCTGTACAGTCAATACGGTGAAAAGCAGAAAGAAGACCTGCGCGGACGCCGGTTTACGGTTTCGTACATGGACATGAACCGTTTCTACCAGGATTCATCGTCGTACCAGCTTTATGACCTGCCTATCAACTCGCGTCAGGCCGATTTTAGCCCGATGTACTACAAAGGCGGTCTGGCTTTTGTGTCGGCCCGCGACGAGTCAGGTGCCATCAAGCGCGTTTTCAACTGGAATCAGACACCGTTTCTGGATTTATACTTCCACCCCGATACCACCCAGCTGCGCGTACCCGGCTCAGTCGTGACGCGTAGTACCGGCACCGCCGTATTGGGCGGAAGCGCCAGCAGCAAAGCCACTACCGAAACTATTGAAGAACCACAGAAGCTGACGAAAGCTGAAATCTTCAGCAAAACGCTGAATACCAAGTACCACGAAGGGCCGATGACCTTCTCCAAAGATCAGAACTTCATTGTATTTACCCGCAATAACGGCAGTAAGGGCAAAACCGGCAAAAGCTCCGAAGGCATTCGGAAACTTAAACTCTACTCGGCAGTCAATAAAAACGGTAAGTGGGTCGATCAGACAGACCTGCCCTTCAACAGCAGCGAATATTCAGTGGGTCACCCGGCTTTCTCGTCTGATAACAGCCGAATGTATTTCGTATCGGATATGCCCGGCGGCTACGGCGGCACGGACGTTTACGTAGTGGAATATAACAACGGGCAGTGGGGTACGCCGGTGAACATGGGCCGTGAAATCAATACCGAGGGCAACGAAATGTTTCCTTTTGCCGACGAAGCCGGTAATCTGTACTTCTCGTCGGACGGTCACGAAGGGCTGGGCGGTCTGGACGTATTCTACGCCGAACTGCGCGATGGCGTGGCCTATAAAGGCGTGGAGAACGCAGGGGCACCCATCAACTCCGACAAAGACGATTTCGGGATTATTACCGACAAAGGGCGCACGAGCGGCTATTTCAGTAGCAACCGTAAGAAAGGCATCAGCGACGATGACATCTATGCCTTCCGCCGGACCTGCAAGCAACTGAACATTCTGGTGTTTGACGCCAAAACCGGGACAGCCCTCGAAAGTGCCGACGTGCGTATTCTACGCGATGGCACTAATCAGGATCTTCGCGTGACCAACACACAGGGCCGCACTGATCTTTGCATCGACACCAATACCGAATACGAATTTAAGGCTATTAAAGAAGGGTACGCCATGAATAGTGTGCGGTATTCTACACTTACACAGTCGCGCTCGCCCGAACTCGATATCAAGATTTACCTCGAACGGTCAGAAAATACGATTATGAAGGGCGTAGTCAAGACCGAAGTAAACCAGAAACCGGCATCGGGTGTGAAAGTGACGCTGCGCAATGATAAAGACCGCTCTGAGCAGACGGTTGTAACGGGGCCGGACGGTGGCTACGAATTCAACACCAAGCCAAATTCGCCCTACACCATTACGGCGCAGAAAGACCGGTACGCTACCAAGAAATCGCAGTACGCCAAGACAAAACGGAAGCAGGGTGTTGTTACGGATTCACTTGGTCTTTATGGCGTAGGCGACGTATTCCATCTCAAAAACATTTATTACGACCTGAACAAGTTCTTCATCCGCTCCGATGCGGCCCGCGAACTCGATCACGTTCTGGCTATTCTGAAAGAGTACCCACAAATGCAGATCGAACTGCGCTCGCATACCGATGCCCGCTCTACGGATACGTATAACATGCGACTATCGGAAAACCGCGCCCGCGCTGCCATGGACTACCTCGTTTCGCGGGGCATCACCGCAGGTCGGTTAACGGCGCACGGCTACGGCGAAACCGAAATTGTGAACGGCTGTACCGACGGAGTTGAATGCGCCGAAGCCGAACACCAGAAAAACCGACGTACCGAGTTTAAGGTCCTGGCGGTGCAGTGATCTTTTTTTAACACAGAGAAACGGAGATTTTCACAGAGGAAAGGGAGACAAAACTCCGTAAACTCTGTGAAATCTCCGTTTCTCTATGTTAAAACCCTTTGCTTCAGCAAACTGTTAGGTTAGTCAAACAATCTGAATTTATGCGGTTTAGCGATAAAGTATGCATAGTTACCGGCGCTACGTCGGGTATTGGCCGGGCCACGGCTGAACGGATGGGAGCCGAAGGCGGCTGCATAGTCGTGATTGGCCGCGACGAAAAAGCTGGCGCCGACGTAGTCAAAACCATCAAGAAAAGTGGGGGCGACGCCATGTTCATTAAAACTGACATTTCGAACCCTGCTGCTGTAGAAACCGCCGTTCAGCAAACCATAGATGCCTGGGACCGCATTGACGTACTCGTTAACAATGCGG
This sequence comes from Spirosoma sp., assembly GCA_014377625.1. Classification (GTDB taxonomy): domain Bacteria; phylum Bacteroidota; class Bacteroidia; order Cytophagales; family Spirosomataceae; genus Spirosoma. The sequence continues at coordinate 18,615 of JACMPG010000041.1, forward strand.
CTATGATGACCTTTACGCCTATTACCGAATTATCAATCGAAGACTGGGATCAAGTCATCAACACCAACCTGCGGTCGGTGTTCCTGTTCTGCAAGTACTGCATTCCGCACATAAAAGGCGGAGCTATTGTGAACGTCAGTTCAGTACACGCCTATGAAACTACACCCAACGTAGTTCCGTACGCCACCAGCAAAGGCGGTATGGAGGCATTTACACGGGGCGTATCGCAGGAGTATCCCCGAACCAAAGTCCGCATCAACTGCGTAGCCCCCGGCTCGGTCGATACGCCCATGCTGTGGGGTAACCCCAACGTAAAAAACGGTACCGAGAAAATAGACAAGAAAAATGTGGGTGCCCCCGAAGACCTGGCATCGGCCATTTGCTACTTAGCCTCCGACGAAGCCCGCTTTATTCATGGCACCACGCTCGTAGTAGATGGCGGATTATTGGAAAAGCTTTAACTACCTCAACAACCGCACCGTCACGGAAAGCTGCCCCACGTGCCGCATGGTGTGCTCGGCAGCGTGAACGTACAGACCCATGACAGTGGTAGGCAACTGCGCCCTGCCTACGGCGCGTGGTTCGGTCAGCGTTTTTGGACTGGTAGTTTTTATCTGCTCCAGCGTCCGGTCAACCTGTTCGCTGAACCGGCGCACCAACTCCATTGTAGTCAGAAACGAACCTGCCGGCTGGCTTTCCATTGACAGGGCATTGAACTGAGTTGCCGTGAGCGATTCGCCCCGCGCGTAGGTACACATCCGGTCCAGCACTCCCGCAAGATGCTGCAAATGAAACCCAGCCGAAGCTACCGGCTGGGTTTCACTTTTAGGCGTCAGCCGTTCGCGCAGCAGTTCATCTGGAAAATCGTGCATCAGCGCATTTACCTCTTCGCGGGCCTGCAGGAGTGCGTGAGCTACGGGCTGCAACAGAGCCGGTATACGCGGCAGTGGCCCCCGTAGCCAGACTTCGCGTTCATGGAGCGGTATCATTGGTTAGTTGTCCTAATGGTCGTGCAGACTGTGCACAACACTCGTCTCGTCTGTAACCTGATAGATAAGCCGATGTTTACCAAATGACTCAGATAACCGTACCGCCGTCGGCGTAAAACAGGCCACCCGTGCTGTATGACGACGCGCCGGACGCCAGAAACAGGGCCAACGGACTAATCTCGTCGGTGGTACCCATACGGGCGATAGGCAGACGTTTGGTGAAGTGATCGAGCGTTTTTTCGTCCTGCCAGAGGGCCTGACTGAACTTGGTTTTGATCAGTCCGGGGCAAATGGCGTTGACCCGAATCCCGTCTGGCCCCCATTCTTTGGCCAGGACTTTGGTGAGCATGTTCAGACTGGCTTTACTCACGCTGTACATGCCCAGACCGGGGTCAGGCGTGTGGCCGGCAATGCTGCTCATCATGATAATGCTGCCCCCACCCCGCGCTTTTATGCTGGGATAGCACAGCTTGCTCAACTCGAAGGGTGCCTTTACGTTGGCCTGCATAATTTTATCAAAAGCCATACCGTCGCAGTCGAGCGAGGGGCCAAACACGGGGTTCGATGCTGCGTTGTTGACCAGAATATCGATGCCGCCATAAACGGCAATGGTCTGCTCAACCAGCCGGGCCAGTTGATCCATGTCGCCTACGTGGGCGGCAATACCGGTTGCTTCGCCCCCCTGCGCTTTTATGTCATTGGCCAGGGCATCGCAGGCGTCCTGCTTGCGGCTGCTGACCACGACCTTCGCGCCGAAGCGGGCAAACATCCGGGCTATGTCTTCGCCGATGCCTTTGCTGGCTCCGGTAATGATGGCGACCTTACCGGTCAAATCGAAAATGGCTTGTTCTGCTTGCATAGTACCTTTTTAACACAGAGATAAAGAAGATTTTCACAGAGAGAAGGGAGCAGAAAAAGAAAGAAAAAACTCTATTCTCTCTGTGAAAATCTTCTTTATCTCTGTGTTAAACTGACTAATTACTTCTCGAAGAAACCCACGCTGCCACCGACCCAGTCTTTGTCTTTGTTGAAGCTAACGCCGATCATCTCGCCCCGGCTCAACCGGGCCAGATTCGTGATGAGTGTTGGGCGTTCGTCGTTGTCGGGCCAGATGAACATCATACGTATTTCGCATTTCACCAGCCCGTCCGGCGATTCGATGACGGGTTCGTACTGTACCTTTTTCTGGAGTAGATAACCGCTACGCTGCTCGTCGGGAATGGCGTCAATGTCAGCCTGCGTTACGTGGATGTTGACGCCACTACCCGCAAAAGAGAACAGCGGCTTCAGCACGTAACTGTCCAGATCGTCAGGAATCTGAGTTAATTCTGACAGGCGGTAGCTGACGGGAACGTAGGGGCTTTTGAGTAGCGGCAGGGCGTATTTGCTGATCCGAAAAAACCAGTTCGGGTGCCCTACCCACTCCACATCTACGTCGTCGGTCAGGTTAAAGTCGGTTTGCAAATCGGGAAAATTGCGCAGGTCATCGAGGATAATCCGGTTGTAGATACGCCGGATTCGTTTCCGTTCACCGTCTTTTTCGTAAAACAGATTCCGGCCCTCTTTCTGAACATCGGTCAGGTTCACGGTGCGAATACCGAGCATTTTTTCGGTGAGCGAAAAGTCGATGCGGGTCTTCTGCTCATCGGGAAACAACTCCAACAAAATCACCTCGTCGGGATCGGCATCGCCCACGATCAGGCTGCGCATAGCCTCGTTAAAATCCTCGTTGGTCCCGACCGTGAACAGGTGCGACAGGTTCTCAGGAATAGGATAGTGCGCCCGGAACTGACTGGCCAGATACGGCTGGAACCCGTTCAATGACGGAAATCCCTGCATCTCAATGAGTTGTGGCATCAACTCGCCGTTGGTATCGCGACAAACGGCAAAGTCGATGACCAGAAAGTTGGCGTGGTCATTGCGCCCGTCAGGCTGTTCGTTGGGTACGCGCTGTTCGTCAGGAATGGCCGCTTCGGTCAAGGCCCGAAAATCATCGCGCGTAATCACGTCAATGATATCGCTACTGGCCTGAAGGAGTTTATCGGTCAGCACTTTAGGAACGAACACGGGCGTCTCGGCAACGCGAAAACCGAGTTGTCCCGGAAAATCGGTCTCGATCTGGTCAAGCAGAGCCTGGTAGCGTTCCGGCGTAAATGTTTGATTGAACAGGTGACGGGCTGATTGAATCATAGAGATGAGTAACGCGAAGCTCTGCTCCGCAGGGTATACAATCGACAAAGCAAAAATACTCCTCTACGCTGGCACGGCGGGGGCGAGTGACTCAATGGCCCGCCCGAGAAAACCCGGAATAACAACCGACTGTGTTAGACCAACCTTTTCGGGGTCCTGCAAATACGTCATCATTTCGTCGTATTTGTCCTGGCCAAAATTGGTGATAATCTGCATTTGTTTGGCTTCGGTCAGAAAATGGCGGAGCATCCCTTCATCGTCGGCTTCGGGGTGAAACTGCGTACCTACAATCTCAGGCGAGAACCGAATGGCCATCACAGCGCGGGGTAAGTCAACGTAGGGCCTGACTTTTTCGAGACACAGGATACTCGCGCCCATGTCGTCTATGCGCATCAGGTCGGGGTCAAGCAACTGGTAATCGCGCGAATCGACGGCGTAGAACGGTTCGGGCAGGTCGCCAAAAAGCGGATCGGTGCAGCCATCGTCGGTTTTGTGTATCGGAAAAATGCCGAACGAGGTAGACCGGCGTCTGCTCAGCTTACCCAGTTTAAGATGACGCGACACCAGTTGAAACGAGTGGCAAATCAAAAACACATGCTTCTTGCAATCGTTTTGCCTGTTCCAGTCGAACAACTGTTCGATAAGTGAAAAATACGGGGCTTCCCACGCTTCGGTAGAAGGCAGCGGACTTCCGGGACCACCCGAAGAAATATAAACGTCATAGTCCAGACCGGGCAGCTCATCATTACCCCGCACGTTGAACGTGTCAAAGCTTAGTTCGGCGTGGTCGTTTCCCTGTACGGAGCGGATAATCTGTAAAATACAGCGCATCCCTTCGTTGGGATGGTTGTTATTCATATCAAGAACGGCAATTTTCAAAAGAGACATAAGCGTATTTGAGATCAAATCAGGAGGAAAATCACGTCGATCAGGATTCTGGATGAGCGATTTTCAACAAAAAAAGCGACCTCTCAGTCGCTGTGTCCCTAACTACTGGATTCCGTAAGAAGTTTCCTGCACGATATAGTCTACCACCTGTTTCAAATCACCGGTGCGCTCATATACAGCCAATTGACGGTCGGCACCGGTCCCCATAGCCAGAATCTGCCGGGCGTAATCGCACTCCTGCCGACTACCGAGTTCGTCCACAACGTCGTCGATAAAGTCGAGCAACTCCATTATCAAATCGTGGGTTGGCACTTCGGTCTGTTTGCCAAAATCAATCAATTTGCCGCCGATACCGTCGCGGGCGGCCCGCCATTTATTCTCATTGATGAGGTTACGTCGGTAGGACCGGAACGTCATGTTGCCAATCATCAATTTGTGTATTTTGGCCACCAATGCCTGCATGATAGCCGCCAGACAGATGGTCTCGTCCATCCGCATCGGAATGTCGCAGATACGAAACTCGATGGTGTCGAAAAACGGGTGCAGCCGAATGTCCCACCAGATTTTTTTGCCATTGTCAATGCAGTTGGTTTTGACCAGCAGGTCGATGTACTCGTCATATTCGGAAGCCGACGCGAAAAAGTCCGGAATGCCCGTGCGCGGAAACTTATCAAACACTTTGGAGCGGTACGATTTAAAGCCCGTGTTACGTCCCCGCCAAAACGGCGATGAGGTAGAGAGGGCATAGACGTGCGGCAGGAAGTAGCGCACGGCGTTCATAATGTGAATGCCTTCGTTACGACTCTCGATACCAACGTGTACGTGCAGACCAAAAATCAGGTTAGAGCGGGCCACATCGCGCATCTCGTCGATAAGCCGGTCGTAGCGCTCGTCGGTCGTGATAAGCTGACTCTGCCAGTCGGAGAAGGGGTGCGTACCGGCGGCTGCCACCTGTAACCCCTGCTTGCTGGCAAGGTCGATGATTTCTTTGCGGAGGTAGGTCACCTCCTGCCGGGCTTCCTGAATGTTGGTGCAGATGTTCGTACCCACTTCCACAACGGCCTGGTGCATTTCGGCCTTCACGCGCTCCTGCAATATGATTTTGCCGCCCTCCACAATCTTGGACATATGCGAGCGGAGTTCGCGGGTTTCAGGGTCGATGGTCTGGAATTCTTCTTCGATACCAAGAGTAAATTGGCGCATACTGAGCAGGATTAACAGATTAATGGGGTTGAGTTACAAAAACGGACGGAAGATACTATTTTTCCCAAACCGAAAGAGATTGTTTTGGTTTTGTGTTGAAAGACGAAAGCTATGAAAACCGAACGCAAGAAAAAACTCCTGACCAAATACTGGCTGTACGGTGGCAGCGGGGCCATGCTACTCGGTAGCGGCTTAGCCGTTCTGCTGCACGGCTCAAAGATGAAAGAAGCGAGCGAAGATCCGTGGTTTTGGGTCAGCACGGGCGGCTTTGCCCTCATCATGTCAGGCCTGAGCTTCATCGGCGACGCCAACCGGTTTCGTACCATGGTCGATGTGATCCGGGAACTGGATAGTCGGGGGAAGTAATCGCCGGATGCAATCCGGTGCCTCATAATTTCGGTTCGACCCACAAAGCCGTCAGCACCACCAGAAACAGCGTCAGCCATAGCCAGTTAGGCACGGTTTCCTGACTGGTTTGTTCGGTTCCGGTGCCAGCAGACTCGTAGCGTGCATGAGCCAGCATAAACTGCCGGACGGTTTCGCGTCCGGCGTGGATTCGCCGGGCGGCTGGTTCGGTTTGCGCGTCGGACACGTACAGAGCGAGGGTATCGGCTACGGGTTGCCAGCCGGGCTGTCCGGGCTGGTAAACGCCCCGTTCGGTACGCAGGTTTATGGGTGATGAGGCAAGCGCTACCGTATCCGTACCAGTAATCAGTGCGCTGGGGCGACTGGTTGCGTTGTTCAGCTGAATGTCATTCCGAAAACCGCTCAGCAGGGGGGCGTCGGCCCGCAGGTTATTGTCAGCGGCTGGGTACAGCCGGGCAAGCACCGCGCTCCAGATACCGCCATAGGCCAGGCTGTCGCCACTGAGCGCCAGCGGAAACGTCTCACTTAGCAGGCTGACGCCCACCCGGCCCACGGCGTTTGTCATTGCCACACGTTGCACGGCAATCGGATACGTAGCCACCAGAATCTGATTCGGCGCGTCAGCAAATCGGTACGGCAGGGCCGTCAGGTTACTGTTTAGCGGCATAGTAGCCGTACTCGCAACGCGACGTACCGGCCAGCCGCTTCCCGTAGCCCGGCCAATGGTACGAACGTCCGTTTCGGCATTGGTCAGGTTAATAAACAGCACCGCCCGCCCGGCACGCACTACATTCCGAACGGCTGCACTCCCTGCATTGTCGGGTTCGGTAATGAGCAAATCGGGGTTAACAATGGCTTTGTCGGCGTTGATGCGTAGTTCCCGACTTACGTTTTTGGAAATACCCGTCGTCAGTTGCACCGTATGACCATGCCGCCCCAGCCAGTCGGCAAGGGTTTTACTCTCGAAATCGGGATTACTGAGTAGAAACTGGATTTTCAGCGGTCTGAGCGAAGTACCGAAAAAATGCAGCGTGTCCAGCACCGTTTCGCCCAGCATCAGCTCAGCGCGGGTGCGGCCCTGCGCAAACGCCGGAAATTGCAGCGTAAACGCGTTTTCACCTTCGCTCAATAGGGTGCTGTCGAGTGTCCGGTTACCGTAGCGAACGGCCAGTTTCTGTTTCTCTGCCGAGTTGATACGCCCGGTAATCTGCTGCACTTCACCCTGCCGGACTATCGCTTTGTAGTGTAAATCTCTGGCCTGACCGGGCGCGTCATAGGGTATCCAGTTCACCGTAGCCCGGCTCAGTTTAGCCAGCGTTTCGCGCGGGAAGTCCTGCCCCAGCAGCGTAACGGAATCGTAGCGCGGTTTAAAATTACTGGCCGTAACCCGTTTAGCCAGGCCCAGACTATCCTGCACTCGCCGGGCCAAAGTATTGGGTACATCGTCGCCAACCAACAAAACGTGCTTCGCGGGTCGGTCTATCGTCCAGGTCGGTTGCCAGACGTAGGCCGCTATCAGCATAAACAGCAACGTGTTCAACCCCGCCCGCACAGTCTTCCGGCCCGGCGACAGGGTTTTGTTACGCACCAGCCAACCGATTTGCAAAATCAGCAGCAGGGCAAGGGCGATATAGATAGCGATGATGAGCATAGAGGCTACATACTGCGCCAAAACGCCTGTTCAAGGCGTGGGTTAGCGGTAATGGGCGGTGCCGTCTGATTTTGGGGGCCAGCGAGGGTTAGTAGTTTGGTTTTCAGGGTTACCTTCTCAGCTATCGACAGAGGTTTACCACTGATAAGCTTTTGCAGGCTCGCCAGCACCGACCAGTTGGTCAGGCCGCTGTTCAGAGCGCGGTTGGTGAGGGCATTGCCGAGTTGCTGTACGGTTTGGCGTTGCAATACACTGAGTTTCGGCAGGTTCAGATAGCCCAGCACCTCGGCCACCAACTGTTCGGTGCGGACCTGCGCCAGATTGCGGATCTGGCGATTGGCGGCATCCACATTTTTCAATTCGCCGGTGAGCCGGACTTCTTTCTCCTTGATGGCGGGCGGGTCGAAGCCGGTTTTCTTAACGTAGGACCGGGCCTTCTGCTGCGACAGTTTCAGATACTCCAACGCTTTCTGCTCGAATGGCAACGCTTTTTCGGGTTCGTAGAGCCGTAAGTGCAGTTCTGACTGCCACATCTGCTCCAGGGCCATTTTCAGCAGCGACCGGGTCGATTGTTCGTGAAACGTATTGGTTTCGGCGTTGTCATGGGCGTGTACGTACTGCTCCATCAACGCGGCCACCGGGTCCTGGTCATTCGAGGGGCCATTACCACCGTGGTCGTGGCCATGTTCTTCCTCTTTATGTTCCATCTCGTGATCGTCGCCTTTTCCGGTATCGTGGTCGTGGCGGAAACCAGCCAGCGGGTCATCGTGGTCGCCGGTGGGTTCGACGTGGCCTCCCCCCGCCGAGGACTCGAATTCTTCGCCCAGAAACTGCCCGTAGCGTAACCGCAGCACTTTCTGGTCGAAACCAATTTCGTTCGACTGACTTTTGAACGCTGGCGCAGCCATTCGTTTTTTGCCCGCAATCAGCTTTTCGGTATCGATAATAATCTGCCGCTGACTCCTGAAATACTCCGGCATGATGTTAACCGCCATTGTGGCCAGCTCGCTATCTTCCCCGGCAGTCGTGTCTTTATAAACTACGAAATACGTATCGGACTTCGTGAAATTCGGTTCTGGCTGGCGGTTGTCGAACGCGGCCCAGTAGTAGTACAACTCATCGCCGGGAGCAAATTGGAGCGCGTTCAGGTCGAGGGTTTTACTGAGCGTCGCTTCGCGAAAATTGGCCGGACCAAGTGGCAGTCGCATCTCCCGAAACTTGACGCTCTCGCCCGAACCCCGCGCCACGGTGGCCACGATGAACGCGTTTGAGACCAGAAAATCGTCAGAAATTTTGGCCGAAACACTCAGTTTCTTTGGGTCTTTCAGGAAGTGATACGTGTATAGTTCTTTGGATACCGGCTCAATTTTCGGGGCCAGGTCGGGCTGGGCTTCGAGCCGGTAGAAGTCGGACTGGTACACCACCGAGTCAGGTTTATCAGTCCGTTTCCAGTACGCTTTAATGGCGTACAGGCCGGAGTTCAGTAGTTTATCCTGATGCGAGAAACCACCCTCCAATGCCCGAAACGGCAACTCGTTACCCCGGCTGTTTACTAACCGAACGGACAGGTCCTGGCTATTACTGAACTGAACCTGCCACGTCAGTATAGACCCTGCAACACTGACTACGTTCAGATCACTAAACCGGCGCACGGGCAGTTTGGTGTACGCGGGCGGCTGATTCTGTATGGAT
>JACMPG010000332.1 GCA_014377625.1 Spirosoma sp.
ACTTTCAGGGTTTGTTCGGGTGTTTTGGTTTGCACGTAGCCCCAGCGGTTCACCACCCGATGCACATGCACGTCTACGCTGATGGCGGCCTGCCCGGTAGCTACGCCAAGAGCCAGGTTGGCACACTTCGGCCCTACGCCTTTGAGCGAGGTCAGCGTGTCGAAATCGGCGGGTAGTTCGCCACTAAATTCATTCACAATTTTCTCAGCAATGCCCCACATGGTATAAGCCTTCTGGTCGGGATAGGTGGTGCCGTGCAGGAGCTGGGTCAGCGTCGGGATGTCGAGGTTTAGCAGCTGTTCGGGTGTGCGGGCGGCTTCGAACAGGCGCAGCGATACCGGAATGGTGGTTTCGTCGAGGGTGCGGATGGAGACGATGCAGGAGATCAGCTGCTCGAACAGGCTGTTGTAGCCACGTTCGGCCAGCTCGAACATGGCCGCTTTTGGGTAAGACGCAATAGCCGTTTCGATGCGGTCGAGGATAACGTTGAGGTCGAAGGTGGTTTTCATACAGACAACAACACGACCTTTGCCGATATGTCACAAAAAACCGCCGAACAGCCCGATCCTGCTACGCCTGAACTGGTGGTAGCCCGCTATGTGGAAGACCTGGCCTGGCTTCGAAAACGCCCCACCAATCTGCACGTTACGGTGTACGACAAAAGTGGTCAGCAAGAAGCGGCAACCCAGCCAAACGGCGTAACCGTACGGCTGTTGCCCAATGTGGGTCGGGAGGCTCACACGTATCTGCATCACATAGTAAGCCGCTACGATACGCTTGCCGAATGGACCGTTTTTTGTCAGGGTAAACCCTTCGATCACGCCTTCGACTTCAAGAAAACCCTGCGTGATTTTGCAGACAACTCTATTGCCTTCAACCCGTCGGGTTTCCATTGGCTGGGCCATCTGATCGACACTGACGATAACCGGGGCGACCGTTTGTTTCGGCCCTGGAGCAAGAACGAAAACGGGCGCGGACTGGATATGGTGGGTTTTCACCGGGCGGTGTTTGGCACAGATGGACCGGAAACATACACATTCGTGCTGGGAGCGCAGTTTGCCGTGCATCGCGACCTGATTCAGCACTACTCACGGGCGTTTTACAAACAGGCGCTGGCAGTTTCAGTTGATTTCCCCGACGCGGCCCATTGCTACGAGCGAAACTGGGATCGTATATTTGGTGTATCGGGTATTGACCCAGGCTGGCTGGCCGGTCGGCAAACGGTATACCTCAAGCCAATGCGCCACCAGACAGGGTCATAAAAAACGGGCAGAATCTCTGAAAGGATTCTGCCCGTTTTTTAGGTTACGTGCTTTATGAAACCACGCGTCTATTCGTCTTTATCCTCTTTCTTGCGGCTCTTGTTCGGATCGCGCTTCGTAACGAGTTCACCCTCTTTTAGTTTCTTGGATACGGCAATAAAGGGGCCGGAGATGATCTGCTCGCCCGCTTTCAGGCCCGACGTGATCTGAATATTCTCAAAATCACTAATACCGGTTTTCACTTCGCGCTGTGCGGCTTTGCCCGCTACGTTGACGAACACAACCTCTTTGATCTCGGCTTTCTTTTCAGCCTGATTTGCCGGTTTTTCAATAACGGTGCCGCTGCGCTGCTCCTGTGGCTCTTCCTTCTCTTCGTCAACACTCCGGGTCGTTACAGCAGCAATCGGTACGGCCAATACGCCCTTTTTGCGATCCGTTATGACCTCTACCGATGCCGTCATACCCGGTTTGAACGGGTAGCCTTTTTTACCTTTCTGATTCAGCAAATCTTCGTACGAGCTATTCAGAATTTTGATTTTCACCTCAAATTCCGTCACCGCATCTGCCGATAGGGCCGAAGCAGCCGCGCCAGTCAAACCGTTGGCGGTATTAGCCACTTCATACACGAGACCCTTAAACTTGCGGCCCGACGTAGCGTAGGAATCTACATCGATATCGGCGGTGTCGCCGAGGGATACGCGTACAATGTCATTCTCGTTTACATTCACCCGCACTTCCATGTTTTGCAGGTTAGCAATGCGCATGATCTCAGTACCAGCCATCTGCGACGTACCCACCACGCGCTCGCCAAGTTCCACGTTGAGTTTGGAGACGGTGCCGTTTACGGGTGAATAAATCGTGGTTTTACGCAGATTTTCGGTAGCGTCGCGCAGACCAGCTTCGGCGCTTTTAATGCCGAACTCAGCCGCCCGTACATTGGCGTTGGCCGATTCTACTTCCTGCTTCGCTACGTTGTAATTGGCTTCGCTCGTTTCCAGATCAGCAGAGGAGATTACCTTATCGGCATACAGCTTTTTATTCCGCTCGAAATCCGCTCTGGCCCGAATCAGCCGCGCCCCTGATTGCGCCACAGCGGCTTTGGACTGCTCGCGCTGCGCCCGGTTCTGGTTTACCGTGGCCCGCGCCCGTGCCAGCAGCGACTCGTAATTGTCGGGACGGATACGCACCAGCAACTGACCGGCCTTCACGGGGTCGCCTTCGTTAACGTACAGACCAATAATCTCACCCGATACGTCGGGGCTGATTTTTACTTCTACCTGCGGCTGTACCCGGCCCGATGCCGTAACCCGTTCGGTAATATCGGTTTGTTTAACGGTGGCAAAGTCCACCTCGGTCATATCGGGCTTACCAATCAGACCCGTTTGCTTGGCCACCACCAGTCCAACAATCAGCAGGACAACAACCCCGCCCAATATCCACCAAATCCGGTTCGATTTCTTTTTCATGTGTGTCAACAAGTGGCTCGGTCTACCTTGGCGATCCGATTCACAATTTTAAAACGTAAGGGGTTTATTCTGGTAAAAGTCTAAGATCTTGATGCGAAAGACGTAATCGTACTTGGCCTGAACGAGACTGGCGCGGGCGCGGTCGACATTGGTTTTAGAGATGTTGTACTCTACGGCGTTGATCGACCCGGCATTCAACCGGCTTTCCGACGCGGCAAAGGCCTGTTGCAGTGCCTGCACCTGCGCC
>JACMPG010000333.1 GCA_014377625.1 Spirosoma sp.
CGATGAGATTTTCGGTAAAGCCCCCGCCAAAGCCGAAGCCAACCGTACACTGGTGCATACTGCCGTTTTGGAAAAGAACTGGATGTGGCTTAACGACTACAAAATTCCTAACGGTGTACACGTCTATGGCCGGCGGTTTGACCCCTTCGGTCCGGCTAACTACCCCGCTGAGATCGAGAAAATCCGGCAGATGACCGCCATCCGCGATTCGGCCATCTGGCTGGCGGCTTCAGAAGGGAAGAAAATGGACGTAGCCACGGCTGATAAAACCACCCGGACGCTGCCACCCGTCACAACCAATTTCAATCCTAAAGAAAACGGTGCCCTGACGTACCTGTACGGCAACGAAGCTCTGAGCAAATTGCACACTGCACCGGGGTATAAAATCGAGATGTTTGCCTCGGAAGAAACCTTTCCTGACATGGCCAACCCCACCCAGATGACCTTCGATAATAAAGGCCGCCTGTGGGTCATTACCATGCCGAGTTACCCCCACTATAAACCGGGCGATACCAGACCCGACGACAAGCTGCTCATTTTAGAAGACACCAACAACGACGGCAAGGCGGACAAACAAACCATTTTTGCGCGGGGGCTGCACGTACCGGTGGGTTTCGAGATCACGCCCGAAGGTGTTTATATCTCGCAAGGTACCAACCTCAAACTCTATACCGACACCAACGGCGACGATCAGGCTGATAAGGTCGAGATTATCCTGAGCGGCTTCGACGACCACGACACCCACCACGAAATCAGTGCCTACGTAGCCGACCCGTCGGGGGCTATTTACATGGGTGAGGGCGTGTTTCTGCATACCAATGTCGAAACGGCCTACGGTACTGTCAGGGCTACCAACGGCGGGTTTTATCGCTACGCCCCCCAGCTGCACAAGCTCGAACGTACCGCCCAGCTGGCCATTCCCAACCCCTGGGGCATTGCGTTTGACGAATGGGGTCAGCCCATTTTTGCCGAGACCTCAAGCCCCGACGTGCGCTGGATGATGCCCGGCACGGTGCTGTCCCGCTACGGCGAATCGAGCGATAAGTCGTTCCAGCTTATCGAAGAAAACCAGCGGGTGCGGCCTACCTCGGGGCTGGAGTTCGTGGCCAGCCGTCACTTTCCCGATAATGTGCAGGGTACCTTCCTCATCAATAATACCATTGGTTTTCTGGGTATGAAGATGCACACGCTGGTCGACGACGGTACGGGCTATAAAAGCAACTTTGTGCTGGATTTGGTCAAGGGCGACGACCGTAACTTCCGGCCCGTCGATATGGAGTTTGCGCCCGACGGTTCGCTGTATTTCATTGACTGGCATAACATCCTGATCGGGCATATGCAGCACAACGCCCGCGACCCCCTGCGCGACCACGTTCACGGGCGGGTGTACCGGGTCACGTACCCGTCGCGTCCGCTGGTAACGCCCGCAAAGGTGGCTGGAGCCAGTGTAGAGCAACTGTTGGACAACCTCAAACTACCCGAATACCGCACCCGCTATCGTACCCAGCGCGAACTGCGGGGCCGCAAAGCCAGTGACGTATTGCCCGCTATCACTAAATGGGTAGCGAGCCTGGACAAGACGGATCCGCGCTATGAACATCACAAACTCGAAGCGCTGTGGGCCAGTTGGGGCCTAAACCGGGTAGACCAGACGCTGCTGCGCGATTTGCTCAACGCGAAAGATTTCCGGGCGCGGGCTGCTGCGGTGCGGGTAGTACGCTATACGGGCCATCAGGTAAAAGATCAGGCCGGGTTACTGACGCAGGCCGCCCGCGACGAAAACGGACGGGTACGGCTGGAGGCTATTGTGGCGGCTTCATGGATTGGTAAAGAGAAAGGCCTGCCGGTGCTGGCCATAGCCAAAACGATGCCGCTCGACAAGTGGATGCAGCCCGCTTTTGAAACTGCCGAAGCGCACCTCAACGGTGAATCGGTTCGGAAAAAGCAGGAGAAAATAGTGGGTACGGGGCTGAAAGGAGAAGAACTGGCCCTGTTCACAAAGGGAAAGGAAATCTACAGCCGGGACGGGTACTGCGCCACCTGCCATCAGCCCGACGGCAAGGGCTTGTCAGCCTCGCAGTTTCCTCCACTGACTGGTACGCAGTGGGTGTTGGGCAGCGAAGATCGACTTATTAAAGTGGTGCTGAAAGGTATGATGGGGCCCATGACGATTCAGGGGAAGACCTATTCCGGTCAGGCACCCATGACTCCCTTTGGTGGCTTACTCAACGACAACGAAGTAGCCGCTGTGCTGACGTACGTGCGCAAATCGTTCGGCAACGCAGCCCCGGCCATTCTACCCGCCAAAGTGAAGCAGGTGCGGGACGCCACGGCGAAACAAACCGGCTTTTACACCCCGGAGCAACTGCTTAAACAGCACCCAATGGAAAAGTAGTGAATTGGGTGTGGTCACGGCCGCACGGGAGTTTGACAAGCCGGTCTGGTAGCCACGTAACGGCGGTGAATTTGTAGCTTTGTCTTTTTGTTATCTAATTAATGCAAACGAACAGAAAAGACGAGACTGCCCGTCGGCGCACCTTCGCCATCATCAGCCACCCCGACGCCGGGAAGACCACCCTGACCGAGAAACTGCTGCTCTTTGGCGGAGCTATCCAAACCGCCGGGGCCGTTAAGTCGAACAAAATCAAGAAAACCGCTACGTCCGATTTCATGGAGATCGAGAAACAGCGCGGTATTTCGGTAGCTACGTCGGTGATGACGTTTGAGTATGACAATCTCAAGATCAATATTCTCGATACGCCCGGTCACAAAGATTTTGCCGAAGATACCTACCGTACCCTCACCGCCGTTGACAGCGTTATTCTGGTCATCGACTGCGTGAAGGGCGTGGAGGAACAGACCGAACGGCTCATGGAAGTGTGCCGGATGCGTGATACGCCGGTCATTATTTTCATCAATAAACTCGACCGCGAAGGCCGTGACCCGTTCGATCTGCTCGACGAACTCGAGGAGAAGCTGAATATCCGGGTGCGGCCCATGACCTGGCCCGTGAATATGGGATCGGATTTTAAAGGGGTTTATAGTCTGATCGAGAAGAAACTATACTTCTTTAAAGCCAATAAAACCAAGGTCGAGGCCGACGTCCTACCCATTGATCTGGCTGATTCTATGCTGGACGAGAAAGTAGGTGCGCGTGACGCGGCTCAGCTTCGCGATGACGTCGAACTGATTGATGGCGTCTATGACCAGTTCGACCGGCAGGCGTATCTGGATGGCAAACTGGCTCCGGTCTTCTTTGGCTCGGCGGTCAATAACTTCGGTGTGAAAGAGCTGCTGGAAGGCTTCAACGCTATTTCGCCCGAACCCATTGCGCGGCCCACGGCAACCCGCGAGGTGCTGCCCAATGAGAAAAACTTCAGCGGCTTCGTTTTTAAAATTCACGCCAACCTCGACCCGCGCCACCGCGACCGTATTGCGTTTCTGCGCATCTGCTCCGGCGTGTTTGAGCGGGGTAAGTTCTACCACCACACCCGGCTGGACAAGAATGTGCGGTTTGCCAGTCCGTTCTCGTTCATGGCCGACAGCAAGAGCGTGGTAGAAGAAGGGTTCCCCGGAGACGTGGTAGGTCTGTACGATACCGGTACGTTCAAGATTGGCGATACGCTGACGGAAGGGGAGGACCTGCAGTTTCAGGGCATTCCGAGCTTCTCGCCCGAGATTTTTAAAGAACTCGTTAACCTCGACCCAATGAAGTCGAAGCAGCTGGAAAAAGGTATTCAGCAGCTGACCGACGAGGGCGTAGCGCAGTTATTCACGCTGGAACTGGGCAACCGCAAAATCGTCGGCACGGTGGGCGAACTCCAGTTCGAGGTTATTCAGTACCGCTTAGAGAATGAATACGGGGCCAAGTGCCGCTGGGTGCCGCTGAACTACACCAAAGCCTGCTGGATTACCTCGGACGACACGCAGAAGCTCAATGAGTTTATCCGGCTTAAGGGCAACCAGATTGGGTATGACAAAGATCACAACCCGGTGTTTCTGGCCGAGTCGGACTGGATGTTGCGCATGAATGAGCAGAACAACCCCGGTATTCAGTTCCACCTTACGTCGGAGTTTAAAGTAGCGGCCTAAGTTTTCGCACAGATAAACCCTTGTGGCTGATCGCAGTTATCCGGTTGGTCAATTTGAAACTGAATGGCCCGAAATAGTAGGTTGGACACTCTTGTCCGACCAGTCGCGAGCAGCGACTAACTGTGTCGTTCATGAGCCGAGTCAGTGTTTTAGCCTTCGGCTTGGTTGGTCAGGAGTGACCAATCTGTAAAAATGCCCCTGCAACGATTGCAGGGGCATTTTTTATGCCACTCGAAAATATTTCTCGCCACAACAGAATCACGTATTTAAAAACGCCTTACTATTGTAGTGTCCTATTTGTCTAATACACTAAAGCACGTTGTTTTATGATTCATTTGCACGACGTATCGTTCAGCTATCGGCGCAATCGGTTGCTGTACGATCACCTGAATCTGACGCTCAGGCCGGGGTCGATTTACGGGTTGCTGGGGCCCAACGGGGCTGGGAAATCGACGCTGCTGCGGTTGCTGACGGGGTTGCTGTACCCGAAGTCAGGTAGTATCCGGGTGGGGGAGTGGCGGCCCGGTGACCGTAAGCCGGGGTTTCTGGAAGACCTGTTCTTTGTGCCGGAAGAGTTTTACCTACCACCCGTCCGCATCGGGCAGTTTGTGACGGGCAACGCCCAGTTCTACCCCCGCTTTGATACGGCACAGATGGCCCTTTACCTCCGCGAGTTTGGCCTAACCAACGGACAGAATCTCAACGAACTGTCGTACGGCCAGAAAAAGAAGGTCCTGATTGGCTTTGGGCTGGCCACTAACACGGCCCTGCTGCTCATGGACGAGCCAACCAACGGGCTGGACATTCCCTCGAAAAGCCAGTTTCGGCGATTGGTAGCCGGGGCGGTGGACGACCGGCGGACGGTGGTAATCTCGACCCATCAGGTTCGTGATCTGGAGACGCTCATCGACCCCATTGTGATCCTGACCGGCGAGCCGGGCGGCCGGATGCGCATCGGCCTGAACGCCACGGTCGAGGAAATTACCGACCGGCTGTGGTTTGGTATGACCGCCGAACTTGATGCCAGTCGCCCGATTTTGTATTCTGAACGGGCTGTGGGTGGCTATGCCCTCGTAGCCGAAAACCAGCATGACGAGCCGAGCCGGCTCGATCTGGAGCGGCTTTTCAACACCGTACAGGCCGAGCCTGACCGTATTGCGCAGTTATTTTCGACTACTTTAACCGGGATCAACGCATGAACCAGACCTTTTCAATCAGCCGCTTCGGACGGGTGCTTTATAAATACATTTCCAATAATCGGACACAATTACTACTCAACGTGGCGTTGTTGACCGGCATTCTCCTGATCGGTACCCTGTTATTTTACAGGAGCTTTCCTATTCAGACCGACCGGAACCGGATGCTTTCGCTCTTTCTGTTCGGCTGGCCACTCTGGTACGTATTTACGTGGCAGCAGGTGGAGG
Organism: Spirosoma sp.; assembly: GCA_014377625.1. Classification (GTDB taxonomy): domain Bacteria; phylum Bacteroidota; class Bacteroidia; order Cytophagales; family Spirosomataceae; genus Spirosoma. The sequence continues at coordinate 5,517 of JACMPG010000333.1, forward strand.
TATTAAACAATCGCGAACAGGCAATGGGTTATCTTCTCCAGCCAGCATCACAGCTCGAAAAATTTCTGGCTATCTGGCTGGTGTCGGGTATAGGATTCCTGATTATGTTTTTTGGTCTGTTTACAATCACTGACGCTGTTGGGGTGGCCTATGTGAATGGAAGAAACTGGAATCCTGAGGAGTTGAAAGTGATACGGCAGGCGGGGGGTACCCTGTCAATCAGGCCTTTCTATCAGTCGAACCACGTTGTGCCACCAGCCCAGATGTTGGTACTCACAGCACTGCTACATCCGTTCTGCCTCGCTGCTTTTATGTTCATCAACCGCTATTCGTTTTCTGTTGTGGGCGTGCTGATTCTGGTTATGCTGGCTGTTGGCTATTTTATCAACTCGTATATGCTCACCTGGTTCCTGAATACAGCCGAACCGTTGAGTACGTTGCCCTTCGAGCGGGCCATTGTCGAATCGCCGAAAGGAATGGCAGTTCGGAAACTGGATCTACCGCAACCCCTGGGCGACATTATCCGCTATACAACGGGCATAGCGGGTATAGTGCTACTCTACATTATCGCCTTTTACAGTCTTAAAGAACGGGAGGTGTAATCATGGATTTCAGAGATAAACAAGCCATCTACCTGCAAATTGCCGACCATGTCAGCGAGCAGATTCTGCTGGGCCGCTGGACACCCGGCGAGCGGATTCCGTCGGTGCGCGAACTGGCGGCAGAGCTGGAAGTAAACCCCAACACCGTCATGCGCACGTACGAATTTCTGAGTCAGCAAAATGTCATTGTCAACAAACGCGGCATTGGCTACTTTCCCGCCGACGACGCTACCGATACCATCCGGGCGTTTCGGCGCGAACAGTTTTTGCAGAACGATTTGCCGCAATTCTTCAAAAACCTGACCCTGCTCAACATTGACCTCGCCGAGATAGAAACGCGGTACGGCCAGTATATTCACGAAACCAACGCAGCCCAATGAAAACGAGCTATATCCTCCTCGCCGTTCTCCTCCTCGTTACGCTGACGGGTATGGTGGCCACCGACGTATTGCTGAAGCAACAGTACCAGAAAATAGACTGGAGCAATCCGTACCAGACTTCCGACCAGCGGGATTTTCCATCGGTCCGTAATCTGGTTATCGAAGGATCGCCGGTCAGTGAAATCGTGATCGAGCAAAGCACTACGGGGCAGGCATTGGTAGAGCCGGAGCAGGACAAATTTTTGCGTATTCGTCAGCAAAATGATACGGCCTACATAGCTTTTACGCCCGACTACGAAGGTACCCACGACCCGCGCAACGACGCTGATTACGAACTGAGTATAGATCTGGTATTGCGGTTGCCCAACCTGCAAAGTCTGCGCGTAACCAACGGGCGTGTTACCCTCCGCAAACGAACCGATAACGCGCTGATCATCGACCTGCAAAGCACCCGGCTGCGTACCAACGGTGTGGTTGTGAACGGCCCGGTAACGCTGACCGGAAGCCGGGGCAGTGTTGCGGTGCTGGGGGCTGACCGCTACGGGTCATTGCGGGCGGTGGTTCGGGATTCGAGTGGGATTCAGCTGAATAATACGCAGACCAACGCCTTTACGCCGGAACTGTCGCCCCGTGCCGAGGTGCAGTTGCGGGGGCAGGCGTTGCGGTGGTTAAACCGGTAACGTAACGACGTATGCGCCTGTCATGGACTGTTTACACCGGTTGCCGACTCATATTGGGGCTGGTCTTTCTGACGTCAGGTCTCGGAAAGTTTTATGGAAGCAGTGGGCTGATGGGGCCGGGCTGGCTCTTTGAACGGCTTCGCCCATACGGCCTTGAATCATATGGCGTTTTCATCGCCACCAGCCAGTTGATTGTTGGGTACCTGTTGCTGGTGCGCCGGTTTACCACGCTGGGCGCGGTGATGCTGTTCCCGATTTTGCTGAATATTCTGGTGATCGTCATTACCCTACGCTGGCAGGGAACGCCCTATGTGGTAGCCGTTTTTCTGGCTATGAACTGCTATCTGCTGGTCCATGATTTTCATAAACTGAAGTTTTTGGTTTCGGAAGATACTGGACCACTGAAGTCTTTACCTATCGTTCGCCGAAGCTACAAGTTCGATGGGCTGTACGCTGTTGGTCTTCTCATTTTTCTGGGTAGTGCGGTGTTACATTATCAAGCCAACTGGGCGTTTGCGAGCTGGCTGAAACCCGTTGGTGTGGCTTATCTCCTGCTTGTGGCGGGTTTCGACTGGTACCGGAATCGGGTTGTGCACAAAAAGCCGCCGGTTCATAGGAGTTAGTAACTCCCAGAAACCGGCGGCTATGCGTGCATGGCGTGCTATTTCCAGAAACCCTGAATGACCCGCAGTAACTCGCCGTGAACGCCACAGCCTGCCACTACGTCACCCCGGAAGAGGAACTCGTTGCCATTGTCAAAGTCGGTTACGGTCCCGCCCGCTTCGCGCACGAGCAATACCCCGGCGGCCATGTCCCACGAGTTGAGATTATACTCATAAAAGGCGTCGAACCGACCGGCGGCCACGTAGGCCAGGTCGATAGCTGCTGACCCCATCCGGCGCAGGCCGTGTGTCTGCTGCATGAGCGATTCCAGAATATGCAGGTACGGCTGCATCTGTTCGAAGGTATAGTAGGGGAAGCCCGTTGCAATCAGGCTTTCGCCCAGCGTCTGCACGGGCGACACGCTGATTTTCTGATCGTTGCAGTACGCGCCCCCGCCCTGCCAGGCCGAGAAGCACTCGTCGCGGTTGGGGTCATGGACCACTCCCGCAATGGGCGTTTTACCCTCCGCCAGACCAATGCTGACCGAGAAGACAGGCAGGTTATGGATGAAATTGGCCGTACCGTCGAGTGGGTCGATGATCCAGTTCAGGGCCGTGGGGTCGGCTTCGGTACCGGTCGTGCCTTCTTCCGTAATGAACCCGGCTTCGGGCAGCAGGTCGCGCAGCCGAGCCACCAGGAGTTTTTCGGTCTCTTTATCGACGTACGAAACGAGGTTGTTCAGTCCTTTGTATTCGATGGCGTCGCGCTGAAATTTGGCGCGTTCCTGCATCAGAAACGCGCCGGCCTCGCGGGCAATAGCACAGAGTTGGGTGGTAATAGCGGCAAGATTGTGTGTGGTCATTCAGATTGAGTTAGTGTAAGTGGCGGATTACTGACCCCGCTGAATGGTATCGACAATAGCCCGTAACTGTTCATTGGACAGGCCATAATCCTGACTTAGAAACTTCGTAATATCAATACCCTGCTGGTGGGCCATCCGTAGCAGTTTAGTCACAGCCTCCGTGCGGCCCTCCATACGGCCTTCCTTGCGGCCTTCCTCAATGAGATAATCGTATGTACTCATGGCTTTGCGGTTGTTTTGTGGTGAAGCAAATAACTGATCGTAAAACGTCCGGCTTCTGAAATCTAAGTTTCTAAACAGGTAAACAACAGCAGTCTGCAAATAATCACTTTCGCGCTCAGGATTAACCTCATTTTCAAGCCACACAAACAGTCGGTCGCGCTGTGCCAGAAGCCGCTCTTCGTTGGTCCGGTGCTTCATCAAAAACAGAGACGTAGCCAGAAACCGATTTTGGAAACTCAGTATCTGCTCGTCAGAGTACCGGGAAATATTGACTAAAAGGTACTCGAAATCTGGCAAAAACCTTGTTAATCCGGCATCGACTTCGCCAAAATAGGTTGGTAGTGGCTCATATTCCCAGGCGGCTTTGCCATGATATACAATAACCGGAATCAGCAGCGTTGGTGGCTGCTTCTGTTTACGGGCCTGCTCCCAGCTGTTAAGCAGATACCGGAGTAGCTGAAAATGTGGATACGTTTCCTTGTAACTCTTGTGTTCAAACAGAATGGCAATCTGGACAGACTGCGCACCGTATTGGCAGGTATAAACTATATCGGCGAAATACTCTTCCAGTGTAGCGTCTATATACGATGCGTTGCTCAGCGTGAACGTATCCAGGCGTAATTTTTCCAGCAGTGAAGCTGGAAATGTTTCTTCTACAAACGCCCGCGCTATGTCCTGCCGCGAGAAGTTGTCCTTGAAAAATTTGTCGTGCGCATTCTCCGCCATCGTTACGCCATGATAGTTCCCAAGGCGGTATCGTACATATTCTTCGCGTCGGCGGTGGTGAGTACGGTGTGTTCGTCCACGACCATGTCCTGC
>JACMPG010000334.1 GCA_014377625.1 Spirosoma sp.
CAGTACGACTTTGAGTTTGAACTGTGCGGTGAATTTTCGCTTTGTTTTGCCGTTCATGAGGTCAAAATTAGGCTCGAAATCCAACTTAGCTACTGGTCCGAAATAGGGGGCGCACTATAGGGAAAGGGCGTGCTTTAGATAATATATTTACAGTCCGCTGTTGCGGTAGAGCGGTTGTGGCGAACGGTCAAGTATGAGCATATCTAACTGAAAGCGTATGGTGATGGCTGGGAGTTGGAGACGGGTTTGGAGTCGTATTTCGACTTCTACAATCATCGACGTTTTCATCAATCTCTCCAGTACCGCACACCGTCAGAGGTACTGAAGGGGGTAAAAGGGAACACATTAAATCAAGTAAAAAGTCAAATCAACCGCACAGGCGGCCCTGTAACAACTTCGTTATCCAGTAAAGTGGTCCAGTTTAAGGGGCGCAGTGTAATCAAACCGGCGACAGGGTAGCGATTTTCCCCGGCTATACGGCCCCGGCAAACAGCGGGATCTATGAAATGGGCGTGGGTATTAACAATGCCGGTAAGCTTGCGTGGTATTCCCTGACTCAGCGCAACACTACAGTTGGGATTTAATCGTACTAACCCTATGATTTTTGTATGATAATCAATTGGTTAGGTATATATAGGGGTCAGTGCGAAAAATAGATGCGGTTGTTGTATTTCGCACAGAATCGGTAAACAGACGAGGTACCTTAGCCATAACGTACATCAGGTCTGCTTCTATCCACTCATAATTGTGCTGACGGTCAGGGAACTACGGTGATGTAGTTCCCTGACCGTTTTTTGTTAACCTGAATTTGTTCAGGTCTTCAGTATTAGGCGTCTGTATAAAGGCATACCAGAAAGCCGCCCATTCGGGTTAGAAATTGTCTGTCAGGCCGAAAATAGGCTGATTAGTTTTCCACTTGCCGCGCGTGAAATCGGGAATGTCGACCGGTTTGTTGTTGCCCGCAATGCTCTGCTCTGACAGGGGGCTAATGGCACTCCAGGCGGCTGCATCATACACGTCGATGGGTACTGGGCCTTTGGCTTTGACGGCTTCGATAAAGGTCCGCAAGACAAAAAAGTCGATGCCGCCGTGTCCGCCACTTTCGGCCATCTGCCCGTGCCGTTTCCAGAGAGGATGATCGTATTTTTCCTGATAGGGCGCGAACGGCTCCCACGAGTGTGCTTTGGGCGATTTGCCGTGCGACGGACCGCCTTCCAGATAGATCATATCGTTGTCGTCCATCCAGATGCCTTCGGTACCCTGTGCCCTGAACCCCAGCGAGTAGGGCCGGGGGGAGTTGGTATCGTGCATAATCACGATGTTTTCGCCGTTGGCGCACTCGACCATGGTCGTGACCACGTCGCCGAGTTTGAAGTTGACTTTAGCGTTGGGATGCTCTTTGCCACCCTTATCGACCACGTATTTGTGCAGACCCCGGCTTTTGGTAGCCATGCTCGTGAGTCGCACAAACTGGTTGCCCCGGTTAATGTTGAGCCAGTGTGCCACTGGTCCCAGCCCATGCGTGGGGTACAAATCGCCGTTGCGGTCAACGGAGTGCTGCGTGCGCCAACGAGCTTCGGAATACCCTTTTGCACCGAACTCCACGCCCCCGCCATATGCCTGTTTGCCGTTGTTGAACTTCACCTCGCGCAGATCGTGCTGGTAGCCGCAATGGGCGTAGGTCATCTCGCCGAACATACCCTGACGTACCATGTTCAGCACCGCCAGTACATCGCGCCGGTAGCAGACGTTTTCCAGGATCATACACGGCATGCCGGTCTTTTCCGAAGTATCGACCAAATCCCATGACTCCTGCAACGTCACCGTGGCTGATACCTCTACGGCGGCATACTTACCCGCTTTCATAGTGGCCACGGCCATGGGTACGTGCCACTCCCAGGGTGTGGCAATCACAACGCCGTCGAGGTCATTGCGTTTCAGCATCTGCAAAAAGGCTTCGGGACCGTTGCTGTACGCTTCGGGCTTTGCACGACCAGCTTTCTCGATCATACCGTTCGTTTGCCGGATGCTATCGGGATCAATATCGCAGATGGCCGGAATTTGGACATCGCTGCGCAACAGGGCCTGTTGTATATGGCTGCGCCCCCGCTCGCCAACGCCAATGAACCCCAGCCTAACTTTATCGGCAACGGGTTTGGCGTGGGTCAGGATGGTTGGCAAAACGGATGCCGCTGCGCCGGTCAGCGCGGCTGTGCGAATAAACTGGCGACGGGTAGGAGACGGAAAAGGCATATCGGGAAAAGGTTATCGTTCACAAATAAACAATTTTACCCAACTACTACCACCAAACGCTCACAGGATAAGGTTGCCCAACTACAACCGGCTCGCCAATTTTCGGCGTAGCAACGGCAAAACCTACCTCGTCGGCCCGTTTGGTGACCCGTTGGATGGGTTCGTTCCAGGCGTGGTAGGCAAGTGCAAATTTACCCCAGTGAACCGGTAGCACCGCTTTAGCCTGTAAGTCCTGAGCTGCCGTAACCACCTCTTCGGGAAACAGATGGATGTTGGGCCAGTCGGCATTGTACTGCCCGCATTCCAGCATGGCCAGATCGAAGGGGCCGTGTTTCGCGCCAATCTGCGCGAAGTGCGTACCGTAACCCGAATCGCCACCCAGAAACAGTTTGTAGCCGGTATCGGGCGTGTTGCCGGGTAACTCCAGCACGAACGATGTCCAGAGCGTTTTGCCGCGCGTCAGGCTCCGGCCCGAGAAATGCCGCACCGGGGTTGCCGTAAGCCGGATACCGTCGGTCAGGGTTTGTGTGTCGCCCCAGTCAAATTCATTGATACTGCCCGGCGTGATGCCCCAGCGTTCGAGGTGCGCGCCTACGCCGAGAGCGGTGTAAAACTGCTTTACCCTCGGCGCAAGTTTAACAACCGTCTCGTAATCGAGGTGATCGTAATGGTCGTGCGAGAGAACGAGCAGATCAATAGCCGGCATATCGTCTGCGCCATATACATTGGTACCGGGAAACGCCCCGCCGAAGAAACTCACCGGCGAAGCATGACCGCTGAAGACCGGATCGACCAGTACGGTTTTACCGGCGTATTTGATGAGATACGACGAATGCCCGAACCACACCAGCGTCGGTACGTCGTCGGCGAGGGCGTTGAGGTCGGTTTTAACGGAGGGTAGGGGTGTTTTGGGGGTATTCAGGGGCGATTTGTTCATGTAATCACCGATCATGCTAATGTATGACGCGTCCTGCCGCATGACATCGGTAGGTTCGATATTCTGAAACGAGCCATCGCGGTAATTGGGGGATTGTTTCACTCGCGCCAGGCGATCTTTAGCAGGGTCGGCTCCAAAAACGAGCGTTTTAAGAAAGCCATAACCGGCAATGGCTACGGTCGAAATAAGCAGGGCGGTAAAAAGCATAATAAATTTTAGACTGCTCATACAGGGCCAACGGGTGCGGTTAATGTTACGTTCTGACGGCTACGGAACAAAGCAACAAACGGGTATGTTGTAGGTATAGGGGTGAGTGCTTTGTTTAATCTTTTTTAGAAAAGGATGAACAGAATACTCCCTGAGCGGGTTATTTACCTGCCATTTGCATACTAACGGGCCTTACACTTCTACGCCCTGCCGTCTGCCTGTGTTGTACACATACTTTGTAACGACAGGTTGATCGAACCATTTTTCGATTCACAATTATCATGGAAAATTACCCCGCTGGGGATGCTGCCGCCGGGCAGACCAGTCCGCCACGCGTTGCCGTGTTTCGAAAGGAACATTTCAATGCGGCTCACCGGCTGAATAACCCTAACTGGTCGGACGAGAAGAATGCCCGTGTGTACGGGAAGTGCAATAATACTAACTATCATGGCCACAATTACGACCTGATTGTTCAGGTTACGGGGGAAGTCGATCCTGAAATAGGGTACGTCATCGACATGAAGTTGCTGAGCGACCTCATAAAAGAGCATGTCACGGACCGATTCGATCATAAAAACCTGAATCTGGACACGGAGGAGTTTGCTGATCTGAACCCGTCTGCCGAAAACATTGCCATCATCATCTATAACATTTTACGTAATCAGTTGAGCGAGAGCCTGACCCTGAAAATAAGACTTTATGAAACCGAACGGAACTTCGTTGAATATCCCGCCTAACGGCACCCCTTCACTGAACGGAAACAACATGAACGGTAAACATCACAATGGCCACAATTACGATGAGCAGCTCATCGACGATATTGGCGACGAACACGGCGCGGCTGCCATAGACACCCCCATGCGCCCCGATGCCTTCGACCTGGACAACGATACCAAAATCGACCTCATCGAAGAACACTTCCGCGAAATCATGGGCATTCTGGGCCTCGACCTCACCGACGACAGCCTGAAAGGATCGCCCCGGCGCGTGGCCAAGATGTACGTGACCGAAATTTTTCGCGGTCTCGACCCGGCCAACAAGCCGCTGCCCACCCTGTTCGAGAACAAGTTTCGTTACAACGAGATGCTTGTCGAGAAAGATATTCTGGTGCAGACCTACTGCGAACACCACTTTGTACCCGTCATTGGCAAAGCGCATATCGCGTACATTTCGAGCGGTAAAGTGATCGGCTTATCGAAGTTGAACCGGATTGTGGAGTATTTCAGCAAACGCCCGCAGGTGCAGGAACGCCTGACGGTCCAGATTGCCGATGAACTCAAAAAGGTGCTGGAAACCGAAGACGTAGCCGTTATCGTGGATGCCAAGCACCTTTGCGTTTCTACGCGCGGAGTACATGACATAAACAGCTCAACCATCACGGCTGCTTACGGCGGTAAGTTCGAGGAAGATGCCACCCGCCAGGAGTTTCTGCGCTACATCGGCTGCTCGAACGTAACAATTTAAGTCAACGGATACTTTACTACGGCGGGTACCAGCTTACAAAAGTTGGAACCCGCCATTTTTTTACACTAACTATGAACGACAAAAACATCCTCATCATTGGCGCGAGTTCGGGCATTGGCCACGCGCTGGCGCAACAGCTTCAACAGGCCGGTGCCACACTCTTTACAGCGGGCCGTACCCAACCCGACGGTATAAACTCCACCCACATGACGTGGGACGTGACCAAAACCCCGGCTGCTGAGGCCCTCAACCAACTGCCCGACACCCTGCACGGATTGGTGTATTGCCCCGGTACCATTAACCTCAAGCCCTTTCAGCGGCTCACCATCGAAGATTATCGTAACGATCTGGAGGTTAACGTACTGGGTGCCGTAGCGGCTATTCATGCCTGTTACGCGGCCATCAAAAAAACCAAGAATAGCAGTATTGTCCTTTTCAGCACCGTAGCGGCCAAACTTGGCATGGGTATGCACTCGTCGGTATCGGTCGCCAAATCGGCGGTAGAAGGATTGACCAAATCGCTGGCGGCAGAACTGGCCCCGTTCAACGTGCGGGTCAACGCCATTGCTCCCTCGCTTACCGATACGCCTCTGGCCGGGTTCCTGCTGGGCGACGACAACAAACGCGAAGCGGGCAACAAACGCCACCCGCTGGGCCGCGTCGGTACGCCGGAAGACATTGCCAGCATGGCCGCCTATCTCCTCACCGACCCCGCCAGCTGGATTACCGGCCAAATCATCGGCATAGATGGCGGTATGGGCAGTTTGAAATAAAAACAGTAGAAAAGCAAAAGAGTGGGTATTTTCATGGTGATTCAACCCGATACACCGTGAAATACCCGCTCTTTTTTTGCCTGTTCCTGCTGCTTACCAGCCTGACAACGCCTACGCTGGCGCAAACCGCTCCGGTTTCCAAAACTTATACGTACCTAATTTAACGTGAACTCGTGCCGGGCCTGACCATTCAGGACGCGCTGAGCGTGGAACGCGAGTGGCGGGCCATCAATCAGGCGGCAGCCGCGCAGGTGGCGCAGAATTTGCTACGCGGCTGGGCGTTTTCGGCCTTGGTGGTTCCAAAAGGCACTGAGAAGAGGTATGATTTTGCCATTGCCCGGCCCGTCATCAATCTGAACCTTCTTGCCAACGCTACCGATCCGAAACAACTGGAAACCGTCAGCTAACCCGAACGTTTGAGCCGGTGCGTCAGGACGTATTTCGATTCGAGGAATTTACTACGCCACTGGCTGTTACCAAAAAATAAGCGAAGGCCCGAAGTTATTGCCCCGGTATTAGGCTGGATAATGTGGCAATTTGGTACTAATTTTTTCGCTAATTTTGAGAAAACGCTACCCGATCATGTCAGCTACGGATATAAAAACAACCTTGTACCGGCAAATTGATGGTATTCAAAAGGAGGAAGACCTACAGGACTTGCTGTTGACAGTTAACGAATTCTTAAGCCATCGAAGTGAGCAACAAACCGAATCGCCTGCCTTAATTGCTCAATTGGAGCGAGCGTTAGAATCTGTCAAAGCCGGAAACACGAGATCGAATGAGGATGTGATGAAGAAGACGAAGGAATGGCTTACACAATAGCATGGGGCCAGGAAGCCGAAGAAAATTATCACGCTATTATCTCCTATTTGTTGGACGTATATAGTTTTGATGTTGCAGATCGCTTCACCGAATCGATTATGGCCAAAGTGACGCTATTGGAGCATTCACCTTTTATTGGCCAAAAACTAAAAAGTTTGCCCGGTGTACGAAAATCCGTTATCCAGCCCCATACAACCCTGTATTATTCGATAATACAGGAACAGATTTGTATCCTCAATGTGCTGGATTCCCGACGGGGAGATGTAATTCTATAAAATCAAGAAAGATGTATGATTGTGCAGACTATCAGTAGCTCATCATTCATATTTTTCCATAGTAAAAGCCCCGTCCTGATTCAGGACGGGGCTTTTACTATGTTGATTGAGTTATTACTTCACCTCCTCATACGGTACGTCCGACACGTCGCCATCGGTGGGCTGACCCTGGCCCTGGTCGGGGTTACCGTTCTTGCCGCCGAAACCGGCACCGTCCATCGGATTGGCCTGGTCGTTGGTGGCACTGTACATTTCCTGCGAGGCTGCGCCCCAGGCCGTGTTCAGCTTTTCGAGGGCTGCGTCAATGGCGGCTCCGTCGCGTGAGCTGTGGGCGGTGCGGAGTTCGCCAAGCGCGTCTTCGATGGCCGTTTTGTTGGGGGCCGAGAGTTTATCGCCGTATTCTTTCAACTGCCGTTCGGTCTGAAAAATCATCGAGTCGGCGGCATTGACCTTCTCAACGGTCTCGCGCTCAGCTTTGTCGGCGGTTTCGTTGGCTTTGGCTTCTTCGCGCATCCGGGCAATATCGGCGTCGCTCAGGCCGCTTGAGGCTTCAATCTTAATCCGCTGCTCTTTGCCGGTGCCTTTGTCTTTGGCCGTTACGTTCAGAATGCCGTTGGCGTCCACATCGAAGGTCACTTCAACCTGCGGCACACCGCGCTGCGCGGGCGGAATGTCGGACAGGATAAACCGACCTAACTGGCGGTTCTGCTGCGCCATAGGCCGCTCACCCTGCAATACGTTGATCTCTACGCTTGGCTGATTGTCCGACGCCGTCGAGTAGGTTTCAACCTTCTTGGTCGGAATCGTGGTGTTGGCGTCGATCATCTTGGTAAATACGCCACCCATCGTCTCGATACCCAACGAAAGCGGGATCACGTCGAGGAGCAGAACGTCTTTCACCTCACCCGTCAGCACACCGCCCTGCACAGCAGCACCAATGGCTACGGCTTCGTCGGGGTTAACGGCTTTGGAAGGCTTCTTACCGAAGAGTTTCTCTACTTCCTCCTGTACTTTCGGAATCCGGGTCGATCCACCCACCAGAATGATCTCGTCAATCTGACTGGCACTCAGCCCGGAGTTTTTCAGCGCACGGCGGCAGGGTTCCAGACTCCGCTGAATGAGCGAATCGGCCAGCTGCTCAAATTTGGCGCGGCTCAGTGTCCGAACGAGGTGCTTTGGAATGCCATCGACCGGCATGATGTACGGCAGGTTGATCTCCGTCGAGGTCGAGCTGGACAGTTCAACCTTGGCTTTTTCGGCGGCTTCTTTCAGCCGTTGCAGGGCCATCGGGTCTTTCCGCAGGTCGATGTTTTCGTCTTTCTTAAACTCGTCGGCCAGCCAGTCAATAATAACCTGGTCGAAGTCGTCACCACCGAGATGTGTATCGCCGTCGGTTGCTTTTACTTCAAACACACCGTCGCCGAGTTCAAGGATCGAAATATCGAACGTACCGCCACCGAGGTCGAATACCGCAATTTTCTGATCTTTATTCGTCTTGTCGAGACCGTAGGCCAGGGCGGCTGCGGTTGGCTCGTTGATGATCCGCTTCACCTCAAGGCCGGCAATCTGGCCCGCTTCTTTAGTGGCCTGCCGCTCGGCGTCGTTAAAATAAGCCGGTACTGTAATTACGGCTTCGGTAACGGTTTGGCCGAGGTAGTCTTCGGCGGTCTGCTTCATTTTTTGCAGAATCAGGGCCGAGAGTTCCTGGGGTGTATATTGACGGTCGCCAATTCTAACGCGGGGCGTGTCGTTAGGCCCTTTCTCTACGTTGTAGGCAACGTTTTTGATTTCGTTGGTTACCTCGTTGTAGCGTTTCCCCATGAACCGCTTGATAGAGGAGATCGTATTGTGTGGGTTGGTGATAGCCTGACGTTTGGCGGGTGCGCCAACTTTGCGCTCACCGTTGCCATTGTCCATGAAAGCCACGACCGACGGCGTGGTACGGGCACCTTCGCTGTTTGGGATAACAACGGGTTCGTTGCCCTCCATCACGGCTACGCACGAGTTTGTGGTGCCTAAGTCAATACCGATGATTTTTCCCATGATGAGTAATTCTATATGGTTTAGTTTCTTGCTCTGAGGCCTGTCTCAGTGACAGACATTACCTACCTATCAATACAAATGCCAGCCCGTAGTTTTGTTCTAATTGCTGTCAGATTGACAGTATATGCCGATTTTACGGGCCAAAGTGACGGAAACTTTCAGCCTCAAATCGCTAACTCAAACGCTTCTCAGTGAACAGTAAGCGGCCTATGATGAATAACGCGCAGTAGATAGATAGTAGATTTGTTGCCATTTTATGATAAAAAAATCCCCGGCTACGTATGGCCGGGGATTGTACTATAAAATAAGGACTGAATGTTGACGACTATTTTCCGAACAGGCCGCCGAGCATTCCGCCCAGGCCACCACCGCCACCCTGTTGGCCAACAACACGCATGAGGTCGTTCATATCGAGTTTTCCATCAGCCATAGCCGAACCTGCCATACCCATCCAATCTACACCCTGATTGCCGGTAGCAGCACCAAGAATGCTGTTTCCATCGATACTATTGTCATTGGGGTCGGATGCTTTGTGCATCAGTTTGCTTAATACCATTGGCACTACAGCACTGGCTACAGACATGGCTACCGCCGGAGAGATGCCCAGCTTCTGCATCAGACTCTGCTCTACGTGCTGCTGCACACCACCTGTAACGGGGTTATCCTGCACACCCTGACCACCACCCGTGACCATACCGAGCAGATTGCCCAGACCACCGCCCTGTGCCTGCTGACCCAGACCGCCCATGATACTTTCGGTGATGGTCTGCATGACATCGTTGTTCTTCTCGTTCGGAATAGCCGGATTCTGCACGACTGCCTGGCCAGACTGCTGCTGTACCAGATTCATTAATGTTTCAAACATATTTTTCTTGTTTAGTAAACGATATAAACTGATTTCGTCCGTAAAAGTAGGGTTCCTGTACAACTTTTTGCTGAATGCGTTCTACTTTTACCCTGCCTTTGCTGACAAAACACAGCCCCGCTATGACGAATAATGACGTTGAACGTAACAGTTCGCCAGTAAATGATGTACCATTCAAGCAGGTCGTTTCCCCTCTTCTTACGGACTTGCTCTACCCCAGCGAATCTGATGAGCCGTTCGAAGCTGTATCATGTTACCTCGATCAGCCTGAGCCGCTTACTGTTAGCCAGATAAAAGACTGGCAGATGTTACCCCCGTCGGTTTACGTGGAAGAACGACCCGAAGCAGAATTCTGGGAACCCGTAGTAACGGAGCAGGATTGGTACGGAGACGAGGAGAATGCCCGCACGGCCAGTTTTCAGAAACTGCATGCCTTTATCACTACGACCCTTACTAACCGGCAGGTGTTTTACGTGGGTCAATCCGAAATGGATGTGTACCTGCTTGGTCAGCCCACAACCGGCGAACGGGTTGGTATTAAAACCAAAGTGGTGCAGACATAGAAGGGGTCCTGGTTTGTAGTCGATTAAAACAGGAAAAGCCTGACTATACAGCCAGGCTTTTCCTGTTTTAATCATAGCTGTTTACTTTACCTGATTCACCACGGCAGCAAATGCTTCGGGGTGGTTCATGGCCAGATCGGCCAGCACCTTACGGTTGAGTTCGATGTTCGTTTTGCTGAGCGAACCCATAAAAGCCGAGTACGACATGCCTTGTTGACGTGCTCCGGCGTTAATGCGCTGAATCCAGAGACTCCGGAAGTCGCGTTTCTTGGCCCGGCGGTCGCGGTACGAATACAGCAGGGCTTTCTCAACGGCGTTTTTGGCAACCGTCCATACATTTTTGCGCCGGCCATAGAATCCTTTGGCAAGCTTCATTACTTTTTTCCGACGCGCCCGTGAGGCTACGTGATTGACGGAACGTGGCATAATTTTTTGTTTTTTGACACAGGCGACAAGGCAGTTATCGGTTGTCAGTGAGCAGTTATCAATGGCTACGCCATCCGAAGAACTGGTTACTGATTACTGGTCACTGTCCACTGTACTTTAAGGCCTTTCGTCGGGTGAAACGTGAAACCAGGACGCTACTGCATCCTTTTTTAATCCTGAAACCTAAGGTTGAAAACCTCAGGTTAGACGTTCAGCAACGCTTTGATACGACGCTCGTCTGCCTTAACTACCAGCGTGTCGTGCACTAAGTTGCGTTTTTGCTTGGTCGTCTTTTTGGTCAGGATATGACTGTGGAAGGCGTGCTTCCGCTTGATTTTTCCGGTACCGGTCAGCTTAAATCGCTTCTTGGCACCTGAATTGGTTTTTACTTTTGGCATTATCGTAACCGCTGATTGTGGTAAAATAAGTAAACAGGGCGCAAAGATAAGAAAAAACGGTTTACGGTATTCAGTTTACGAGGGCTAACGCACGAAATCAATCGTGTTAGCCCTCATAAGCTGAATACCGTAAACCGTTAAACTATTTTTTCGGCGCTACTACCTTAGGCGATAGAAACATGCTCATGCGCTTACCTTCGAGTCTGGGTTCAGATTCTACCTTGCCGTACTCTTCAAGTCCTTTGGAGAACCGGTCCAGCAGTTGAAAACCGCGGTCTTTGAAAACAATGGCCCGGCCAACGAATTGTACGTAGGCTTTCACTTTAGCGCCTTCTTTCAGGAAGTTAATGGCGTGCTTAAGCTTAAACTCGAAGTCGTGATCGTCGGTGTTGGGGCCAAACCGAATCTCTTTGATGACGACTTTGGTAGCGTTGGCCTTGATTTCTTTCTGCTTCTTCTTCTGCTCGTATTTGAACTTGGAGTAGTCAACAATACGGCAAACGGGCGGAACGGCGTTGGGCGATACCTCCACAAGATCGAGGTTCTGGGCTTTTGCCATAGCCTGCGCCTTGTTGGTTTCATAGACGCCCTGCTCTACATTCTCACCGACCACCCGTACTTCGCGGGCCAGGATGCGCTCATTTACTTTGTACGGTTCTTCAACCACGCGACGTGGTGGTCTGCGTTGGGGTAATGCCATATTTTGTCTTTAGTGTGCTATTTTGATTCGTTTGGATAACATGACCTACTTCAAAAAGTTCGGGAATATACGCACGGGCCGTCTAACTGTTCAAAGTTTCGACCATAAACCTTGAACAATCAAACATCGAACAGTTAAACCTTAACCTCAGCCTGAAACAATGCTATGAACTCGTCGATAGACATTGTGCCTACGTCGCCCTGGCCTTTGCGCCGGACGGATACCTGCCGGTCAGCGGCTTCTTTCTCACCCACAATCAGCATGAAGGGTACTTTACTGATTTCGGCATCGCGGATTTTACGACCAATCTTCTCATCGCGCTGATCAACTACCCCCCTGATGTCGTGTTCCTGAAGGGCGAAGAATAGCTCGTTGGCGTAGTCTTCGTATTTCTCTGAGATGGGCAGAATCGAAATCTGATCGGGCGAGAGCCAGAGCGGGAAGTTACCCGCCGTGTTCTCGATCAGGATGGCAATGAACCGCTCCATAGACCCGAACGGTGCGCGGTGGATCATGACGGGACGGTGCTTCTGATTGTCGGCCCCAACGTACTCCAGCTCAAAACGGTTGGGCAGGTTGTAGTCGATCTGTACCGTACCTAACTGCCACTTCCTGCCCAGCGCATCGCGCACCATGAAATCGAGTTTAGGGCCGTAGAAAGCCGCTTCGCCGAGTTCGGTAACGGTTTTCAACTCTTTTTCGGCGGCTGCCTCGATGATGGCTGATTCGGCTTTCTCCCACAGCTCATCCGAGCCGATGTATTTGGCTTTGTTATCGGGGTCACGGAGCGAAATCTGCGCACTGTACTCGTTGAAACCCAGCGATTTAAATACGTACAGCACCAGGTCAATTACTTTCATGAATTCTTCTTTAACCTGATCGGGGCGGCAGAAGATGTGGGCGTCGTCCTGCGTAAAGCCCCGCACCCGGGTGAGGCCGTGCAACTCACCCGATTGCTCGTAACGATACACCGTACCGAACTCGGCCAGCCGCAGGGGAAGGTCGCGGTAGGAGCGGGGGCGGGTTTTATAGATTTCGCAGTGGTGCGGGCAGTTCATGGGTTTCAGCAAAAACTCCTCGTTTTCGTCGGGCGTTTTGATGGGTTGAAACGAATCTTCGCCGTACTTGTCCCAGTGGCCTGACGTAACGTAAAGCTGCTTGCTGCCAATGTGGGGCGTCACCACGGGCAGGTACCCGGCCCGCGTCTGGGCCTTCCGAAGGAAATTCTCCAGCCGCTCACGCAACATGGCTCCTTTGGGCAGCCACAGTGGCAAACCAGCCCCAACTTTCTCCGAAAAAGCGAACAGGTCGAGTTCCTTACCAAGCTTGCGATGATCGCGCTTTTTAGCTTCTTCGAGCAGGTGCAAATATTCGTCGAGTTCCTTTTGCTTGGGAAACGTAACGCCGTAGATACGGGTAAGCTGCTTATTTTTTTCGTCGCCCCGCCAATAGGCACCGGCCACGTTCATAAGCTTGGCTGCTTTGATAAAGCCCGTGTTCGGGATGTGCGGTCCCCGGCAGAGGTCGGTAAAGTTGCCCTGTGTATAAAATGTGATGCTACCGTCTTCAAGACCGTCAATCAGGTCGAGCTTGTAGGGATCGCCTTTCTCTTCAAAATACGTGATGGCGTCGGCTTTGCTGACTGGTTTGGAGGTGTATGCCTGTTTTTGACGGGCCAGTTCCAGCATTTTATCTTCTACTTTCTTGAAGTCTTCCTGCGAAAACGATTGACCACCGAGGTCAACGTCGTAGTAAAAACCTGTTTCTATGGCCGGGCCGATGCCGAATTTCGTACCGGGATACAACGCTTCGAGGGCTTCGGCCAATAAGTGAGCGGACGAGTGCCAGAACGTGGCTTTGCCATCGGTATCGTTCCAGGTCAGGAGTTGCACCTGAGCATCTTCATGGATGGGGGCGGTGGCATCCTGCACCTTGCCGTTGACACGGGCAGCCAGTACGTTCCGGGCCAGCCCTTCGCTGATTTGGGTGGCAATGTCCAGTCCCGTTGCTCCTTTTGGGTATTCTCGAACGCTCCCGTCGGGCAGCGTCACGCGGATTTGTTGGTCCTGCGCAATCATTGGTTGGTTGGTTTATTGGTTTCTGCGGCCTGCCTACAACTGCAGGCTGCGTAATGGTTCTGCGCAAGTATCGTGCCTCGTGCAGAAATAGAATAGAACTCAGTTTATTGGCTTCACCGTTCGCTGGAGAGAGTCGCTATGACCCGACAGTACCTGCGTTCGGGGCTCTATCGGTTGGATCATGATCCGGGACGTATCGGATCTGGCTCGTTTAATGGCTGCTTCCTGCAAGGACTCTTCGGGCAAAAGTACGGGGTTGGCCGGATATCCGACGTACTGCCGGCGTGTTGACCTCCATAAACCAGCGGATGCCTGCCGGTCTCCGGGGTTTTGCTGGGTGGCTTTGGTGTAAGCCGTAATGGCCTGATCGTACTGCCGCAGCTGTTCGTAGCAGTAGCCAATGTAGGTGTCGATCCGGGGAAACTGGGGACGCAGTTGCTGTACTTTCTGGTAGTTAGTCAGGGCGGTGTAATAGTTGCGGTATTTCTGGCTGATGAGACCCATCTGGAAATGGGCCTGATAATATCCGGGTTGCAATACAAGTGTACGCTGGTAGCAAAACATGGCACTGTCGAGCCGGTTGGTAGCGTGGTAAATAAGCCCCCGTCCGTACTGGAGCCGGGCATTATTGGGGAAATACCGAATCGCCTGCCCATTGTAGGCCATAGCCGCGTCCAGATTACCCAGCACCCTGTACACCGTGGCCAGTTGATTATACGTCTCCAGATAACGCGGTTTGAGTTGCAGCGACCGCTGATAAAGCTCAATAGCCCGCGCGGTATCACCCTGTCTGGCAGCCATCAGTCCCGTAAAAAAATAAGCTTCACCATCGTAAGGAGCCATCTGCAAGGCTTTGGCAATATACAGTCGGGCCTTATCGTACTGCTGCTGCTGCTGGAGCAGATCGCCCTGTAGCGTGTATAATTCGGGCGAGTTGATGCCAAGAATTTCGGCTCGCTGCGCATCGGCAAGGGCGTTGGCGGGTTGCCGTAATTCGCGCAGAACCTGCGCCCGGGTCAGGTAGTACGACCCGGCATTGGCGTTACGGTTAATGGCTTCGTTTATGTCGTCGAGAGATTTGGCTGGCTGCCCGAGTGTCAGAAAAAGTGCGGCTCGTTTGGCATACGCTGAAGCAGGAGATGACGTATTGATAATCCGGGTCAGCGCATTCAGTGTACCCGTCACCCGGCTGCTATCATCCGGTCTGGGATAGGCTGGTATGCGCGCTGACTGCCGGTCATCCGGGCCACAGGCGAGACACAATCCGCTCAAAAGAAGGACTAAGCAACGGCGCATCGACTTACTCATTGAGCAAAGATACAGAGCTGAACCGGTAGAATACGCCCAGCGGCAGGCGTTTGTGGTAGTTGTCGGTCAGGTACAATTCACCCCACTCGGCGTTGGGTACCGAGTCTGCTGTTTGCCGCATGAGGTTGTCCAGAATCAGCGACGAAAACCCCAGCGAATACAGATTAATGATGAAAAAGAAACGGGTATCGTCCAGCAAAGCGGTGCAGGCCTTGAGCAGGTCGTTGAGTTGTTCTTCCAGTACCCATTTTTCGCCGTCGGGACCGCGCCCGTAGGCGGGTGGGTCCAGAATGATGCCATTGTACCGATTACCCCGCCGTAGTTCGCGCTTCACAAACTTAACGGCATCGTCAACTACCCAGCGTACGTTATCCAGACCGCTCTGTTCCATATTCTCGCGCGCCCAGCTGATGACCGGTTTCACGGCGTCGACGTGCGTTACGTCGGCACCTGCCTGCCGGGCCGCCAGCGATGCCCCGCCCGTGTAGGCAAACAGGTTCAGAACCTTCGGCTGAGGCATGTTAAACGCCCTGATCTGATCGTAGATATACGCCCAGTTGTTAGCCTGTTCGGGAAAAATACCTACATGCTTAAACGTTGTCAGCGCCAGTTTAAACGTCAGATTCAATCCCTGCTGCTGAAACGCAATCGTCCAGGGATCGCGCATGGTGGGTTTGATCTGCCAGTCGCCCCGTTCCGGCGACTGGCGGTCGCGGGTGAACGTAGCGTGGGCGCGTTGATCCCACTCAGCATCAGACAACGATTTATCCCAGATCGCCTGTGGTTCGGGTCGGGCCAGAACGTAGAGGCCGAATCGCTCGAGTTTGGTAAACTTGCCGGAGTCAATCAGTTCGTAGTCAGACCAGGGGGCGGGGGTTATTAGTTGCATAAGTTGTGAATTGTGAATTATAAACGATGAATGAGCTTGCGCGATAGTTTTCTGCGCCAATCCATTTATAATGCATCATCTATAATTCATCACCCAGTTTCAGGATCAGTTCAAACTCGTCGGGGCGAACAGGCATCACCGACAGGCGTGACTGTTTGATAAGACCCATATTGGCCAGGAGTGGTTCAGCCTTGATTTGCGAAAGTGTAACGGGTTTGCTTAACGCCATGACCGGCTCCAGATCAACCACTACCCAGCCAAACTTTGTTTGCGCCGGATCGTCGGCTACGGTAGGGTCGGGATAGGCTCCGCGTACAACTTTGGCCAGACCTACCACCCCGGGTTTGGTAACGCTGTGGTAAAATAAGACCTGATCGCCGGGTTGCATGGCCCGCAGATTATTACGTGCCTGATAGTTGCGAACGCCATCCCAAACAGCGCGCCCCTGCTCCGTGAAGTGATGCCACCCGTACGTATCGGGTTCCGATTTAACGAGCCAGAAGTTCAATTGTGAATGATAGAATGAGTGAATTTGGAGTCGGTATGCCGAAGCGTACCGATTCCAAATCAATAATAGTCGTCGTTTTCGCGGCTTTGGCCAAAGGGGGAGCCGTAGGGATCGTCTTCTTCCTGAAGATGTACTCCTGCCCGACCAACCTGAAGTATTTTTTTGAGAATCATGATCTGTCCCGTATGATACAGGTCATGGTTGACAATGCCGTGCAGCATGTCATAGTAGGTATAGCCACGGCCGGGAACGATATCTTCCAGAAACTCATCGTCGTCGCGTTTGTCTAACTCGTTGATTAGTTCTTCCTGACTCAGACTCAGTTCCATTTGAAGGGCTTCCCACTCAAAACCATCGATTCGATCGGGTAAGGCACCAAAATCTTTGGCGGGCGTGGTAATGTCAAAATCAGCGTCTCCCTGCATCTTTTTTACGCAGAAAATACGCCAGCTTGTCATATGAAAAACCAGTTCGGCAATGGTATGCGTGTTGGGTGTAACCCGCCGACCAGCCAGTTCGGGCGTTACTTCGCGCAGGACCTCAACCACCGAGGGGCCATGCCAGGCTTCCTCGCTCTCGTAGGTTGTATTAAGCAGGTCAATGATCCGTATGAGTTCGTCGTTTGGAACCATAGTGTAGTAAAAAACTGATGCTGGGTTAATAAAGGGCAGACACACTTATAACCAGCAGCGATATGTTGTGTTAGTGCAGAACTTGTTTTTCCTCGTCAGCATGCCTGGTTATGGCATCGCTGATGCGCTAAAGAATACGGCAAAGGTACGCTTATATCGACATCCTGTATTAGAAAGGCTCTAATCAAAGACGCTCGTACTCCCGAGGGTTAGCTGACATACCGAAAAATAAATCTTACACTCTACAGAATACGTAAGCTACCTGACTTACGGCTAAATACCTTACTTTACCCTTGTTATCGACAACGCAAGTATATGTACAGCGCTTTACCTTGAATTAATTAAGATTTTTCGGGTAAAGTGCCAAAATGTAGGTGGTGTGGATAACAACTAACCCATTTCTCAATATACTCTCATAAATGCCATGAACCATCATCAATTGAAGGATGAAGAACTAATTCGTATGCACCTAAGTACCGAGGAGAGTAATTATTTCGGAGTACTCTACAACCGGTACGTCACCAAAGTCTATCGGCGGTGCCTGTCGCTAACCAAAGACACAACGAAAGCCGAGGACTTTACGCACGACATTTTTCTGCGTGTACACGGCAACCTGAGCAATTTCCGCGAGCAGGCTACCTTCTCGACCTGGCTGTATTCCATCTCCTATAATTATTGTATGGATCAGCTACGGACCGCCAACCGAATCTCTCTGATTGAAATTGGACTGGATTATGACCGTGCAGCCACTGATAACACCGATAAGGAGCTGCTGGAAATACAGTTTCAGCGGTTGTCGCTGATTCTACAGTCTATTTCGCCCGACGAAACCGAAATGTTGCGCCTGAAGTATGAAGATGGCCTTGACATCCGCGCCATTGCCGAGCGCTTCGCCCTGAAAGAAAGTGCGGTGAAGATGCGACTCAAACGAACCCGCGATAAAGTTCGCCGTCTCTACGGCCAGCAATACATGCCCCTGAGCTGAGTAGACATTTGTTCTACTATTGTTTACCAATCCGAAATAACGGTGGATCTATCCCGCGTTAGTTACGGCGTTGGCCGCCACTGGTATGCCTGCTTATCAATGGCCCGCATGGTGCACAGTATACCATTGAGGTGGTCATATTCGTGCTGAATCAGTTCGGCTGTGCGCCAGTCCGTTACGGGCCAGGTATGAGGTTGCC
Source organism: Spirosoma sp. (assembly GCA_014377625.1). Taxonomy (GTDB): domain Bacteria; phylum Bacteroidota; class Bacteroidia; order Cytophagales; family Spirosomataceae; genus Spirosoma. Next base: position 18,326 of record JACMPG010000334.1, read on the forward strand.
AGTGTTGGTCGCGGTAGGTGATGGTAAGCCGCCGATGGCGCTGGACGCGTACCAGAAGGTTTGGGAAACTCATGCAGTCGTCCCAGAGTTCGTCGGTTTCGTCGCTCAAATCAACCAGTTCGGGATTGATAAGGACGCGGGGATGGTCTGTATTGAGATAAAACAGTCGTTTCATGATACCGAGCTGCGGGGCTGCAATGCCCCTGCCAAAGCGGTATGTGGCGCGTATGTCTTCCATCACGGCGTGTAAATCGGCTACCCAGCCCGGTACCAGGGGTAATTCGTCGGGGCGCACGGGTTCGCAGGTTTCGTACAGGCGCGGGTCGCCCAGCAACAGCAGATCAGCGATGGTTTTCATGGGGCAAAAAAGGGGAAACAGTTAAGTTTTACCATAAAGCATCGCTGAGCGTATCGACCAGTCGGTCCATTTCTTCGCTGGTGTTGAAATAATGGGGCGAGATACGCAGGGCGGCTGTGGTCATGCCTTTTCGCCCATAATCTATGATAGCCCCGCCATACACGCTCAGTGACGTATTGATGTGTTCGGTCAATAGTCGCGTTTTCAATCTGGCAGCCGGTTTATGGTCGCTGACGAGGGTGATGATGCTGGACAGATGCGTTCCTTCGTCCAGTAGCCGAACGCCGGGCAACGCGCTTAGTTTGGGGCGTAGTGTCGCACAGAGTTCGGCGTTCCGCTGTGCAATGTTTTCTAGCCCCACAGTCAGGGCGTACCGGTGGGCTTGGGCGGCACCCAGTACCAGCGCGTACGAAAACTCCCAATCCTCAAACCGCACCGCCGTTGGCTCCAGCCGAAACGTGTTGGCCGATTCCCAGCTTGCGCCATGCAGATCAACGAACAGGGGCGCGTACCCGTCCTGCAGCACCCGGTCCGATACGTAGAGGAAACCTATCCCGCGCGGGCCACGCAGAAACTTGCGGCAGGTAGCACTCAAAAAATCGCACTGTATCTGCATCACATCCACCGGTAACTGCCCCACCGACTGGCAGGCATCCACCAGATACAGCACGTCATGTTCCCGGCACAATGCCCCAATAGCTGCCACCGGCTGCACCAGCCCGGAGTTGGTCGGTACATGGGTGACGGCCACCAGCCGGGGCCGCAACTCCCGTATTTTAGCGGCCATATCATCTACCGAAACGCCGTCCCACGTGGATTCGCTGCCCGGTTCGTCTTCGGCCCGGACCACGCGCACCCCATACCGCTGTTGCAGCGACAGAAAGGCGAGCTGGTTGGAGACGTAGTCGTTGTTAGTAGTCAGAATTACGTCATCCCGCCTGAACGGAATGGCCGATAGGGCGCGGGCGTAGGCATCGGTGGCGTTGGACGTCCCGGCAATATTCTCCGGCTTCGCGTTCAGCAGATCGGCGGTGGCGGTGTAAAAGCCCCGGATGGTGTTCTGGCGAAGTTCGGCGGCTTCGTACCCGCCCATCTGTGCTTCGAGCGCAATGTGGCCCGTAATGGCATCGATTACCGGCTGCGGCATGAGCGAGGCCCCGGCACTGTTAAAATGGGTAACGTACTGGGTGCCGGGTGTATCGGCGCG